>NZ_JBHTZF010000007.1:0-446406 GCF_042790435.1 Streptomyces sp. NPDC056738
TGGACCTTCGACCCCGTCCGCAAGCAGTACTACTGGCACCGCTTCTTCTCCCACCAGCCCGACCTCAACTACGAGAACCCGGCCGTCCAGGAGGAGATCATCTCCGCGCTGCGGTTCTGGCTGGACCTGGGGATCGACGGGTTCCGCCTCGACGCGGTGCCGTATCTGTACCAGGTCGAGGGAACGAACTGCGAAAACCTTCCTGCGACCCACGAGTTCCTCAAGCGGGTGCGCAAGGAGATCGACACGCACTATCCGGACACGGTGCTGCTGGCCGAGGCGAACCAATGGCCCGAGGACGTCGTCGACTACTTCGGCGACTTCCCCTCCGGCGGCGACGAATGCCACATGGCCTTCCACTTCCCCGTCATGCCCCGCATCTTCATGGCCGTCCGCCGCGAGTCCCGCTACCCCGTCTCGGAAATCCTCGCCAAGACCCCCGCCATCCCCGGCAACTGCCAATGGGGCATCTTCCTGCGCAACCACGACGAGCTCACCCTCGAAATGGTCACCGACGAAGAACGCGACTACATGTACGCCGAATACGCGAAAGACCCGCGTATGCGCGCCAACATCGGCATCCGCCGCCGCCTCGCCCCCCTCCTCGACAACGACCGCAACCAGATCGAACTCTTCACCGCCCTGCTGCTCTCCCTGCCCGGATCGCCGATCCTCTACTACGGCGACGAGATCGGCATGGGCGACAACATCTGGCTCGGCGACCGCGACGCGGTGCGCACCCCCATGCAGTGGACACCCGACCGCAACGCCGGCTTCTCCTCCAGCGACCCCGGCCGCCTCTTCCTCCCCACGATCATGGACCCCGTCTACGGCTACCAGGTCACCAACGTCGAGGCGTCCATGTCGTCGCCCTCCTCGCTGCTCCACTGGACCCGCCGCATGATCGAGATCCGCAAACAGAACAAGGCCTTCGGACTCGGCTCCTACACCGAACTCCCCTCCTCCAACCCCGCCGTCCTCGCCTTCCTGCGCGAGGCACCCTCGGTCGAGGGCGAGGAGGACGACGATCTGGTGCTGTGCGTGCACAACTTCTCGCGCTTCGCCCAGCCCACCGAGCTCGACCTGCGCGCCTTCAACGGCAGGCACCCGGTCGAGCTCATCGGCGGCGTGCGCTTCCCCGCCATCGGCGAACTGCCCTACCTGCTGACCCTCGCCGGCCACGGCTTCTACTGGTTCCGGCTCCGGAAGGAAGCCGGCTAGCACGCCGCAATTCCCCGCAAAGGACGTCGTCCGGAGCCCGACCAGGGTTCCGGACGCGGCCGTTGGCCCTGGTCACGTCATGACATGCCCGCCGAATCCCGGCCTTCGGCCCGGCGTCCAACAGATCCGGGCACACTCCCCGGAAGCCGCAACTGCGGCCGTCTCACCCCCTTCAAACCGCCGGAACATCACGTTTCGATAACGCGGCCTCCACACTTCATCCACACACTTCCCACCATGCGCACACACCCCTAATCTGATCTTGGCCGCCTCGACGGAGGCCACTCCCTGGGGGGGAGTTCACGGCATGCGCACAGCGCGGGAGTGGATGAGATTGTCCAGGCCAGGTACCGCTTTATAGCGGCTCTTCGTCACGGCGGACCGGTGCCCCGCACCGACGGGCGGCCTCATGGCCGGCCGGCCCCCGGCCCGACGTCGTGCGCATTTCGTGAAGACCGCGGCGACGGGACGACCCGGGAACCCGCTCTGTCTCCCGGACAAGGGCCCGTCCTGTCGCCGCCCTCCGTCCGACCCGCACTCGGACACGGAGATCCCGCGGACTCCGCGGCTCTTCCCCCAGCCGGCGCGGGGGATGCGCAAGCCCCCGAGCGACATTCCCCCGCGCCTCCCCGGAGGCTCCGCGACCTCGCTTCTCCGCGCGTCTCCGCGCGCTCCACAGGCCCGAACTCGTCCGCAGGAGAGAACAGTTGAAGCTGGCAGTACGCAGTGCGACGGCGGAGCCCGCCGGGACGCCGGCCGCCGAGCGGCCGCCCCGGCGCCGGCACTGGGCCCACCGGGTCCTCTCGGCCCTGCTGAGTCTCGTGGTCGTCCTGCTCGCCGTCGGCTTCGCGGTGGCGGCGGTCGCGGTCAAGTCCGGTAAATGGGAGGCCAGTTCGGTTCTCAGCGGCAGCATGGAGCCGAAGCTGCCGACCGGGAGCGTCGTGATCGCGCAGCGGGAGCCGGTGACGTCACTGAAGGTCGGTGACATCGTTATCTTCCACCGCCCGGACGAGCCGGACCGCCAGGTCGTCCACCGGATCGTGAAGATCACGCGCTCCGCGCAGGGCCCGGTCCTCGAGACCAAGGGCGACGCCAACCGGACCAAGGACCCCTGGCACGTCCGTCCCAAGGACGACACCGCCTGGATCGTCCGCCACGACGTGCCGTACATCGGCTACGTCGTCACCTCGATCCACACCGAAACCGGCTTCAGGGTGCTGCTCGGCGCGGCCGCCGTGCTGATCGTGGGCGGCACCGTCGTCCTGCTGTGGCGCCCGAAGAAGCCCACCCCACAGACCACCACCCCATAGGGCGACGGGATCCCTTCCCGTGACACGACGCCGGGCGGCACCCAGCCAGTGGGCCGCCAGGAGGAGCCGCGTCCTGCCCTGGGCGCAAGCCCGAAGCCTCACCCATCCAACAGAAGGGCCCACACCGTGGCCATTACCGCCAAGAAGAAGACGATCGCCGCCGCCGCGATCGCCGTCGGCAGCCTCGCCCTCATCGGCGCCGGCGCCGGCGCCACCTTCACCGACACGGTCACCGCGCAGACGGACCTGCGCTCCGGCCACGCCGACCTCAACATCGTCAAGGCCGAAGGCGCCACCTCGGCGTACGACGGTGTCGCGCCGCACGCCACCTACACCTGGGGCGGCACGTCGGCCTGGAACATCGTGTCCGGCAACTACGCCGTCCTCGAGGGCGAGCAGCTCCTGGGCTCCTCCACCAGCCGTCTGGTCACCAACTTCACCGTCGAGAACGACGGCACCGCCGGTGCGGGCGTCGCGTTCGACGTCGTGAAGAGCGGCGACCTGGGCGGCGCCCTCAACGTGAAGGTGACGCGCGTCGACGCCGCCACCGACACGACCTGGCTGAACAAGGGCGCCAAGGCCACCTACAAGGTGGAGATCGAGGTCAAGAACCTCGACAACTCCTGGCAGAACCTGACCGGTTCGGTCGCCGTCAAGGTCACCGCCACCTCCTGATCCACCCCCGCGTGAGTGGGCCGGAGCGGTTTCCGACCGCTTCCATCGGCCGGAACCTCCGGCCCACCCCGCGAAACGCCCTAGTCCAGTGACCACCGACCCGCCGTGGGATTGCCCTCCCGCGGCGGGTTCAGGCGCTGCACCCACCCTACGGGGACACCGGCCGGGCCGGGCGGACGCCCTCGCACGCCGGAGCCCCGCTCCCGAGAGGTCCTTCACATGGCCATTTCCAACAAGAAGAAGGCCGTCGCCGTCGCGGCGATCCTGGCCGGCAGCATCGGTCTGGTGAGCATCGGCAGCAGCGCCGTGTTCACCGACACCGTGACCGCCGAGTCCACGGTCAAGGCCGGTACGGCGAAGATCTCGATCCAGGCCGACGGCTGGGCGATCGGCGACGACGGCCACTCGGCCACGCTCGAGAAGCCGCTGCTGATCACCTCGTCGACGCAGGACATCGCCGTCCCGCTCAACAACTCCAACCTCACCGTCTGGAACCACGGCGACATTCCCGTGAAGTTCGACGCGAGCGTGGCGCGTACGGGCGACCTCGACGTCAAGGTCTCGCTGGAGCGCACCGGCGGGGACACCGACGGGTCCGACACGGTCGCGCCCGGCCAGTACGTCCAGTACCGCGTCGTCATCAAGGCCACGAACCTCGGCAACGAGTCCTCCGGCAAGACGGCCAAGGTCACCTTCCGCGTCGACGCCACCGCCTGATCCGGGCGCGTCCCACGCGAACCCCCAGCCCACCCGGTCCGCTCCGGCCCCGCGCCGGACGGGCCGGGTGGGCCAAGGCGTTCACCGCCATGGCACCCCTTCACCGGGGCGCAGACCCGACCCCAGCTCAATCAGAAGGGCGCTACACCAATGGCCATCTCCGACCGGAGAAAGATCGCGGCGGTACTCGTACTGGCCGCGGGAGGCATTGGCCTTGTCGGCGTGAGCAGCGGCGCCACGTTCACCAGCGCCGTGACAGGGTCCTTCACGGTCGAGGCGGACTTCCCTCCCACCCCGACACCCACGCCCACTCCCACTCCGACGTCCACCCCGACGTCCACCCCGACGCCCACTGCCACGTCCACCCCGACGCCTACTCCCACGCCCACTCCCACGAAGACCGCCAGGCTGCAGACCGCCGCCCTGAACTCCAGCGACTGGTTCACGAGCGCCGCCCCGGTCTTCACGTACAAGAACAAGGAGATCGAGTTCACCGGTAGCGGCGCCAAGATGGTCGGTGGCTTCACGGTGCGGAACACCGGTGACATCGACCTGTCGGTCACGGCCACGCTCAGCCTGCCCTCCGACCTCGTCGGGAAGGTCACGGCACAGGTCCGGCTGGTCAAGGGCACGACGGTGCTGAAGGCGGCGGCCGATCAGCAGGGTGAGTCCGCCGAGTACGAACTCTGGCTCACGCCCAGGAAGTCGGGCGACAAGATCTCCAAGGACCACGCGAAGGACATCCGCCTCACCTTCGCCTACACCACCGCCTGACCCGGGTCCCCCCGGTCCGGTCCCTCGTGGCACGGGCGGAGTGAACGGCGCACGGGTGTCCAGGTCTGGTGTCGCGCACCGGAATTGGACACCCTTGTGCCGTGTCCGAGGGAAATCTCCCGGGCCCACCCGACCGAAAAGGCCCCCGGGCGGGGCGGTTTCCACGGCGCCGGTCGGGGCACGCATACGTAACACCCCGACCACGGGGAAAGGACGCGACCCATGTCGGAAGCCGTCACACGCACCGCGCCCCCAGGTCCCGGCCTTCTGGCCTCCCTCGATCCCCTGCTGCGCGACTGGCTGCCGCGGCAGCGCTGGTTCGCCGGCAAGGGACGGCCCGTCACCGGCCTCTCGGCGGTCGCCGCCACCGAGTTGCTGCCGGCGAAGGGCCCGCTCGGGCTGTTCCACCTGCTGACGCGGGCCCATCAGCCGCCCGTGCCGGGCGCCCCGGCCGTCCCCGGCGACTGCTACCAGTTACTGATCGGTGTACGCGAGGCGCTGCCGCCGAGGCTCGCCCCGGCGCTGATCGGGCACCTGACCGAGGGGCCCCTCGCCGGACGCACGGTGTACGAGGCCCTGTACGACCCCCAGCCCGCCGATGTGCTCCTGGAGGCCCTGCGCTCCCGGGCCCGCATCGGCGGGCTGCGTTTCGAGCGGGACACCGGACGGGAGATACGGCCCGGCCTCGTACCGCGGATGATGACCGCCGAGCAGTCCAACTCGTCCGTCGTGTACGGGGACAAGTTCATCCTCAAGCTGCTGCGCCGCATCGTCCCCGGGATCAACCCCGACCTCGAACTGCCGCTGGCCCTGGCCCGCGAGGGCTGTTCCCGGGTTCCGGCACCCACGGCCTGGATGCGGACCGAGCTGTCCGGACAGTCGTACGTCCTCGGCGTGCTCCAGCCGTTCGTGCAGGGCGCCTCGGACGGCTGGGAGCTGGCACTGCGCGAACTCGCCAAGGGCGAGGACTTCGCCGCCGAGGCGCGGGCTCTGGGACGGGCCACCGCCGAGGTGCACACGGCGCTGGCCCGCGCGCTGCCCGTGGTGACCCTGGGCAACGCCCAGGTGCGGCCGCTCGTCGACGCGATGACCGAGCGGCTGGACGCCGCCGCGCACGCGGTGCCCGTGCTCCGGCCCCACGCACCCGGTCTGCGGACGGCGTTCGAGGCGCTGGCCGACCTGTCCGCCGAGGGCCACACGTGGACGGCGCAGCGCGTCCACGGCGATCTGCATCTCGGCCAGTGTCTGCGCTCCCCGGACGGCGGGTGGTCGCTCATCGACTTCGAGGGCGAACCGTCGAAACCGCTCGCCGAGCGCCGGATGCCCCAGCCCCCGGCACGTGACATCGCGGGCATGCTCCGCTCCTTCGACTACGCGGCCCACTCCGTGCCCCAGGCGCCGGGCGCGGCCGGGGCACCGGCGCAGTCCGGCTGGGCCGACACCTGCCGGGCCGCCTACTGCACCGGATACGCCGAGGTCAGCGGCTTCGACCCGCGCACGGACCCCGTATTACTGCGTGCCTTCGAGACGGACAAGGCGGTGTACGAGGTCGTGTACGAGGCCCGGCACCGCCCGGACTGGCTGCCGGTTCCGCTCGCGGCGGTACGGCGGCTGGCCGCATCACCCTGACCCCCCTGTGCCCTGCCCCCAGCTCGACCGCCCGAGGAGGCCCTGCCCGTGACGCCCCGCCCCCGGCCCGACGACACTCCGAAGAAGACCAGCGCGAACGAACCGGCCCCCGAAGACACGAGGCCCGCCGGGCGACCGGGGGCCGGCGGCGATGTCCCCGTCGCGCCGGCGCATCCCGCCGGTCTCGGCGCGGCGGACCGCCTGCGGCTGCTCGACGGCACGCACCACGATCCGCACGGGGTGCTCGGCGCCCATCCGATGCCGGACGGCGTCGCCTTCCGGGCCTTTCGCCCGTACGCGCTCGGGGTCACGGTCGTGACGGACGAGCTGCGCGCGGAACTGCGCGACGACGGGGACGGGTTCTTCTCGGGGCTGCTGCCGTTGCGCGCGGTCCCCGACACGTACCGGCTGGTCGTGGCCTACGAGGGGACGGTGCTGGAGACCGAGGACGCGTACCGGTTCCTGCCCGCGCTCGGCGAGCTGGATCTGCATCTGATCGGCGAGGGCCGGCACGAGGAGCTGTGGCGGGCGCTCGGCGCCGAGCCGATGGAGCACCAGGGCGTCACCGGAACGCGGTTCACGGTGTGGGCCCCGAACGCGCGCGGGGTGCGGCTGGCCGGAGGCTTCAACTTCTGGGACGGCACGGGCCATCCGATGCGGTCACTGGGCTCCTCCGGGGTGTGGGAGCTGTTCGTTCCGGGGATCGGGGAGGGCGAGCTCTACAAGTTCGACATCGCCCGCCCCGACGGCTCCCGCACCCTGCGCGCGGACCCGATGGCCCGCCGCACCGAGGCGCCGCCCGCCACCTCGTCGGTCGTCCACGCCTCCCACCACGAGTGGCGCGACACGGAGTGGATGGAGAGGAGGGCCGACCGGCCGGCCCACGAGGCGCCGTTCTCGGTGTACGAGGTGCATCTGCCCTCCTGGCGGCCGGGTCTGACTTACCGTCAACTGGCGGACCAGCTTCCCGCCTACGTCACGGACCTCGGCTTCACCCATGTCGAGCTGATGCCCGTCGCCGAGCATCCCTTCGGCGGCTCGTGGGGGTATCAGGTCACCGGGTTCTACGCGCCCACCGCGCGCCTGGGAACCCCGGACGACTTCAAGCACCTCGTCGACGCCCTGCACCGGGCCGGGGTCGGGGTTCTCATGGACTGGGTGCCCGCGCACTTCCCCCGCGACGAGTGGGCGCTCGCCGAGTTCGACGGCCGCCCGCTGTACGAACACGCCGACCCCCGGCGCGCCGACCACCCCGACTGGGGCACGCTCGAATTCGACTACGGCCGCCGCGAGGTCCGCAACTTCCTCGTCGCCAACGCGACGTACTGGTGCGAGGAGTTCCACATCGACGGCCTGCGGGTCGACGCCGTCGCCTCCATGCTCTATCTGGACTACTCCCGCGAGCCCGGCCAGTGGGTCCCCAACGAACACGGCGGGCGCGAGAACCTGGACGCGGTGGCCTTCCTCCAGGAGATGAACGCCACCGTCTACCGCCGCAATCCCGGTGTCGTCACCGTCGCCGAGGAGTCCACCGCCTGGGACGGCGTCACCCGGGCCACCCACCACACCGGCCCCGGAGGCTTCGGCGGTCTGGGGTTCGGGCTGAAGTGGAACATGGGGTGGATGCACGACTCGCTGGACTACGTGTCCCACGACCCGGTGCACCGCAAGTACCACCACGACGAGATGACCTTCTCGATGGTGTACGCGTACAGCGAGAACTACGTCCTGCCGATCTCCCACGACGAGGTCGTGCACGGCAAACGCTCGCTGGTCTCCAAGATGCCCGGCGACTGGTGGCAGCAGCGCGCCAACGTCCGCGCCTACCTCGCCTTCATGTGGGCCCACCCCGGCAAGCAACTCCTCTTCATGGGGCAGGAGTTCGCCCAGGGCGCGGAGTGGTCGGAGGCGCACGGCCCGGACTGGTGGCTCCTCGACCCGGCCTACGGCGCCGAGCCCGACCACCGTGGCGTGCGGGACCTCGTCCGCGACCTCAACACCGTCTACCGGCACGAACCCGCGCTGTGGGAACGCGACACGGACCCGTCCGGCTTCTCCTGGATCACCGGTGACTCGGCCGACGACAACGTGTTCGCGTTCCTGCGTCACGCGGCCGACGGCACCCCGCTGCTCGCCGTCTCGCACTTCTCCCCCGCCGTCCGCCACGGCTACCGCCTCGGCGTCCCCGAGGAGATCCCGGCCTGGCACGAGGTCCTCAACACCGACACCGCGAAGTACGGCGGCGGCGACGTCACCAACCCCGACCCGGTCAAACCCGAACCCACGGCCTGGCACGGCCGCGCGGCCAGCATCCAGCTCACCCTGCCGCCCCTCGCGACCGTGTGGCTGCGGCCCGCCTAGGACCCCTCCGGGTGGCGCGGTCCGCGCCCAGGTTCCCGGCGGACGCACCGCCGGGAACCGGGCGGGGCCTCACTCCAGACCCGTGCCGCGCAGCGAGGCCGGCAGCTCGCCGGTGTACAGGACGCCCAGCGACTGGGTGGCCCTGGTCAGCGCCACGTACAGGTCGCTCGTCCCGTACGACGCGGGCTCGACCACCAGGACGGAGTCGAACTCGAGACCCTTGGCCTGCCGGGGGTCGAGGAGGACGACCGTGTGGGTGAGGTCGGGTTCGCCGCCCGCCGTCACCCCGTCCAGGCGCGCGGCGAGCGCGGAGTGCAGGGCCCGGGGCGCGATCACCGCGAGCCGGCCCTCGGCCGGGGTCAGTTCGGCGACGGCCTTGGCGACCGCGCCGGGCAGGTCGTCCCCGGCCTCCCGCGCCCAGGGCCTCACCCCGGTGGACCGCACGGAGCGCGGCGGCTCGAACCCGGGGCGCTCGGCCCGTACGACACCGGCGGCGACGTCCATGATCTCGGACGGGGTGCGGTAGTTGACGCCGAGCCGGGTGTGCTCCCAGCGGTCCTGCACGTAGGGGGCGAGGATCTCCTCCCACGAGCCGACCCCGGCCGCCTCCGCGGTCTGCGCGGGGTCGCCGACGAGCGTCATGGAGCGCGTGGGGCTGCGGCGCATCAGCAGCCGCCACGCCATCGGCGACAGCTCCTGCGCCTCGTCCACGATGATGTGGCCGAAGGCCCACGTCCGGTCGGCGGCGGCGCGCTCGGCGGCGCTGCGGTGGTCGTCCTCCTCGTGCCGCTCGGCCATCCGCTCGGCGTCGATGATGTTGTGCGCGGACAGGATCTCGGAGTCCTCCTCGTCCTTGTCGTCGAACTCGTACGTCCGCGAGGCGTAGGAGACGTCCAGCACGCCCTGTGCGTAGGCGATCTGCGTACGGCGCTCCCGGTCGGCCAGCGCGCGGGCGACCCGGTCGTCCTCGCCGAGGAGTTCGGCCGCCTCGTCCAGCAGCGGGACGTCCGCGGCGGTCCAGTCGCGGGCCCCGGTCGAGGGGCGCAGGATGGCCGCCGCGTCCTCGTCGGGGACGTAGCCGTAGGGGTCGGCCAGGAAGTCGGCGATGAGCCGCCGCGGGGTCAGTCTCGGCCACAACTGGTCGATCGCCGACCAGACTTCGGGGTTCTCTGCGAGTTCGTCGCGGATCTGGGTGATGTCGCTGGGGTCGAGGAGGTTGGAGCCGTCGAAGGGGTCCGTGCCGATGCGTTCGGCGAGCATGTCGGTGAGGGTGTTGAGGATGTGGCCCTCGAAGTGTTCACGGGCCATGTTGTGGGGCAGACCGGCCGCGCGGGTGCGGTCCCGGGCGACCCGGACGAGGCCCGCGTCGAGCATCAGGACGTCCCGGTCGTGCTCGATGGCGATCACCGGGTCGGGCAGGGCCTGCCGGTCCCGGACGACCTCGGCGAGGACGTCGGCCATCCGGGCGCGGCCCTTCACGGCGGCCGCCTCCGGGGTGTCGGCGGCGGTCGCGTGGACGCCGGGGAAGAGTTCACCGACGGTGGAGAGCAGCACGCCGGTCTCGCCGAGCGAGGGCAGCACCTCGCCGATGTAGCCGAGGAAGGCCGGATTGGGGCCGACGATCAGGACGGCCCGCTTGGCGAGCAGTTCGCGGTGCTCGTACAGGAGGTAGGCGGCGCGGTGCAGGGCGACAGCGGTCTTGCCGGTGCCGGGTCCACCCTCGACGACCATGACGCCCCGGTGCGGTGCGCGGATGATCCGGTCCTGCTCGGCCTGGATGGTCTGCACGATGTCGCTCATGCGGCCGGTGCGGGCCGAGTTGAGCGCGGCGAGCAGCACGGCGTCGCCGGACGGGTCCTCGTGGCCGGTGCGTTCGCGGTCGCCGAGGTCGAGAATCTCGTCGTGCAGGTCGGTGACGTGCCGTCCGGCGGTGCCGATGTGCCGGCGGCGGCGCAGGCCCATCGGGGTGTGTCCGGTGGCCAGGTAGAAGGGGCGGGCGACCGGGGCCCGCCAGTCGATGAGGATCGGGGTGCGCTCGATGTCGTCGGCGCGGATGCCGATGCGGCCGATGTGGTGGCTGACGCCTGCGGCGGGCGCCCCTGCCACGGGGGACAGGTCGATGCGGCCGAAGCAGAGCGAGCCGTCCACGGCGTTCAGCGCGGCCAGCAGGCCCGAGCGTTCGGCGACCAGGACGTCTCGTTCGAGGCGGGCCTGCATGGGGGTGTTGCCCTGGGCGAGCGCGTCCTCGACGGAGTCCTCGGTGGCACCGCGCAAGGCGTCCACACGCGCGTACAACCCGTCGATGAATTCCTGCTCACTTCGCAGTTCATCGTCGGGGAATTCTGTGTGCGATCCCTTGTTTGACAATTCTGCTCCCGCCCGGATATACTGCGCCTACTGAACTTCTTCGCGACTCGAATCTTCGAAGTCGCGAATCATTGAATATACGCAAAGAAATCCCCCGGACGCAATTGTCCAGGGGATTTTTTGTGTGCCGGGCGCGCGCCGCCGGGGGCCTGGTGCCGGGTTCTCCGCCGGGTGGGCTCAGAGCACGTCGGCCAGCTCCTGGAGCAGCCGTCGCTTGGCCCGGGCTCCCACCATCGACTTCACGGGCTCACCGGCACGGAAGACCATGAACGTCGGCATCGAGAGCACGCCGTACGCCAGGGTCGTCTCAGGATTGGTGTCGACGTCGAGCTGGACCACCTTGAACCGGTCGGCCTCCTCGAAGGCCAGCTCGCTGAGCACGGGGCCCATCTGCCGGCATGGCGGGCACCAGTCGGCCGTGAACTCCACCAGCACGGGCAGATCCGAGCCGATCACCTCCGCCCCGAAGTCCGCGTCCGTCACCTCGGCCACGCCTGTCGCCCTGATCATCGCGTCCGCCCTCCCAGTTCGCACACGGGTTCCGGACCGCCCGGAACCTCCGCGTCGGCCGCCAGCTCGTCACGGGCCCGCTCCGCCCGCGCGAGCTGCTCGCCGACCTGCGCCCGCACCGACCGCAGCTCGTCGATGAGCGCGTCGAGCTCGCCGAGCTTGCGCCGGTAGACGTCCAGCGACGCCGGGCACGAGTCGCCCTCGGGATGTCCGGCCCGCAGACACTCCACGAACGGCCGCGTCTCCTCCAGGTCGAACCCGAAGTCCTGAAGCGTCCTGATCTGCCGGAGCAGCCGCAGATCGTGCTCGTCGTACGTGCGGTACCCGTTCTCGCCCCGCCGCGCGGGCAGCAGCCCCCGCGACTCGTAGTAGCGCAGGGTCCGCGTGGTCGTCCCGGCCCGTGCGGCCAGCTCGCCGATTCGCATGTCCCCGACGGTAGTCCTTGACGCCGACGTCAAGGCAAGGGTCCGCGAGGGGCGTCCCGGCGTGGGTCAGCGTGAGGTGCGCGGGAGCAGCGGCTTGCGGTCCACCGGGGACGACAGCACGATCGAGGTCGTCGTCCGCCCCAGCGCGGAGGTCTGTTCCAGGACGTCCTCCAGGTGGATGGTGTCCTCGACGGCGACCTTGAGGATCCAGCAGTCCTCGCCGACGACGTGGTGGGCCTCGGTGACCTCGGGGCGGGCCAGCAGTTCCAGCGTCCTCGGGTGCTTCAGCGTGTACCCGCCGTGCGGATCGACGCGGATGAAGGCCTGGATGCCGTAGCCGAGGCGGGACGCCGAGACCTGGGCGCCGTAGCCGGTGATCGCTCCGGCCGCCTCCAGCCGGCGCACCCGCTCCGCGACGGCGGCCGGGCTCAGCCGGACGCGGCGGCCCAGCTCGCTGAGTTTGATGCGGCCCTCGCTCTGGAGCAGTTCCAGGATCTGCCGGTCGAGCGCGTCGAAGCCCACCGGCGTTTCGCCGGAGACGGCGCGCGGATGCCGTGTTTCTTTCGGTGCGACTGCCGGATCTCCCATGTCTCCCCCTTCGGTCCCGGCCCCTGCGACGGGAGAATTATGACCACAGGCCGAAGCACCGTGAACGCCCGGCGAAACGGTGCCCGGCACGGGGAGCGGTACGCACGGGTGGCCGCGGCACGGGTGCGGGGAATGGGGGAGGGCGACGTGCGGGAGATCTGCGTCATCGGCGGGAACCGGTATTTCGGAAAACGTCTCATAGCCCGGCTCGTGGCGGCGGGCGACCGGGTCACCGTCGTCAATCGCGGCTCCTCCGCGCCGCCCGCCGGGACGGTCCATCTGATCGCCGACCGCGACGACGAGGAGTCCCTGGAGAAGGCGCTGGGGTCACGGGTGTTCGACGTCGTCGTCGACCAGGTCTGCTACACGCCGCGGCAGGCGGAGATCGCCCGCCGGGTCTTCGCGGGGCGCACGCGCCGGTACGTGATGACGTCGACCGTCGAGGTCTACGAGTACGAGGACACGGCGGACCCGGTCGGCGAGGACGCCGTCGACGCCCGCACCATCGCCGTCGACCCCGGACTCCCCTGGGACGACGCGGAGTTCCTGGACGCGCACTACGGCGAGGGCAAGCGGCAGGCCGAGGCGGTGTTCGCGGCCGCTCCCGCGTTCCCGTACGTGGCCGTGCGCGTCGCCCATGTGCTGGGCGGGGCCGACGACTTCACGGGCCGGCTGGAGCACTACGCCGACCGGATCGGCGCGGGCGAGGCGATCGCGGTGCCCGCCGTGAACCACCCGGCGACCTACATCCACGTCGAGGAGATCGCCGACTTCATGTTCTGGACGGTCGGCGAGGACTTCACCGGCCCGGTCAACGCGGCCTCCCACGGGACGCTGACCACAGGGGAGTTGTGCGAGGCGATCGCCGCGCGCGTCCCGGCGGGCCGGACGGTCCTGGAGGCCGTCGAGGTGGGCGGGATCTCCCCCTTCTCCTTCCGCCGTTCCTACGGCATGGACAACTCCCGGGCCGCGCGGCTCGGTTTCCCCTTCGGCGAGGCGCGGGCCTGGCTGCCGCGCGCCGTGGCCGAGACGCTCGGAAAGGACGACTGACATGCGGTACCGCACCCTGGGCGGGCTCCGGGTGAGCGCGGTGGGGCTCGGCGCGATGCCTTTGTCCATCGAGGGACGGCCGGACGAGGGCCGGGCCCTGGCGACGGTGCACGCGGCCCTCGACGCGGGCGTCACACTCGTCGACACGGCGGACTCGTACCACCTGCCCGGCGGCGAGGCGGGCCACAACGAACGGCTCGTGGCCCGCGCCCTGGCGACGTACGGGGGTGACACCGCCGACGTCCTGGTGGCCACGAAGGGCGGCCGGGGCAGACCCGCGGACGGCTCCTGGACGGTGAACGGATCCCCGCGTCACCTCAAGGCGGCGGCCGAGGCCTCCCTGAAGCGGCTGGGCCTGGAGGCGATCGGCCTCTACCAGCTCCACAAGCCCGATCCCGCCGTCCCCTTCGAGGACTCCGTGGGCGCCCTGCGGGAGCTGATCGACGCGGGCACGATCCGGCTGGCCGGCGTATCCAACACCGACGCGGACCAGATCCGCCGGGCCCACGCGATCCTCGGCGACCGGCTGGTCTCGGTCCAGAACCGGTACTCCCCCGCGGTGCGCGACAGCGACCCGGAACTGCGCCTCTGCGCCGAGCTGGGACTCGCCTTCCTGCCCTGGAGCCCGCTGGGCGGCATCTCCCGCAGTTCCCTGGACGGCCCGTCCGGCGGCGGGAGCGCCGACGGTTCGCGGGAGCGGTTCGGGGCCTTTCGCGCGGTGGCGCGGGAGCACGCCGTGAGCCCTCAGCGGGTGGCCCTCGCCTGGCTGTCGGCACTCGCCCCCACGGTCATCCCGGTCCCGGGAGCCTCCCGCCCGCAGAGCGCCCGGGACTCCGCCCTGGCCGCCGACCTGGTGCTGGGCCCGGAGGACCTGGCCCGGCTGGACGCGGCCGGCCCGCTCAGACCATGACCCCGGCGGACTCCTCCACCTCCAGCAGGGACGCGCTCTGCCGCTCCGCCTCGAACGCCCTGTGTCCGCCGCGCAGGCCGAACAGCCGTTTGGCGAGGGCGATGTAGAGGACGGCCAGGATGTTCAGGACCAGCGTCGCGATCTTCAGCCAGCTGATGTGCTCGGTGAGCTCGTAGATCTCCAGCGGGAGGAACGCGGCGGTGGCGACGACCGTCAGGTACTCGGCCCAGCGCTTGGCGTACCAGAGCCCGACCGCCTCGATGATCTCGACCAGCGCGTACGCCAGCAGCAGGCCCGCGACCAGCAGCAGCGTGGAGTGCTTGTAGCCGAAGGTCTTCTGGATGGTGCCGACGACGGGCGAGTGGTCGAGGTCGTAGTGGAAGTGCCGGAAGACCGGCCTGAGGACGTCGAGGTACTCGTCGAACAGCCTGCGCACGGCGTCCTGGCTGTTGCTGAACTTCCACACGGCGGCGGCGACCAGCACGATGAACACTCCGCGCACGGCCCGCTCGATCGCCAGGAAGCGCAGGATGAACAGGTCGCGGAGCACCTTGCCGCGCGGGACCAGGGGTGCCTCGGCGGCCGGTCCGCTGCCGTGCGGGGCGCCGAGCGCGAAGTCGCCGCAGCGCAGGCAGCGCCAGACCTCCCCGAGCGCGGTCTCGGCGTGCAGCCGCACCCGCAGACGCGGGTCGTCCGGCGCGTAGGTGACGTGCCCCTTGCGCGCGCACGTGCGCCGGTCCCAGTCGATCTTCATGCTCGGTGTCCTCCGCAGAACGTGCCGTGCCGTGCCGGACGGTCCGGCACGGCACGGTAGTGCATGTTCTACGAGACGGCGGCCCGGGGGGTCACGGTTCCGGCGTGATCACCATCGCCCTCCGCACCCCCGTCGCCGGCCGGAGCGACCCCTTCTTCCGCACCGCCGGACTCGGTCTCGGACTCGGTCCCCGTCTCGGTCTCGGTCTCGGTCTCGGACTCGGACTCGGGCTCGGTCCGGGCCTCCGGTTCGGGCCCGGCCTCGCCCTCCGTGCCCTCCGTGCGGGTCCCGCGGGGCAGCAGGACCGCCACCAGGACGGTGCCCACGCCCAGGATCACCGCTCCGACCAGGCTGGTGTGCGCCACGGCGTCCGAGAAGGACGAACCGACCGCGTCCGCCATCTGGCGTGCCCCGTCGGCGAGTTGTCCGGCCTGCGCCTTCAACTGGGCCGCCTGTTCGGCGTTCGAGGACTGCGCGGCCTGCTCGCCGAGCGCCCGGGCCTTGTCCCCGATGCCCTGGGCGACGGCGTACCCGGCGCCCACCGAGTCCTGGGCCGTGGACAGGGCGCCCGCCGGGAGCTTGCTGCCCGCGGTCGCGTCGGCGAGGTGCGAGGAGTACGAACTCGCCAGCACCGAGCCGAGGATGGCGATGCCGAGCGAGCCGCCGAGCTCCAGCGAGGTGTCGTTGACCGCGCCGCCGACGCCCAGCTCGGACTCGGGGAACGCGCCCATGATCGCGTCCGTGCAGGGCGAGAGGGCCAGCCCGATGGCGAGGCCGAGCATCACGAGGGGCAGCACGAGGTCGCCGTACGCGAAGGAGGCGTCCACGCGGGTGAGCAGCGCCAGGGCCGCCGTGCCGCCGACCATGCCCGCGGTGACCGTGAACTTCATGCCGACGCGCGGGGTGAGGTACCCGGTGAGCGCCGAGCCCACGAAGACGGCGCCGGCGAGCGGCAGCATCCGGACGCCGGTGTCCAGCGCGTCGTAGCCGAGGACGAACTGGAGGTGCTGGGTGAGGTAGTAGAAGGCGCCGAAGACGGCGAGGAAGAAGAGGGCGACGGCGAGGTTCGAGCCGGCGAAGCGCCGCTGTCCGAAGCGTCGTACGTCGATGACCGGACGCGGGTGGCGCAGCTCCCACAGGACGAAGAGAAGCAGTCCGGCCCCGGCGACCACGGCGGCCGTCACGGCCTTGACGCCCCACCCGAAGTGCGGGCCCTCGATGATCATGTAGACGAGGGAGCCGATCCACACGACCGAGAGCAGCCCGCCGACGTAGTCGATGCGGTTGTGGTGCGCGGCCCTGGACGGCGGCACCAGGACCAGGGCTCCGACGATGGCGAGCGCGGCGATCGGCACGTTGATCAGGAACGTGGACGACCAGCCGTGGTGCTCCAGCAGGGCACCGGCGACCAGCGGACCGGCGGCGATGGCGAGTCCGGCGGTGGCGGTCCACAGGACGATCGCCTTGGCCCGCTCGGCGCGCGGGAAGGTCGCGGCGAGCAGGGAGAGCGTCGCGGGCATGATCAGCGCGGCGCCGACGCCCATGACGGCACGGGCCGCGATGACCCCGGTGGAACTGCCGACGAGCGAGCCGGCGATCGCGCCGCCGCCGAAGACGACGAGGCCGAGGACGAGCGCGCCGCGGCGGCTGTACTTGTCCCCGATGGCGCCGAGCAGCAGCATCAGGGCGGCGTACGGAACGGTGTAGCCGTCGATGACCCATTGCAGGTCGGCGCTGGACAGGCCGAGGTCCTGGGTCATGTCGGGTGCCGCGACCGTGAGGGCGGTGTTCGCCATCACGATGATCAGCAGGCTCAGGCAGAGCACCAGCAGCGCCCACCACCGCCTGGGGTAGGGCCGGTCCATCCTCTCGACCGGTTCGTTCATGACGAGACGCATGGCTACGGTCGCCCTTCCTTCGTCGACGGGCGCGGAGATCGTCCGCACCAGGACTTGCACAGTGGAGTGCAAATGCACAACGCTGTGCAAGATACGAGATTGCACAGCGCTGTGCAAATGACGGAGGTGGAGGCCCGGTGGAAACAGGACAGGAGGTCGCCCGGAGGGCGGGCAGAATGGCAGCCATGACCACGGGTAACCCGAGCCGCGCCGATGTGAACCGCCGCCGCATCCTGGACGTCGCACTCGCCGAACTGCTGCGTGACCCCGACGCGTCCATGGACCAGATCGCGCGGGCGGCGGGCGTCGTACGGCGTACGGTCTACGGGCATTTCCCCAGCCGCGAGGCGCTGGTCGGCACCCTCACCGACGAGGCCGTGGCGGCGGTCGCGGCGGCGCACGCGGCGGGCCGCGAGGGAATCGCGGACCCGGCCGAGTCGCTGGCCCGCTCGACCCTGGCCGTCTGGGAGATCGCCGACCGCTACCGGCTGCTGGTCGCCCTCGCCCAGCGCAGCGTCACCATGCAGGGCATCCGCGAGCGTCTGACGCCGGTCCGCGAGGCCTGTGCGGAGATCCTCCGGCGCGGCCTGGAGCAGGGCGTGTTCGCCTCACCGCTGCCTCCGTACGCTCTGGCGTACGTCCACGAGCAGACCCTGTTCGCCCTCATGGAGGCCGTGAACGACGGCCTCCTGGCGGCGGAGGAGGCGGGCGGTTCCGCCACGGTCACCATGCTGACCGCTGCGGGCGTACCCGTCTCGCGTGCCACCGAACTCGTGGCGAAGCTGAACGGCTGAGTCCCCGGAGGCGGTCAGGGACCTCCGGGGACCGGGCCGTCGCCGGCCGTGCGCCGGGCGGCCGGGCCCGTGGGGGACGCCCTGCCGCCCGGCATCCCGGGGCCGGTCGGGCGGGGAGTGCCGGACCCGGTCCCGGGAGCTCCTGGGGCGCGCCCCGAGGCGCGCCGAGCAGGCGTGAGTTCGCGGTCGGGATCTAGGCCGTGGCGGGCTCCTTCTCGCCGCCCTGCTCCGGCACGTCCGCGTGGACGTCGGCGGGGCCGGAGTCGTCCAGCAGGGTCTTCTCGTCGAAGGGGATGCGTCCGGCGAGGACCTCGGACACCCGCTCCCTGTCGATCTCCTTCGTCCAGGTGCCGATCAGGACGGTGGCCACGGCGTTGCCGGCGAAGTTCGTCAGCGCGCGGGCCTCGCTCATGAAGCGGTCGATGCCGACGATGAGGCCGACGCCGTCCACCAGGGCGGGCTTGTGCGACTGGAGGCCCCCGGCCAGCGTGGCCAGGCCCGCCCCGCTGACGCCCGCCGCGCCCTTGGAGGCGACGAGCAGGAAGAGCAGCAGCGGGATCTGCTCCCCGACCGACATCGGCGTGCCCATGGCGTCGGCGATGTAGAGCGAGGCCATGGTCATGTAGATCATCGTGCCGTCGAGGTTGAAGGAGTAGCCGGTCGGGACGGTGATGCCCACCACCGACTTGCCGACGCCCAGGTGCTCCATCTTCGCGATGAGCCGCGGCAGGGCGGACTCGGAGGACGAGGTGGACAGGATCAGCAGGAACTCCCGGCCCAGATACCTGAGGAACGTGAGGATGTTCAGGCCCGTCACCACGCGCAGCAGCGTCCCGAGCACGATGAAGACGAAGAGGAAGCAGGTGACGTAGAAGCCGAGCATGAGCACGGCGAGACTCTTGAGCGCGTCCAGGCCCGCGGAACCGGTGACGGCGGCGATGGCACCGAAGGCGCCGAGCGGGGCGGCCCACATGACCATGGCGAGGATGCGGAACACGAGCCGCTGGATGTGCTCCACCCCGCGCAGGACCGGCTGCCCGGCCGTTCCCATGGCCTGGAGGGCGAACCCGGTGAGCAGCGCGACGAGCAGGGTCTGCAGGACCTGGCCCTCGGTGAACGCCGACACCATCGTGGTCGGGATGATCGAGAGCACGAAGTCGACCGGCGGCAGCGCCTCCGCCGACACCTGGCCCTGCCCCGCCTCCTTGACCGCGTCGGTCATCGCCAGGCTGCTGCCCGGCTCCAGGATGTTCCCGACGACCAGGCCGATGGCGAGCGCGACCAGCGACATGACCAGGAAGTAGCCGAGCGCGATACCGCCGACGGCGCCGACCTTGGCTGCCTTGCGGACCGAGCCGATGCCCAGCACGATCGTGCAGAAGATGATCGGGGAGATCATCATCTTGATCAGGTTCACGAAGCCCGTACCGATGGGCTTGAGCTCGACGGCGAAGTCGGGGGCGATCAGCCCCACCGCGATCCCGAGGATCACGGCGCCGATCACGGCGATGTACAGATAGTGCGTGCGGTCCCGTCTGGCGGCGGGTGCGGCAGGTGCGGTCTGCGGCGTGCTGGCCACGGCTGCCCTCCTTGACGACGTCGTCGGCATCATCCGGCGTGCGGCTCACGTCCGGCGGAACCCGGCGTGCGGCTCACGTCCGGGGGATCCGGGAGGCGGGGCTCCCGGGGGGATGAGGGGACTATCTCCCGGCGTGTGAGGGCGGTCACCCTTCCGTTCATTGAGTTCACGCGCACCCCGAGACATCCGCTTCGCCCCGGGGCGTCCGCCTCGTCACACGCCCCTGGGGCACTTCCTCGGTCGCGCACCCCTGCGGAACCCGCTTCGTCAGGCACACCTGCGGCACCCTTCGCCACGCACACCTGGGGCGCCCCGTGTCACACGGCTGGGGCGCCCACGCCGGAGGAAGGCACACTGAACGGCATGCGTCTCCCCCGTGTCCCGCGACCGCGCAGCCTGGCCGGCCAGCTCTTCGGCATGCAGGCCGTGCTCATCGCGGTCCTCGTCGCCGGGTACGCGCTGTTCACCTACGTCAGCGACCGCGGCCAGGCCGAGGAGGCCGCGGGCCGCCAGGCGATGGCGGTCGCGCGCTCGGTCGCGGACGCCCCGTCCGTCCACGCGGCCATCGGCACCGCGAACCCCACCGAGCGGCTTCAGCCGTACGCCCTGCGCGTCCAGCGCCACACCGGCGTCGACTTCGTGACGATCATGGACCGGCGCGGCATCCGCTGGACGCACCCCGAGGAGCAGCAGATAGGCAGGCACTTCCTCGGGCACACCGCTCCGGCGCTCGCGGGCAGGTCCTTCACGGAGACGTACACGGGCAGCCTCGGCCCCTCCGTGCGCGCCGTCACCCCCATCCGGGACGGCGGGCGGATCATCGGCCTGGTCAGCGCCGGCATCAAGGTCGAGGCGATCACCGAGCGGGTCCAGGACCAGGTGACGGCGCTGATCGGGGTCGCGGCGGGCGCGCTGCTGCTGGGCGCCGTCGGCACGTACGTCATCAACGCGCGGCTGCGGCGCTCCACCCATGGCATGAACGCGGCCGAGCTGAGCCGGATGCACGACTACCACCAGGCCGCGCTGCACGCCGTGCGCGAAGGGCTCTTGATGCTGGACGGGCAGTTCCGGGTGGCGCTGATGAACGACGGCGGGCGGGAGCTGCTCGGCGTCACGGACGACGTGGTCGGCCGCTCACCGGCCGAACTCGGGCTGCCCGCGCCGCTGACGGGCGCGCTGCTGTCGGCGGAGCCCCGCGTGGACGAGGTCCATCTGACGGACACCCGCGTGCTGGTCGTGAACACCTCCCCGGTGTCGGGCGGCGAACGCCGCGGAACGGTGGTCACCCTGCGGGACGTGACCGAGCTCCAGTCGCTCACGGGGGAGCTGGACTCGGAGCGCGGTTTCACCCAGGCGCTGCGCTCGCAGGCGCACGAGGCGGCGAACCGGCTGCACACGGTGGTCTCCCTGATCGAACTGGGCCGCGCCGAGGAGGCCGTCGAGTTCGCCACGGCCGAGCTGGAGCTGGCGCAGGCGCTCACCGACGAGGTGGTCTCCGCGGTCGGCGAACCGGTCCTCGCCGCGCTGCTGCTGGGCAAGGCGGCCCAGGCGAACGAGCGCGGGGTGGAGCTCGTGGTCTCCGAGGACAGCGGCATCGACGACGGACTGCTCCCGGCCTCGCTGACCCCGCGGGACCTGGTCACCGTGCTCGGCAACCTGATCGACAACGCGATGGACGCGGCGCGCGGGACGGTGGGAGCCCGCGTCACGGTGACGGCGTTCACCGAGGAGTCGGCCCTGGTGCTGCGGGTCGCCGACACCGGGCCGGGGGTGGACCCGGCCCATACCGAGCGGGTCTTCCAGCACGGCTGGACCACGAAGCCCTCGGGCCCCGGCGGGCGCGGTCTCGGCCTGGCCCTCGCGCGCCAGACCGTGAGCCGGCACGCGGGAACCCTCACGGTGCGCGAAGGAGCCGACGGCGGAGCCGAGTTCGAGGTACGCCTGCCGCTCCCGACCCCACCCGAGGCTCCGGTCCCGGACCCGGACCCGGCCACGGCCACGGCCACGAACGCTTCCCCGGCCACGGACCCGAACCTTTCCACGGCCACGGACCCGGCCCCGAACCCTTCCCCCGCCACGGCCACGGCCCCTTCCCCCGCCACGGGCCGGTCCGCGGGCCCGGGCCCCGCCTCGCACCGGACCCCCGACGCCGCGGCGGTGCCCCGCGTGCCCGGCGCCCGGTCGTCCGCCGCCGTTCTGCCGGGAGGCGCCCCGTGACCGAGCCGATCCGTGTGCTCGTCGTCGAGGACGACCCGGTGGCCGCCGACGCGCACGTCCTGTACGTCGGCCGGGTGCCCGGCTTCACCGCGGTGGGCAAGGTCCACACGGGTGCGCAGGCGCGCCGCGCCCTGGAGCGGACGCCCGTCGACCTGCTGCTGCTCGACCTGCACCTGCCGGACACGCACGGCCTCCAGCTCGCCCGGTCGCTGCGCGCGGCCGGCCACCGTGCCGACGTCATCGCGGTCACCTCCGCGCGGGACCTGGCGGTCGTACGGGAGGGCGTGTCGCTCGGGGTCGTCCAGTACGTGCTGAAGCCGTTCACCTTCGCCACCCTGCGCGACCGGCTGATCCGCTACGCGGAGTTCCGTGCGGCGGCCGGCGAGGCGAGCGGCCAGGCCGAGGTGGACCGCGCGCTGGCCGCGCTGCGGGCTCCCGGCCCGGCGGCGCTGCCCAAGGGGCTGAGCGCGCCGACCCTGGAACGGGTGACCGTCGCCCTCAGGGACCACGCGGGCGGACTGACGGCGGCCAAGGTCGCGGAGGCCGTCGGCATCTCCCGGATCACGGCCCGGCGCTATCTGGAGCACCTGGTGGAGGCGGGCCGCGCGGCCCGGGCCCCGCAGTACGGGACGGTCGGCCGGCCGGAACTGCAGTACCGCTGGGTGAAGAGCTGACCCGGCGGCCGGGTGAGGAGCCGACCCGCCGGAGGCGGCCTCCCACCGATGGGCCGCCGGCCGACCGGCGACCGCGCGTTCCCGGCCAACTCGGCTTCCCCTTGCGTGACTTGCACCCCTGCGCGAGTCATTGACCTGACATCCGCACAGCTTTACGTTCGGCGGGCAGACAACTCGGCTCCACGACAACGATGTCGGTCCGTAGGAGGTCCTGCCCGTGCGCCCCACCGCCGCCCCCGCTCTCCTCGCCACGCTGCTCGCCGCGACGGCGCTCACCGCCTGCGGATCCGGGTCCGGAAGCGATCCCGACACCGTGAAGGTGTCCTACAAGCAGTCCACGGACAACTCGATCCGGGTGATGGACACCTATCTCGGCGAGATGAAGAGGCAGTTCGAGAAGGCCAACCCGGGCAAGAAGGTCGAACTCGTCCCGATCAAGGCCCCGGACTCCGAGTACTACACGAAGCTCCAGCAGATGCTGCGGTCGCCGAGGACCGCGCCCGACCTGGTCTACGAGGACACCTTCCTCATCAACTCGGACATCACCAGGGGGTACCTGAAGCCGCTCGACGCGTACCTGGACAAGTGGCCCGACTGGGACCGGTTCATCGGCACCGCGAAGGCGGCGGCCAAGGCGCAGGACGGCAGGACGTACGGCGTCCCGGACGGCACGGACACCCGCGGACTCTGGTTCGACAAGGGGATCTTCGCGAAGGCCGGACTGCCGGCCGACTGGCGGCCGAAGACCTGGGACGACGTCCTCTCGGCCGCCCGCACCATCAAGCGGAAGGTCCCCGGCGTCACCCCGCTGAACGTCTACACGGGCAAACCGGCGGGCGAGGCCGCCACCATGCAGGGCTTCGAGATGCTGCTGTACGGGACCGGTGACGGCACCCGGGATCCGCTGTACGACGCGTCGTCCAGGAAGTGGATCGCCGGCGGCCAGGGTTTCAGGGACGCCCTCGGGTTCGTCGAGACGGTCTACAAGGAGAAGCTCGGCCCCGATGTCGCCGACGCGCTCGACCCCAACTTCGCGACCAGCGTGCGCGGTGAGCTGCTGCCCAAGGGCAGGCTCGGCATCGACCTCGACGGGAGCTGGCTCCCGCAGGACTGGCTGAAGGGCTCCGGCCACGAGTGGCCCGAGTGGTCGGCGAAGCTCGGTCTGGCCCCCATGCCCACCCAGCACGGGCAGGCGCCCGGCAAGGTCAGCATGTCCGGCGGCTGGACCTGGTCGATCCCGTCCAAGGCGGCCAACCCCGACCTGGCCTTCTCCTTCGTCAAGACGATGCAGACGACGGAGAACGCCCGGAAGTGGTACATCGCCAACTCCGGCATCGCCGTCCGCGACGACGTCGCCGCCGACCCCGAGTACGTGAAGGCCCAGCCCGGCATCAAGTTCTTCACGGACCTGGTCGCCAGCACGCACTACCGGCCCGCCTACCCGGCGTACCCGAGGGTCTCGACCGCCATCCAGGAGGCCATGGAGAGCGTGACGACCGGCGACAGTTCGGTCGCCGAGGCCGCGAGCGCCTACGACGAGGAGCTGAAGACCGCCGCCGACGGCCGGGTGACCCGCGGGTGAGCACCGTCGCGAAGGCAGCCTCCCCGCCGGTCCGGCCGCCGGGAGCGGGCCGCGCTCCCCGGCGCCGGGGAGGCCTCGCGCGCTCGCTCGTCCGGACGCTCCCGCTCGCCCCCGCCGTCGCCCTCCTGCTCCTGTTCCTCGCGGGCCCGATCGCCTACTGCGCCTACATCGCGTTCACGGACCTGCGGCTGACGGGCCAGGCGCACGCGTCGTTCGTCGGCCTCGACAACTTCCGGACCGCTTTCCACGACGCGGAGTTCGTCAACGCCGTATGGCTGACCCTGGTGTTCACGGTGCTGTCCTCGCTGATCGGCCAGAACACCCTGGGACTCGCGCTGGCCGCGCTGATGCGGCGGGCGTCCCGGCCGGTGCGCACGGTGACCGGCGCGGTGGTCGTCACGGCGTGGGTGCTGCCGGAGGTGGTCGCGGGCTTCCTGCTCTACGCGTTCTTCCGCCGCGAGGGCACCCTGAACGCCCTCCTCGAACAGCTCGGCCTCCCCTCCCAGAACTGGATGTTCACGCTGCCGATCCTGGCGGTGTCGTTCGCGAACGTCTGGCGCGGCACGGCGTTCTCGATGCTGGTCTACTCGGCGGCGCTGGGCGAGATCCCGAAGGAGATCACGGAGGCGGCCGAGGTCGACGGGGCCGGAGGCTGGCGGCGGATGTGGCACATCACGCTGCCGATGATCCGCCGTTCGATCGGCACCAACCTGATGCTCAACACCCTCCAGACGCTGTCGGTGTTCGGGCTCATCTGGGTGATGACGCGAGGCGGGCCGGGCGGCCGCAGTCAGACCCTGCCGCTGTTCATGTACGAACAGGCTTTCCAGAACAGCATGATCGGGTACGGGACGGCGGTCGCGCTGCTGCTCCTGGTGGTCGGTTCGCTGTTCTCGCTGGTGTACATGCGGCTGCTGCGGACGGAGGTGTGAGATGGCCGTACCGGCACGCGGCCCGGCCCTCGGGTCCCGGCGCTCGCGGCGACGGCTGGCGGCCGACGCCGGACTCCTGGTGGTGACGGCCGCGTTCGCGCTCCCGCTGGCCTGGGTGATCCTGTCCTCCCTGGACGCGCACGCGGATCTGCGGGTGAAGGCGCCGGACGGTGTCACCCTGGCCAACTTCGACGCCGTGCTGAAACCGGACATCACCTTCACCCCGCTGCTGAACAGCCTGGTCCTGTGCGGTGGCGGCACCGCGCTGACGGTGGTGTGCGCGGCGCTCGCGGCCTATCCCCTCTCGCGCTTCAGGTCCCGGCTGAACCGCCCCTTCCTGCTCACGATCCTCTTCGCGACGAGCCTGCCGATCACGGCGATCATGGTCCCGGTGTACGCCCTGTTCGTCCGGGTGAACCTGATCGACACCGCGCAGGGCACGATCCTCTTCTTCGCCGCCTCCCAACTCCCGTTCGCGATCTGGCTGATGAAGAACTTCATGGACGGCGTGCCGAAGGAGCTGGAGGAGGCGGCCTGGACGGACGGGGCGTCGGCCCCGCAGTCCCTAGTGCGGATCGTGCTGCCGCTGATGGGGCCGGGCGTGGCGGTGGTGACGGTCTTCTCGTTCGTGATGATGTGGGGGAACTTCTTCGTCCCGTTCATGCTGCTGCTCACGCCGGACCAGATGCCGGCGTCGGTGAGCATCAACGAGTTCTTCGGCAACCGGGGGACGGTGGTCTACGGGCAGTTGGCCGCGTTCTCGGTCATCTACTCCACCCCCGTGATCCTGCTGTACGTGCTGGTGGCCCGGCGCCTGGGCGGGGGGTTCGCGCTCGGCGGGGCCGTCAAGGGGTGATCGTCCGGCACGGCCCGGCGCTTTCCGGGCACGGCCGAAACCGTATGTTCCTACAATCTGTAATTGTGGCCGAACAGACCGTAGTCACCGCTGTCCCCGGCCCATACTTTGTGCGCGTGCACCGACCGCAAGCCCAACAGCCCACCCCGCCCTTCAACGCCCCGGCCGCCCGAAGACTGCGCGCGGCGCTCGGCATGGGGCCCGAGCACGTCGCGTACGGACTGAGAGCCTCGTACGGGCTGCCGTACGCCACACCCGACCTGGTCATCGCCTGGGAACGCGGCATCGCCCGCCCCAGCAGCCCCGAACTCACCGCTCTCGCGGGCGTGTTGTGGTGTTCGGCGGGCGAACTCATAGGCGCGCCGCGCACCTTGCGCGAACACCGCGTCGCCCGCGACCTCGCCGCGGAGGACGTGGCACACGCCGTCGGGATCGACCTCCTCGCCTACGAGCGCATGGAGGAGTCCGGCAACTGGCGCGGCAACGAACGGCAGTCGACCGCGCTCGCCAAGGCCCTCGACCTCTCGCTGCCCGACTTCGTCACCGTGACGGGCCGTGACGGGCGGCTCGCCGACCTGCTGCGCAGCGCCGTGACGACGCGCTGGGCGGCCTACGTGCGCCCGGTCGGGAAGCTGGTGCCGCTGGACCGCGCCCTGCTCGAGGCCGCGCTGGAGGAACTGCACACGGACTACCAGGGGCGGATGGCCGCCACGCTGAACTGGGGCGGCGGACCGGCCGCGACCGGTTCCGGCGAGTCCGGCCAGGACTTCCTCGACCGGGTCGTCGACCATTTCTGGACAGCCGTACGCGGAAGCACGTACTGACGGCCGAGCGCGGAAGCACGTGACGAGGTCTCCGGCTCCGGGGCGCGTGGACCGCGGCCCCGGGCCGGGCCGTGGTCCGGCACCCGGCCAGGGCGCCGGACCGCCGTCCGTCCGCGGGTTCCCGGTTCCGGTTCCGGTTCCGCCCGGATCCGCCCGCGGGTCCCGGGTCTAGAAGACCGACTCGGCCTCGTCCATCCGGTCCTTCGGCACGGTCTTGAGTTCGGTGGTCGCGTCCGCGAGCGGCACCATCTCGATCTCCGTGCCGCGCAGCGCGGTCATCCTGCCGAAGTCGCCGCGGTGCGCGGCCTCGACGGCGTGCCAGCCGAAGCGGGTGGCGAGGACGCGGTCGTAGGCGGTCGGCGAACCGCCACGCTGGACGTGGCCGAGGATGACCGGCTTGGCCTCCTTGCCCAGGCGCCGCTCCAGCTCGTACGCGAGAGCCGTACCGATGCCCTGGAAGCGCTCGTGGCCGAACTGGTCGATCTCGCCGTGGCCGTAGTCCATGGTGCCCTCGGCGGGGTGGGCGCCCTCGGCGACGCAGATGACGGCGAACCGCTTGCCGCGCGCGAAGCGCTCCTCGACCATCGCGACCAGGTCGGCCGGGTCGAAGGCGCGCTCGGGCAGGCAGATGCCGTGGGCGCCGGCCGCCATGCCGGACTCCAGGGCGATCCAGCCCGCGTGCCGGCCCATGACCTCGACGACCATCACGCGCTGGTGGGACTCGGCCGTCGTCTTCAGACGGTCCATGGCCTCCGTGGCGACGCCGACGGCGGTGTCGAAGCCGAAGGTGCGGTCCGTCGCGGAGATGTCGTTGTCGATGGTCTTCGGCACACCGACCACCGGCAGACCCGCGTCCGACAGCATCCGGGCCGCCGTGAGCGTGCCCTCGCCGCCGATCGGGATGAGCGCGTCGATGCCGAACTCGCGGGCCATGTCCTGCGCGTTGTCGCAGGCCTCGCGGAGCCGGTCGCGCTGGAGCCGGGAGGAGCCGAGGATCGTGCCGCCACGGGCGAGGATGCCGCTGACGGCGTTGAGGTCGAGGGTGCGGTAGTGGCCGTCGAGGAGTCCGGCATAGCCGTCCTCGAAGCCGATGACCTCGTCCCCGAAGTTGGTGACCGCTCGGTGCACGACCGACCGGATCACTGCGTTCAGGCCAGGGCAGTCGCCGCCTGCGGTGAGAACTCCGATGCGCATCGTGCTGTGTCTCCTGCTCCCTGCTGGTCCGTGTGAGCCGTTTCGATTGTTTCACGGCGCGGGGAGCCCCGCCGATTCCGTCCACCGCCCGCCGCGCCACCGCACGCCCCCGCCCCGCCGACCGGCACACTTGCCCTGGCGGGCGCCTTAGCCAGCGCCGGAGGTATTGTCAAGAGGGTTCTGCTCACGTTGGTGGGCCCTTTTTCCGAGCCCAGAAACCCGCCTGGCGACGAAACGGATGGAGAGCACGCGTGACGCGCAGCGTGTACGTGACCGGGATCGACCGAGGTGACGGCCGTCAGGTCGTCGAACTGGGGGTCATGGAGCTCCTGACCCGCCAGGTCGACCGGGTGGGGGTGTTCCGCCCCCTCGTGCACGACGGTCCGGACCGGCTCTTCGAGCTGCTGCGGGCCCGCTACCGGCTGGCGCAGGACCCGGCGACGGTGTACGGCATGGACTACCGGGACGCGGCCGCCCTCCAGGCCGAGCAGGGTACCGACGAGCTGGTGTCCACGCTCGTCGACCGGTTCCACCTGGTCGCCCGCGACTACGACGTCGTCCTGGTCCTCGGCACCGACTTCGCCGCCACCCAGCTTCCCGACGAGCTCGCGCTCAACGCCCGGCTGGCGAACGAGTTCGCCGCCTCCGTGCTCCCGGTCGTCGGCGGCCGGGGCCAGAGCGCGGAGTCGGTGCGCGCCGAGACGCGCAACGCCTACCGCGCGTACGACGGGCTCGGCTGCGACGTCCTGGCCATGGTGGTGAACCGGGTGGCCCCCGAGGACCGGGAGCAGATCGCCGAGCGGCTCGACTCCCGGCTGCCGGTGCCCTGTTACGTGCTTCCGGACGAGCCCGCGCTCTCCGCTCCCACGGTCGCGCAGATCACCCACGCGCTCGGCGGGAAGGTGCTCCTCGGCGACGACGCGGGGCTCGCCCGTGACGCGCTCGGCTTCGTCTTCGGCGGCGCGATGCTGCCGAACTTCCTGGCGGCCCTGACCCCGGGATGTCTCGTGGTCACCCCGGGAGACCGGGCCGACCTGGTGATCGGCTCGCTGGCGGCGCACAGCGCCGGCACCCCGCCCATAGCCGGCATCGTGCTCACCCTGGACGAGAGGCCCAGCGACGAGATCCTCACGCTCGCGGCCCGCCTCGCGCCCGGCACCCCGGTCGTCTCGGTGGCCGGGAACTCCTTCCCCACCGCGGAGGCGCTCTTCGCCCTGGAGGGCAAGCTGAACGCGGCCACCCCCCGCAAGGCGGAGACCGCGCTCGGTCTGTTCGAGCGGCATGTGGACACCGCCGGCCTGCTGAAGCGGGTCTCCGCGCCGAGCAGCGACCGGCTCACCCCGATGATGTTCGAGCACCAGCTCCTGGAGCAGGCCCGCTCCGACCGGCGCCGCGTCGTGCTGCCCGAGGGCACCGAGGAACGCGTCCTGCACGCCGCCGAGGTGCTGCTGCGCCGGGGCGTGTGCGATCTGACCCTGCTCGGCCCGGTCGACCAGATCCGCAAGAAGGCCGCCGACCTCGGTATCGACATCAGCGCCACCCAGCTCGTCGACCCGCAGACGTCCCCGCTGCGGGACTCCTTCGCCGAGAAGTACGCCGAACTGCGCGCCCACAAGGGCGTCACGGTCGAGCTGGCCTACGACGTCGTCGCGGACGTGAACTACTTCGGCACGCTCATGGTGCAGGAGGGCCTGGCCGACGGGATGGTGTCGGGAGCCGTGCACTCGACGGCCGCGACGATCCGTCCCGCCTTCGAGATCATCAAGACGAAGCCGGAGTCGAGGATCGTCTCGTCCGTCTTCTTCATGTGCCTGGCCGACAAGGTCCTCGTCTACGGCGACTGCGCGGTGAACCCGGACCCGGACGCCGAGCAGCTCTGCGACATCGCCATCTCCTCGGCCGCCACCGCGCAGCAGTTCGGCGTCGAACCGCGGATCGCGATGCTGTCGTACTCCACCGGCACCTCGGGTTCGGGCGCCGACGTCGACAAGGTGCGCGAGGCCACCGAGCTGGTGCGCGCGCGCCGCGGCGACCTGCGGATCGAGGGGCCGATCCAGTACGACGCCGCCGTCGAGCCGTCGGTGGCGGCGACCAAACTGCCGGAGTCGGAGGTCGCCGGGCAGGCGTCCGTGCTGATCTTCCCCGACCTCAACACCGGCAACAACACCTACAAGGCCGTGCAGCGTTCGGCCGGCGCGATCGCCGTCGGCCCGGTGCTCCAGGGTCTGCGCAAGCCCGTCAACGACCTGTCCCGCGGCGCGCTCGTCCAGGACATCGTCAACACGGTCGCCATCACGGCGATCCAGTCCCAGACCTCCGACCAGAAGGCTGCCCGTCAGTGAGCGCCCACCCGTCCCCCGAGGCCGCCGTGCCCGAGGAGCCCGCCGCCGCCCCGCAGGCCGTCCGGGTCCTCGTCCTCAACTCCGGTTCGTCGTCCGTGAAGTACCAGTTGCTCGACATGCGTGACGGCTCCCGCCTGGCCGTCGGCCTGGTGGAGCGCATCGGCGAGGGATCCTCCCTGCTGCGGCACACCACCGGCTCGACGGGCGAGACCCGCGAGCGGGCCGACCCGTTCGCCGACCACGAGGCCGCGCTGAAGGCGATGGCCGAGGAACTGGCGGTGGACGGACTCGGCCTGGACTCCCCCGAACTGGCCGCGATCGGCCACCGTGTGGTGCACGGCGGGCGGACGTTCACCGAACCGACCGTCATCGACGCAGAGGTCCTCGCGGAGATCGAGCGGCTGATCCCGGTCGCTCCCCTGCACAACCCGGCGAACCTCACCGGCATCCGCACCGCGATGGCGCTGCGCCCCGACCTCCCCCAGGTCGCGATCTTCGACACCGCGTTCCACACGACGATGCCGGAGGCGGCCGCGCGCTACGCGATCGACGTGGCGACGGCGGACGAGCACCGCATCCGCCGGTACGGCTTCCACGGCACCTCGCACGCCTACGTCTCCCGGACGACGGCCGAACTGCTCGGCAAGGCGCCCGAGGAGGTCAACGTCATCGTGCTGCACCTGGGCAACGGGGCCTCGGCGTCCGCGGTCAGGGGCGGGCGGTGCGTGGACACCTCGATGGGGCTGACCCCGCTGGAGGGACTGGTGATGGGAACGCGGTCCGGCGACGTGGATCCTGCCGTCATCTTCCATTTGGAGCGTGTTGGCAACATGTCCACGGACGAGATCGACACTCTTCTCAACAAGAAGAGCGGTCTGATCGGTCTGTGCGGCGACAACGACATGCGGGAGATCCGTCGCCGGGTCGACGAAGGGGACGAAAAGGCACGGCTCGCCTTCGACATCTACATCCACCGGCTGAAGAAATACATCGGCGCCTACTACGCGGTTCTCGGCCGTGTGGACGCCGTCGCCTTCACCGCCGGAGTGGGCGAGAACGCCGCCCCGGTGCGCGAGGCCGCGATCAGGGGCCTGGAGGAACTGGGACTGGCGGTCGACGGCGAACTGAACGCCGTGCGCGGCGGTGAGCCCCGGCTCATCTCGCCGCCGTACGCGCGCGTCGCGGTCGCCGTCGTGCCGACGGACGAGGAACTGGAGATCGCCACACAGACGTACGCATTGGTCGGAAAGGGCGGCGCCTGAGCGGGCCGGAAAGCCACGCCTGAGCACCCGCCCGCCCATTTGTATCTTCCGCCAGACGGAATATTCCGTTGCGAAACAAACCGATAGGATCGCCCCATGCGCCGTTCGAAAATCGTCTGTACTCTCGGCCCCGCGGTCGACTCCCACGAAAAGCTGGTCGCTCTGATCCAGGCCGGCATGAACGTGGCCCGATTCAATTTCAGCCACGGCTCGCACTCCGAGCACCAGGGCCGGTACGACCGTGTCCGGGCCGCCTCGGCCGAGACCGGCATCGCCATCGGTGTCCTGGCCGACCTGCAGGGCCCCAAGATCCGCCTGGAGACCTTCGCCGAAGGCCCCGTCGAGCTGGAGCGTGGCGACGAGTTCGTCATCACGGCCGAGGACGTCCCCGGCGACAAGCACATCTGCGGCACGACCTACAAGGGTCTGCCCGGTGACGTCTCCAAGGGCGACCAGATCCTCATCAACGACGGCAACGTCGAGCTGCGCGTCGTCGAGATCGACGGCCCGCGGGTCAAGACGGTCGTCATCGAGGGCGGCGTGATCTCCGACCACAAGGGCATCAACCTGCCCGGCGCGGCCGTGAACGTGCCCGCGCTGTCGGAGAAGGACGTCGAGGACCTGCGGTTCGCGCTGCGGATGGGCTGCGACATGGTCGCCCTGTCCTTCGTGCGCGACGCCAACGACGTGAACGACGTCCACAAGGTGATGGACGAGGAGGGCCGTCGCGTCCCCGTCATCGCCAAGGTGGAGAAGCCGCAGGCGGTCGACAACATGGAGGGCGTCGTCGCGGCGTTCGACGCCGTCATGGTGGCCCGTGGCGACCTGGCCGTCGAGTACCCGCTGGAGCGGGTCCCGATGGTGCAGAAGCGCCTCGTGGAGCTGTGCCGCCGCAACGCCAAGCCGGTGATCGTGGCGACCCAGATGATGGAGTCGATGATCACCAACTCGCGTCCGACGCGCGCCGAGGCCTCCGACGTGGCCAACGCGATCCTGGACGGCGCGGACGCGGTCATGCTGTCCGCCGAGTCCAGCGTGGGCGCGTACCCGGTCGAGACCGTGAAGACGATGTCGAAGATCGTCGCCGCGGCCGAGGAGGAGCTCCTCTCCAAGGGCCTGCAGCCGCTGGTCCCGGGCAAGAAGCCGCGCACGCAGGGTGGTTCGGTCGCCCGCGCCGCCTGCGAGATCGCCGACTTCCTCGGCGGCAAGGGCCTGGTGGCCTTCACCAAGTCCGGTGACACCGCCCGCCGGCTCTCGCGCTACCGCGCCGCCCAGCCGATCCTGGCCTTCACCACGGACGAGGGCACCCGCAACCAGCTCACGCTGAGCTGGGGCGTCGAGTCGCACGTCGTGCCGTTCGTCAACAGCACCGACGAGATGGTCGACCTGGTCGACCGCGAGCTGCAGAAGCTCAAGCGGTTCAACGAGGGCGACGTCGTCGTGATGACCGCCGGTTCGCCCCCCGGCGTCCCCGGCACCACCAACATGGTCCGGGTGCACCACCTGGGCGAGGTCAACCACGCCTGACCTCCGCCCGCCGAACGCCGCTGAGGGCGCCCCCTGTTCGACAGGGGGCGCCCTCAGCGTCTGTGCGGCTCCCGGACGGGCTCTGGACGACTCAGCCGGTCGTGTACTGGTGGAGTCCGGGAACGTGCAGGGTCCCGCCGAACTGGCCGGCCTGAACGACCTTCACCTTGGTGAAGTAGATCAGCGGGATGTTCAGCGGCGGAGGGTTGTCCGGATCGAACGTGACCGGGATGAGCCCGAGCAGGTTCCCGGAGATGCTCTCCGTGTACATGATCGTCTTGCCGTCACGGATCGTGGACGTCGAACCCGACGCGGCCTGCACGTGGTAGGTCTTGCCGGACTGCTTGTCGTTCACGGTCTGGTGAAGGTCGCCGATGTCGGTGCCGTCGGATATGACGTACTTCAGCACCTTCTTGACGGTGCCGTCGGCGGTCTTCACCTTGACTATGCCCTGGTAGTCGGCGCCCTTGAGGAGCAGCGAACTGGCGTTGAGGTACCAGGGGTCGGTCGGCAGGGCGACCGGGTTGTCCACGCCGCCCTCGTCGTCGGTGGCGACCGGGCAGTCCGCCGCGTCCGTGGTGGCGCTCGCGGACGGGCTGGGCGACTCGGTGACCGCGTCCTTCGCCTTCTCGGTGGCGTCCGAGGCGGCCTTCGACGCGGTGTCCGTGACCTTCTTCGTCGTGTCGTCCACCGTCTCGGTGACCTTGTCGGTCGTGTCCTTGACGGTGTCCGCGGTGCTCTTGCCGTCCGACGTGTCCGAGCCGGCACTCGCCGAGGCGGACGGTGAGGCGGTCGGCGCCGGGGTGGAGCTCGCCGTCTCGTCGGGCGTGAGGATGTCCTTGATGGCGTCGCCGACACCCAGCGGGTCGAGCGGGTTCTTGCTGCTCTCGGAGGCCGAGGGGGTCGGCGTGGACGCACCGCTGTCCGCCGCCTTGTCCGCCGTCTTCTCCTGCGCGCTCGCGGAGGCGGACGGGGTCGCGGTGGGCTCGGCCTTGTCGTCGGAACCTGAATCCGACGAAGAGGCCGTGTCCTTGTCCGGGGCGTCCGACGACGCGGAGGGGGACGGCGTGGCGTCGTCCGAGGAAGCGCTCGGGCTCGGCGAGGCGGAGGGCGACGCCGAGTCCGACGCCTCCTCACCCGTGACGGCCTCGACGCACGCCTGGTACTCCTCGGCCGTGAGGCTCTTGGAGGTGGAGTGGTCGTCGGCCTGGGCGAGCGTCGGGGTGAAGCCCATGCCCATGAGGACCGCCGTCGGCATCGCCGCTATGGCTATCACCTTGCCGGCGGGCATCTGGAACCTGGTGAACAGCGGCTTCCTCGGGGCCGCGTGGCGCGGCCCGGTTCTCACACGGGACGCCTCCACATCTGTCCCATGGGTCACCTCGTCAGCCGGCACTGTGCCTCCCGTTCGCCCCGTTGGTCGGGCTCGTTCCTGACAGATCGTTCGGGTCGTCCGCGCCGTCCGCCGCCTCGGGCCCGACGGGCTCGGCCGCCGAAGCGTCCAGGGTGTCCTGCTTGCCGAGGGAGCTCGACGTGGCGTAGCCCTCCTCGGGCTCCCCGGGAACCCAGGAGACCGCCATGGCGCCGCCGAGCAGGGCGAACAGGAAGCCGATCAGGAAGCCGCCGAGGTTGGCCACCGGGATGGACACCAGGGCGAGGAGGATCGCGGCGACACCCGCGAACGTCCGCACGTGCTTCTGGAACCAGAGGCTGATCCCGAGCACGACGAGGAGTACGCCGATGATCAGGGATCCGGCACCGGCGGTGGTGGACATCGCCAGCGTCAGATGGCCGAGGTGAAGGTGCGCGTACGGGAAGTAGGCGATGGGGAATCCGCCGAACACGATGTACAGGCCGGCCCAGAACGGGCGGTCGCCCCTCCAGTTACGGAAGTTCCGCCGGAACACCTGAAGGTAGTGCTCATCGTTCTGACCAGGCGCGGCAGGGGTCTCGGCGCTCATGGAAACAGCTCCCTGGAACGGCATTGCTGTGAGAAGTACGCGTTGGGTGCTCCGCGTACGACGGGCGGAGCGGGCGGGGCGGGCGAAGCGGCCTGGGCCTCGACGCCCGCCCCAGGGGTGCTTAGTAGCACTCCTTGGTGCCGGCGGACACCGACATCTTCAGACCGCTGAGCTTGAACGTGCCGGCGGTGGTCGCCCACGCCGTCTGCTTCACGTCGGTCAGCGTGGCCGACTCGGCCTGCTGGGCGAACCCGTAGGGGTTGGCCTGCTCGCCGCCGCCCTTCATGCCCGGACCCTTGGTGGCGTCCTTGGCGGCAACACCGATGTCGATGTTCTTGAACGTCGCGTCAGCGCCGAGGTCCTCGACATCGATGTAGAGGTTGTCGGCGTGAACCGGCGTACCGCTGCCGCCGGCCTTCAGCACGAGGCTGACGGAACCGAGCAGCGGGATGTTCGGGGTGACGACGGACTGACACATGCTGGTGATGTCAGCGCTCTTGAACGCCGACACCGCGACAGGGTGCAGCGCAGCCTTGCCGTCGAGGCCCGTGCCCTGGTCGAGAGCTCCGTACTGGGAGAAGCCCGTACCCTCGAGCTTGTCCGCGGTCACCTTGAAGGACTGACCGGAGACACTGAACGATGCGGCGAGAGCACCCTGCGCGAGGGCGACACCTATCGCTGCCGTGGCTGCCACGCTGGGCACCATGACGACGGCGAACCGCTTCCATCTGGTCCCGCCACGCACCTGGGACATAATTTTTCCTCCTTCTCGGACGTACATCTCCTGGCCCTGACTGCCACGTTGCGGCGGCTCAGCCGGGCAGGGATGGGAGAAGTGCTACGTCCTCGGGAAGGAGAGCGCCTGTACCCGGAGGTGCGAATGCACCCGAATCACCGGCGATCACCCCCGAGCGACAACCACTGGTCGCGCCTGAACACATCACGCACAACCTGCTGGACAGGCTCCGCCGGACGGCGAAGACCCCCCTGCCCAAGAACCGATCGCACTGCTGTCGGCCCTACTCGGTGGGGACCCAGAAAGTCCGCCGACCCGATTGGCTGTCGGGGTGCGGGAATGGACCGAGCGTCGCCGATCGTGGTGCATTCTCGCCGCGTGCACAAGGGGGTTCGTTACTCGCTAGTAACGGCGGGATAACCGAAGAACGACCCGTCGGTATCGGGTGGCGACTCAGGGTGGCCCCACCCGGGGTGACACAGTGGTCAAATTCCGGACGGAAACAGACAGTTCAACGTCCGCGACTTACTACGAGTAACAGCGGCCGCGTTTACCAAGTTTTGGTAAAGCGCGGCCACATCCGTCCCTGTCGGCCAATCTTTCACCCGGGCATCACAAGCCCTGGCGTTTACGGACTGGTCAGAACAGCGCCCTGGCGAGGGCCCTGCGCGCGGCCACCACGCGGGGGTCGTCGGCACCGACGACCTCGAAGAGCTCCAGCAGCCGCAGGCGTACGGCGTCACGGTCGTCGCCGGCCGTGAGGCGCACGGTGTCGATGAGCCGCCCGAAGGCGTCCTCGACGTGCCCGCCCACGAGGTCCAGGTCGGCCGCCGCGATCTGCGCCGTCACGTCACCGGGCTTCGCCGCGGCGTCGTGGCGCACCTTCTGCGGGTCGAGACTCTGCACCCGCTGGAGCAACTCGGCCTGGGCCAGGCCCAGTTTGGCCTCGGTGTTGCCCGGGTCGTCGCCCAGCACGTTCTTGTACGCCTGGACGGCACCGCCGAAGTCGCCCGCGTCCAGCGCCTGTACGGCGGCTTCGAGGAGCGCGTCGTAGGGTCCGGCGGGCATCTCCTGCGCCGCGGCGGGCGCGCCCTGGGCGGCGTCCGGGTCGACCGTCAGGCCGGTCAGGCCGAAGCGCTGCTCGGCCACCTGGACGAGCTGGTCGAGGGTCCCGCGGATCTGGGCCTCGGCGGCGGCTCCCTGGAAGAGCGGCAGGGCCTGTCCGGCCACCACCGCGAACACGGCCGGGATCCCCTGGACCCCGAACTGCTGCATCAGCATCTGGTTGGCGTCGACGTCGATCTTGGCGAGCACGAAGCGCCCGTTGTACTCGACGGCCAGCCGCTCCAGCAGCGGGCTGAGCTGCTTGCAGGGCTCGCACCACTCGGCCCAGAAGTCGATGACGACGGGCACCTCGGTGGAGCGCTGCAGGACGTCCTGCTCGAATCCTGCCTCGTCTACGTCGATGACGAGGCTCGCGGGAGTCACGGCCCCGCCTCCGCCCTGCCTGGCGGCTTCGGCTCGCGCCTGCTCCGCCTTCGACTTGGCCTCCTGGGCCGCCTTCACCGCGGCGAGGTCGACGACTCCGCTCATGGACATGTTCCGTGGCTGCATGAGTACATCCTCCCCCTTCCTCGCGCACGTGTGAAAAGCGTCGTGAAAGCCAGGCTGTGTCAGGCCTGTTCGACACCCGGTCCCCACCTGGCGCCTGTGCGGTTGTCGCCGCGGTCGAGCTTTCGCTACGAGTCGTAGCGTAACTGCACGGACGCACGCCCGTGCACCGTCCGCCGGTGATCTCCCTCACGGCTTCACAGAACCGCCGGATATCGCCGGTGAGACGGCCGGATATGGTCAATGGCATGCAATGTCGCTCCCATGCCGCCCGTACGGGCCGCCCCCGCAGCGCGGCCGCGGACGCCGCGATCCTGGAGGCGACGCGCACGGCCCTGGTCGAACTGGGCTGGTCCAAACTGACGTTGGGGTACGTGGCGACGCTCGCGGGGGTGGCCAAGACGACCCTCTACCGTCGCTGGGCGGGCAAGAACGAGCTGGTCGTCGACGCGGTGGCCGAGCTCTTCGACGAGCTGGAGCTTCCCGACCGGGGGAGTCTGGCCGCCGACATCGAGGGTGTGGTGCTCCAGTTCGCGGCGATCCTGGACCGGCCGGAGGCGAAGACGGCGCTGATGGCCGTGGTCGCGGAGTCCACCCGGGACGAGCCGCTGCGGGAGCGCATCCGCACGTCGATCGTCGACCGGCAGAAGCGGCTGGTCATGGAGGGGCGGGCCCGCGCCCAGGCGCGCGGTGAGCTGCCCCCGGAGTCGGACCCGGTCGCCGCCGACCGCACCGCGGCCCTGATCTTCGACGTGGTCGCCGGAGCGGTCGTGCATCGCACCCTGGTCAGCGCGGAGCCCGCGGACGAGGAGTGGGTGCGCTCGTTCACCCGGGTCCTGCTGGTCGGCCTGACCGGCGCGGCGACCGACGACCCGGCACCTCCCGGGGGCTGACCGCACGGTCCGGCGGGGGGTCGGGGCCGCGCCGGTACATCAGCCCGTCGCCGTCGGACGGAGAAGACGGTTCCAGCCCCGGCCGTCCACCTTCCAGCCCCGGCCGGCGAAATTTTCAGCCCCTCCGGCGCTTGAGGAGCGGGGTCCGGGGCGGAGCCCCGGGTACGGGACGGGTAGGGGCGGAGGGGGCGAGAAAAGGTCCACCTGGCGCCGGGCGGGCCTCGCCGGGGTGGCGGGGGCCCGGAGCCCGGGGGCGGGCAGCCAGGGGGCTCCTGGCTGCCCGGGGCGGTCAGAAGCCCGCCGGTTCCGTGTAGATGCCCCACTCGTCGCGCAGGACCCCGCAGATCTCACCCAGGGTCGCCTCCGCCCGCACCGCGTCCAGCATGGGAGCGATCATGTTCGCCCCGTCGCGCGCGGCGGCGAGCATGGCGTCCAGCGCGCCGCGCACGGCGACCTCGTCGCGGTCCGACTTGCGCGAGGCCAGCACCCGCACCTGCTCGCGCTCCACCTCGTGGCTGACCCGGAGGATCTCCAGGTCGCCGGTGACGGACCCGTGGTGGACGTTGACACCGACGACCCGCTTGTCGCCCTTCTCGACCGAGCGCTGGTACTGGAACGCCGACTCGGCGATCTCACCGGTGAACCAGCCGTCCTCGATCCCGCGCAGGATGCCGGAGGTGATGGGCCCGATGGGGTGCTTGCCGTCCGGGTGCGCCCGCAGTCCGCGCTCCCTGATCTGCTCGAAGATCTTCTCCGCGTCGGCCTCGATGCGGTCGGTGAGCTGCTCGACGTACCAGGAACCGCCCAGCGGGTCCGCGACGTTGGCGACGCCGGTCTCCTCCATGAGCACCTGCTGGGTCCGCAGGGCGATCTCGGCCGCCTGCTCGGAGGGCAGGGCCAGGGTCTCGTCCAAGGCGTTGGTGTGCAGCGAGTTCGTGCCGCCGAGGACCGCGGCGAGCGCCTCCACGGCGGTGCGCACGACGTTGTTGTACGGCTGCTGGGCCGTCAGCGAGACGCCGGCGGTCTGCGTGTGGAAGCGCAGCCACTGCGCCTTCTCCGAGGTGGCGCCGTACACGTCGCGCATCCAGCGGGCCCAGATCCGGCGGGCCGCGCGGAACTTGGCGATCTCCTCGAAGAAGTCGACGTGCGCGTCGAAGAAGAACGAGAGGCCGGGGGCGAAGACGTTCACGTCGAGGCCGCGGGACAGCCCCAGTTCCACGTAGCCGAAGCCGTCCGCCAGCGTGTAGGCGAGCTCCTGCGCGGCCGTGGAACCGGCCTCGCGGATGTGGTAGCCGGAGACGGACAGCGGCTTGTACGCGGGGATCTTCTCGGCGCAGTGCTCCATCAGGTCGCCGATGAGGCGCAGATGCGGCTCGGGCTGGAACAGCCACTCCTTCTGCGCGATGTACTCCTTGAAGATGTCCGTCTGGAGCGTGCCGTTCAGTACGGCGGGGTCGATGCCCTGCCGCTCGGCGGCGACCAGGTACATGCAGAAGACCGGCACGGCGGGACCGCTGATCGTCATCGACGTGGTGACGTCACCGAGCGGGATGTCCTGGAACAGGACCTCCATGTCGGCCGCCGAGTCGATCGCGACACCGCAGTGCCCGACCTCGCCGAGCGAACGGGGGTCGTCCGAGTCGCGGCCCATCAGCGTCGGCATGTCGAAGGCCACCGAGAGGCCCCCGCCGCCGTTGGCGAGGATCATCTTGTACCGCTCGTTGGTCTGCTCGGCGTTGCCGAACCCGGCGAACTGCCGGATGGTCCACGTACGGCCCCGGTAGCCGGTCGCGTACAGCCCGCGCGTGAAGGGGTACTCCCCGGGCCAGCCGATCCGCTCGAAGCCCTCGTAGTTGTCCCCCGGTCGGGGACCGTACACCGGCTCCACGGGATCGCCGGAGAGCGTGGTGAAGTCCGCGTCGCGCTTGCGCGACGCGTCGTAGCGGGCCTGCCAACGTCGGCGGCCTTCCTCGATGGCGTGAGCGTCCATACCCTCGAATTTACTAGGACGTCCTAGTAAATGTCGATGGCAAACCGCCGTACGTGTGCGTACGGCGGTGTTGATCAGGCCTTGGCGACCGCGGGAGTACCGTCCGCGACCTTGGACTCCAGCTCGCGGCTGATGTTCCGCTCGACGAAGAAGGCGGCCGTGGGGATCGTGCCCGCCAGCAGCACCCAGAGCTGCTTGCCGACCGGCCACTTCGCCTTGGAGCCCAGGTCGAAGGCGAAGATCAGGTAGACGACGTACAGCCAGCCGTGGGCGATGGCGACGACACGGGTGAAGTCCGCGGCCCCGTCCAGGCCCATGCCGTACTTCGCGATCATGCTCAGGCACAGCAGAACCAGCAGCACGCCGGTGACGTAGGCCATGACGCGGTAGCGGGTCAACACGCTCTTCTTCATGGCACGAGGGTAACCACCCTTTTCGGCCGATCTTCAGGCGCCCCCACACCGCGCGCCGCCCCGGGCTCTCCCCCGCCCGTCGCCGGGCCCTTGACCCCCATGGCCGGGCCGGCCCCCGGCTACGCCTCGTCGAAGTCGTGGGCGGCGACGCGCAGCGGGCGGAGCATCGCGAAGATCTCCCCGCACTCCTCGGCGTCGTAGACCCCGAGCCCGAAGTCCATCGCCATCAGATCGCGGGTGGCCGCGTCGCAGACCTCGCGGCCCTTGTCCGTGATGGAGGCGAGGGTGCCCCGGCCGTCGTTCGGGTTCGGCCGCTTGTCGACGAGCCCGGACCGCACCAGCCGGTCCACCGTGTTCGTGACGGACGTCGGATGCACCATGAGCCGCTCGCCGATCTTGGACATCGGCAGCTCGCCCGCCTTGGAGAAGGTGAGCAGCACCAGCGCCTCGTAGCGCGCGAAGGTCAGCCCGTACGGCTTGACGACCGCGTCCACCTCGGCGAGCAGGATCTGGTGCGCGCGCATGATCGAGGTGATGGCGGACATGGACGGCACGGAACCCCAGCGCTGGCGCCAGTGTTCGTCGGCGCGGGCGATGGGATCGAAGGCAAGGCTGAGCGGCTTCGGCACGCCGACGACCTTACCGGCCGGTCACATCGTGGTCAGCCCCGTCTCGCTTTTCGGTCTCCGCCCTTGCGGGAACCGGGTCCGGGGCGGCTCCGAAGCCCGCTCACCGCTCCCGTCGGTCAGAGGTTTCTCCTCGTCACCGCTCCCCGTCGGCCGGGGGTTTCTCCTCGTCCCGCGTCGCGTCGGCTTCCGTGCGCCGGGCCGCCACCGCCAGGGCCACGCAGGCCGCGGTGCCCAGGACGCCCGCGCCCACGATCGTCGTGCGCACGCCGGCGAACTCCGCCACCACGCCCGACAGGGCCATCCCCACGCCCTGGAGGGTCATCAGCCCGGCCGTGTTCAACGTCATGGCCCGGCCGAGCAGTTCGTCCGGCACCGCCCGCACGAACCACTGGTCCAGGCCGAGGGTGTACGCGGATCCGGCCCCCGCGAGCACCAGCAGGACCAGCGTCCAGCCGAGACCGGGCCGCAGCGCGTACGCGGCGTAGGGCAGCAGCGTGACGCAGACCAGCGGGAGCGTGAGCCGGCCCCGGGTCGCCGGCCGCAGCCGGGAACCCGCGAACAGCTCCCCCGCGATCGTGCCGACGGGCAGCGCGCACATCAGCAGGCCCAGCCCGGCCGTACCGGCCCCGAGCCCCTCGGCGTACGGCGCCGCCAGCGCCTCCGGCGCGACCACGAACATCGACGGCACCCAGAACAGCAGGAGCAGCACGAGGATCCGCCGGTCGGCCAGCACCTGCCGGGCACCGCGCAGGGAGTCGCGCACGAGCGCCTGGCCCCGGTCAGCCCGCGCGGGCCGCCGCCGGGTGCCGAAGCGCAGCAGGACGGCGGAGGCGAGGAACGTGCACACCGTGACGAGGAGCGCGTGGCGCGGGGAGACGACGGTGAGGAGCAGGCCGCCGGTCCCGAAGCCGGCGAGCAGCGCGCTCTGCGACAGGATCCGCAGCAGGGAGCGGCCGAGCACGAACAGTTCCCCGTCGCCGAGGACGTCCGCGAGGGTAGCCGTCCGCGTCCCCTGGAAGACCGGGGCGACCAGGGCGAGCGCGGCCCGCATCACGAGCAGCACCGCGACGGGCGCGCCCGGCAGCACCATCACGGCCACACAGCCCGCGCACACCAGATCGCACACGACCAGGACGCGGCGGGCCGGGAAGCGGTCCGCGACGCCGGCGAGCAGGGTCCCGCCGATCAGGTAGGGCAGGAAGCCGAGCGCGAAGGTCAGGGCGCTGAGCAGCGGGGAGCCGGTCAGCCCGTAGACGAGGACGGAGAGGGCGATCTCGCTGACGACGAGCCCGAGCAGCGAGAACGCGTGCGCCACGAAGACGGCACGGAACTCGGGCACGGCGAACACGGGACCGTACCCGCTCCGCGCGGGTGCCCCCTCCGGGTCGCGCTCCGACGGGGGCGTCACCGGCCCGGCGGCGCCCTCCGGGGCGGGCCCGGCGGTCCTCTCCGCGGCGTCCCGCGTCGGCGTGGTCGGGTCCCCCGTGGCGGGCGGCGCGGTGTTCCCGTCGGTGGCGCGCGCCTGGGTGGGCACGGTCGTCGTGCCCTTCGTCTCTGCTTCCGGCATGGGCGACAGCGTGCCCGGCCCGGCCCCGGCCGCGTAAAGTTTCGGCGTCAGCCGAATCTTCTGGGGTCGTTCATGCCGTCACTGCTGCACTTCGGGGAGGACGACCTCCTCAACTGCCGGTTCGCGGTGTCGCCGCTGTGGGAGACGCAGGAGGCGGTCCGCACGCTCGACCGGCCCGCGCGGCACGGCTATCACGCACCCTGGCTGCGCCGCATGCGCGCGGCCGCCGCCGGGCTCGACCTCACCCCGCTGTGGCTGCTGATGCCGCAGCGCGGCTACTCCCCCGACTGGCTCGGACCGCCACCGCTGGGCCCGGCGGCGAGCTTCGAGGAGGAGATCGCCGCCCTCCGCGCGGCCGATCCGGACGTGGCCCGCGAGGAGAGCGCGCGGTCTCTCGCCGACACCCCCGGCGCGCTGGACTCGCCGCGCGGCCGGGCCCTGCTGGCCGACCCGGTGCGTATGGTGCGGGACCTGACGGACCTGCTGGAACAGGCCTGGCACACCCTCGTGGAACCGGACTGGCCACGGCTGCGCGCCCTGCTGGACGCCGATGTCGCCTTCCACTCCCGGCGGCTGGCCGAGGTGGGCCTCGGCGGGCTGCTGCCGGAGATCGACCGGCGTTTCGGCTGGCGCTCGCACACGCTGACCGTCGAGGTCGGGGGCCTGCACGAACGGCACCTGGCCGGCCAGGGCCTGGTCCTCATGCCGAGCGTGTTCTCCTGGCCGGACGTGATCAGCGGCTTCGAGCCGCCGTGGCAGGCGACGCTCGTCTACCCCGCGCGCGGCATCGGCGGCCTGTGGACCGAGCCGGCCGACCGCACCCCCGAGGCGCTCGTACGCCTCCTCGGGCGCGGCCGCGCCGGTGTGCTCACCGCGCTCGACGAACCGGCCGGGACGACCTCGCTCGCGCACCGGCTGCGGCTGGCTCCGTCGTCCGTCTCCGCGCATCTCACCGCCCTGCGCGACGCGGGCCTGCTCGTCTCGCGCCGGTACGGGCACCAGGTGCTGTACGAGCGGACTCCGCTCGGGATCGCGCTGGCCTCGGGCGGCGGCTGACGCAGGACCGCCGGCGGGACCGGCGCCCTGGGTGCCCCGGCCGCCCACCGCGCGACGCGGCCTCCCCCGTCGCCATGGCCCGCTGTGCCACGATTGATGACCGTACGTCACCTTCGCGCAAGGGAGCGGCATGCCCCGGCTGATCCACGCCCTCGCGGTCCTCGCGGCGCTCGCGCTCACGGCGGGATGCACGTCCGCGCCCGAGGCCGGCCGGGCCCCGGTCACCGGCGGCGCCTCGAAGCGGTCTGGCCCCGCCGCCGGCTCGCCCTTCTGGGTCGACCCGAGGGGCCCGGCGGCGCGGCAGATCGAGCTGTGGCGCCGGCAGGGCCGGGCCGGGGACGCCGCGCTGCTGAGGCGGATCGCGGACGAGCCCGTCGCCCTGTGGCCGGCGGGCGAGCTCGACCCGGGTCCGGCGGTCCGGTCGGCGATCGCGTCCGCGGCCCGGGAGGGGCGGACGGCGGTCTTCGTGGCGTACGACATCCCGCACCGGGACTGCGGCCAGCACTCGGCGGGCGGGGCGGCGGACGCGGACGCCTACCGCCGGTGGATCGGCAGGTTCGCCGACGCCCTCGGTGACGGCCGGGCCCTGGTGGTCCTGGAGCCGGACGCGATCGCCCACATCGTGGACGGCTGTACGCCCGCCGAGTACCACGACGAGCGCGAGCGGCTGCTCGGCGAGGCGGTCGTCCGGCTGAAGGGCCGGCCGCGCACCAAGGTGTACCTGGACGCCGGGAACCCGTCCTGGATCCCCGACGCGGAGCGGCTGGTCGGCCCCCTGGAACGCGCGGGCGTCGCGCACGCCGACGGCTTCGCGCTCAACGTGTCCAACTTCCAGACGGACAAGGTCAGCAGGGAGTACGGCGTCCGTCTCTCGGCACGGCTGGGCGGCAAGCACTTCGTGGTCGACACCAGCCGCAACGGCAACGGCCCGCTGGAGGGGGTGTGGTGCAACCCGCCGGGCCGGGCCCTGGGCACCCGGCCGACCACGGCCACCGGCGAGCCCGTCCTCGACGCCTACCTGTGGATCAAGCGGCCCGGCGAGTCGGACGGGGAGTGCGGGGGCGGACCGCCGGCCGGCCGGTGGTGGCCGGAGTACGCCCTGGAGCTGGCGCGCGGCTCGACCGGCTGAGGGCCGCGGCGGTCCCGCGCCGGACACCCCGCGCCCGGCGTCACCTGACGTGGATCCACTTCGCCTCGGACGGTGTGCCCCGCGCGTCCGTCACGAAGAGCATGTACCAGCCCGGCGGCACCAGCGCCGGATCCCTCGGCACCTCGACGGTGACCGATCCCGCGGTCTTCGTCAGCCCCAGCTCGACGGACCGCTGTTCGACGTCCGTGGTGTGGGTGACGGCGCTCGGCCGCATCAGCCGTGCCTTGACGACCCGTTCGGGGTGGCCGGTGGCGAAGGTCGCCCGGTGGTTCGCGTCGAGTTCCTCGGGGCCCGCCCCGAGCACCGGGCGGGCGGCGCCGTCGCGGTGCAGGGCGGGTGGGGTGAAGACCTCCATGCGCTGTTCGAAGTGGCCCAGTTTGGTGTTCTTCCGGTCGTCGAAGAGCGGGTCCGAGCCGAAGGTGGCGACCCGGCCGTCGGGCAGGAGCAGCGCCTCGGAGTGGTAGTTGCGGCCCACGCGCGGGGAGGCCGCCTGGGTGAAGGTGTTGGTGCGGGGATCGTAGAACTGCGCCTTGAGGATGTTGCTGGCGCCGCGGCCGCGGTAGTCGCGGGAGCCGTTGGTGGTGAAGACGGTGTCGTCCGGCATGATCACGCTGTTCAGATAGCGGGTGCCCTGGGGCAGGTCGGGCCCGTCCTCGAAGACCGGGCTGTCCTTCTTGAGGTCGACGACGGCGGTGCGGGCGGTGGACTTCCGGGACTCGCCGACGCCTCCGCCGCCGAGGATCATCACCTTCTGGTCCTGGGCGGGCGGGAGCAGGACCGACGAGGAGGTCTCGGTCCGGTCGGCGTCCCGCAGGCCGGGCACCTTCTGGAAGGTGTTGGTCCGCGGGTCCCACAGGCCCGGCTCGCGGCCCTGGTCGGCGGGCCCGTACCCGGCGTTGGAGGCCGGGTAGAAGAGCTTGCCGCCCTTGGTGAGGAAGAGGGCCGGGTAGGTGGGGAAGTAGCGGTGGGGGCCGGGTCCCCACTTCTTCGTCACCGGGTCGTAGATCTCGGTGTCGCCGGGGTCGATGACCCCGACGTCGTCGAGGCCGGAGACGGCGAGGACCCGTCCGTCGTCGAGCCCCACGAGGGTCGGGTACCAGCGGGCCTTGTCCATCGGGTCGACGGGGACGTACCGCTCGGCCTTCGGGTCGAACTCGTAGGCGGCCCTGATGCCCTGGAAGTCCTGCTTCTCCAGGGTGATCTTCTCCGAGAGGCCGTACGTGTTGTACACGTCCTCGCCGTGCAGGCCGACGATCTCGTACTGGGCCTGCCGGTCGGTGACGGACCCCGGTCCCTTCTCCTCGGCCTCGACGAAGACGCGGGCCTCCCCGGCGGTCACCTCCGTCCTCCAGGGCTGCATGGCGCCCTTGCGGTCGTAGGTGATGATCTGGTTCCGCCGGGCCCTCGGGACCGTCACGTCGACCCTGCTGACGTAGTCGACACCGGCGGGTGAGCGGAAGACCGTGCCCTTCTTGAGGACGATCGTCTTGTCGGGGTTCTCGTTCTTCACGCGCATGCCGCCGCCGGCCCGTACGACCTCGCCGTCCAGCTTCTCGTAGCGGGCGGTGCCGCCGGCCACGAGCAGCCTGCCGTCGGGGAGCTGGGCGTGTCCGGAGCAGAAGAAGTCGTCCGGCGTGGGGATCTTCTTGAAGGTGTCCGTCCTCGGATCCCACAGGACGGTGTCGAAGGTCCCCCGGTCGAACTTCTTCTGCTCGTTGCCCGACCCGGCGACGATGAGCACCTTCCCGGTGTGCAGGAGGGCCGCGTGGATCGCGTTGGTGCGGTAGCGGGCGGGGATGTCGACACTGCTCCAGGAGCCGTACTTCGCCTGGTAGGCGGGGCGGGAGATCTCGTACTCGTGGTACTTCTCACCGGCGAAGCCGAGCGCGGCCGGGGCGTTGAGTGCCGCGAGGACGGCGATGCCGGTGATGCCGAGCAGCGTCTTCCTGGTCTTCTTCGAGGGCCGGTGGGCCATGGCCTAGGTGCCTCCTGTCGGGGAGCCGGTGACCGTGACGGGCGTGGCCGCCACCGATTCGCGGCTGTCGGGAACGCGGACCGGGGTGGGCGCCGGGGGCCGGGTGCGGCGTTCCCCGGCGCGGGTGCGGATCCAGACCGCGACCGGTGCCAGCGCGATGCCCATGGCCAGCAGCGCCCAGGTCCGCATGGCCGGGTGGGTGTGGCCGAGGACGGCGGAGGCGCCGAGCGAGACGGCCAGCAGCGCGGCCCAGCCGAGATGGACGCGGAAGGTCCCGAGCCGGTCGGGGCTCGCGTCGTGGCCCTTCGGGGTGACGACGAAGCGGCTGGGGCGGCGGACGACCGCCTCGCCGAGCGCCTTCAGGTAGACGGGGGCCGACAGGGCCGACATCGCCATGCCGGCCAGGCCGCCGGATCCCTCGGGCTCGTGCGGCGAGACGTTGTGCCGCCGGTTCCACAGGTACAGGCAGATCTGGAGGGCGGCGGCGTCGCCGTACAGCATCAGCCACAGGGACGCGCTGACCTGTGTCCCGGACGCCCCGAACCACAGGAAGAGGAAGCAGCTCAGCATGCCCAGGAGCCAGTTGACGGCCGTCATCGGGTAGTAGAGGAGCATCAGCGAGTACGAGAGGAGCCGGCCGGGGGGCATGGTGAACAGCGCCTTCCCGTACTGCTTGGCCAGCGTCTCGTAGGTGCCGCGGGACCAGCGCGTCTGCTGGGTGAAGAAGTCGGTCCAGGTGGAGGGGCCCTCACCGACGGCGAGCACGTCCGGGGTGTAGACGGACCGCCAGTGCCGGCCGGTGCGGGGGTTGCGGTGCCGGTGCACCTCGAACCCGGTGGCCATGTCCTCGGTGATGGAGTCGTACAGCCCGCCGATCTGCCGGAGCGCGGCGATCCGGACGACGTTGTTGGTGCCGACGAACATGGGTGAGCCGTAGCGGTTCCCGGCGCGCTGGATGAGGGCGTGGAAGAGGAACTGCTGGGACTCGGCGGCCTTGGTGACGGGGTTGTCGTAGTTCCCGTACACCTGGGGGCCGACGACGAACGCGACGTCGGGGTCCCGGAAGTAGCCCATCATGCGGTCGAGGAATCCGGGCAGCGGGACGTGGTCGGTGTCGACGGAGGCGAAGAAATCGTAGGCGTGCCCGTACAGGTCGAGCCACGCGTTGTAGTTGCCGTGCTTGGTACGGGCCTTGTGGCGGCCCTCGGGGCGGTTCCACTCGGGCACGCCGAACCGGGTGAAGTGCCGGACGCCGAGCTCGGCGCAGAGGGCTCTGGCCTGGTCGTCGTCGCCCTCGTCGAGCAGCCAGACGTCGAGGGGACCGGTGTGGGTGAGCGCGGCCGCGGCCTCGAGGGTGGCCCGGACCGTGGCGAGGGGCTCCTTTCCCGGGACGTAGGTGGTGAGGAAGGCGACCCGGGTCCCGTGCGCGGGACGGACGGGCACGGGGTCGCGGGCGACCATCGTCGCGTGGGCGATGCTCAGGACGTTGACGACCATGAAGAGTTCGATCAGGCCGATCGCGACGAGCATCGTGGTGTCGAGGGCGGTCATCCAGGGCGTGCCGCCCTCGCGTCCCGCCCAGTGGGTGGGCCACACGAGGTAGACGAGGAGCGCGCCGGTGAGCACCGGGGCGAGGGTCATCAGGACGATGGCGCCTATTCGGTGCGGCTCGCGCGCCAGGAGCTTGGTGTACCGCACCCGGTAGCCGGTGCCGGACGGCTCGGTCAGGGGTCCGGCGAGACGGCTGTGGGTGTCGTAGTCGTAGCCCGCGGGCCGCACATCGCCCTCCCGTGGTTCGACGCGTCCGGTGATCGTGATCGCTGGTACCCACACATAAGTGGAGTTTTCGCGACACGTCGAGCGGGGCGGGGCCGAAGGGGTGCGACGGCGGGCGGGCGGGTGGTCTTTCGTCGCCGGACGGCCCTCCGGCCCCGGCGGGGGAACCGCCCGTCCACGCGGGGCGGGTGACGCGGGAGCGGTCCGGACATGCGAGAACCCCGGTCCTGGGGACCGGGGTTCTCGCCGCGGGGCCGCGCCGGGCGCTCTCCCGCAATGCCGACATACCGTCATGTGGTCATGTGGTCATGCGGTCATGGCGTCATGACGTCATGCCGACAGATGCCGCTCCACCGTCTCCACCTTGGAGGTGAGGCCGTCCGTCACGCCGGGGCGGATGTCCGCCTTGAGGACGAGCGAGACGCGGGGCGCGCGTGCCTCGACGGCGGCGACGGCACGCTTGACGACGGCCATCACCTCGTCCCACTCGCCCTCGACCGAGGTGAACATCGCGTCGGTGCGGTTGGGCAGGCCCGACTCGCGGACCACACGGACGGCGTCGGCGACGTACTCCCCCACGTCCTCGCCGACGCCGAGCGGCGTCACGGAGAAGGCGACGATCATGCCTTCACGGCTCCTTCGCCGAAGGAACGGGAGGCGACGACCGCGTCCTCGGCCTCGCGCTTGAGCTTGCGCTCGGCGAAGAAGCCGCCGGTGGGCAGGACGGAGAGGACGAAGTAGAGGACGCCGGTACGGGCGCTCCACCGGGCGCGGTTCCAGGCGTCCGCCCAGAAGATCACGTACAGGACGAAGAGGACGCCGTGGACCGCGCCCATGACGGGGACGGCGTTGAAGTCCGTGGTCCGCTTCAGCACCGAGCAGACGAGCAGCAGCAGGAAGGAAACGGCTTCGGGGGCCGAGACCAGGCGGAGCCGGCGGAGTGCGGTGGCGGTCTTTATGTCCACGGGTCACCTTCGGTGGGATTCGCTGTCGGGGGAACGCCCGGCTTGTGAACGCAAGCACAAGCGTCCCGGCCATTGTGGCATCCGGCGCGCGCGATCCCGGGTCCGGGGCCCCGACGACACGGGCGACACCGGACGGCCCGGGACCGGCAGCGGACGACAGCGGAGGCGGCGCATCCCTAGGGGGTGGATCAGGGACGGGATCCACCCGGGGGCTCTGTCGGTGCTCCGGCCGTGCGGCTACCTTCACTGCGTGGCGATGTTTCGACTTCAGGGCAGCAAGGTGCTGGCCGTCGACATGACCGGGGACGCCGTGAAGGCGAAGAACGGCTCCATGGTCGCGTACGACGGCCAGATGGCCTTCAAGAAGCTCAGCGGGGGCGGTGAGGGACTCCGGGGGATGGTGACCCGGCGCCTCACCGGCGAGCAGATGACGGTGATGGAGGTGAAGGGGCACGGCACCTGCTGGTTCGCGGACCGGGCCTCGGAGATCAATCTGGTGGCCCTTCAGGGGGACAAGCTGTACGTGGAGTCGAGCAATCTGCTCGCCACGGACGCCGGCCTGCGCACGGGCACGACGTTCACGGGCCTGCGCGGCGCCTCGCAGGGCAACGGTCTGTTCACGACCACCGTCGAGGGCCACGGCCAGGCGGCGATCATGTCGGACGGGCCCGCGGTGGTCCTGCGGGTCAGCGCGCAGTACCCGCTGACGGTCGACCCGGGGGCCTACATCGCGCACCAGGGCAACGTGCGGCAGTCGCTGCAGTCCGGTGTGACGTTCCGCACGTTCCTCGGGGAGGGCGGCGGCGAGGCGTTCCAGATGCGCTTCGAGGGCGACGGTCTGGTCTACGTCCAGCCCAGTGAGCGCAACACGATCGCGGGGGATGTGTGAGATGGCGTTCCGCGAGGTGAACTCGAAGATGGTCGAGGCGACGGTCGTGCCGGGGCAGCGGCTGTTCAGTCAGCGCGGCGCGATGCTCGCGTACAAGGGCGAGGTGTCGTTCACCCCGAACATCCAGGGCGGGCAGGGCGGGGTGATGTCGATGATCGGCCGCCGCCTGGCCAACGAGGCGACCCCCCTGATGACCGTGGAGGGTTCGGGCACGGTGCTCTTCGGGCACGGCGGCCACCACGTGCACGTGATCAGCCTCACGGGTGACACGTTGTACGTGGAGGCGGACCGGCTGCTGGCGTTCGACGGGACGCTCCAGCAGGGCACGATGTTCCTCGGCTCGCAGGGCGGCGTCATGGGCATGGTGCGGGGTCAGGTGACCGGGCAGGGGCTCTTCACGACCACGCTCAAGGGGCACGGGGCCGTCGCCGTCATGGCGCACGGCGGCGTCTTCGAGGTCCCGATCACTCCGCAGCGCGCGGTGCACGTCGACCCGCAGGCGTACGTGGCCCACCACGGCGACGTGCGCAACAAGCTGTCCACGGCGCTGGGCTGGCGCGACATGGTGGGACGCGGTTCGGGCGAGGCGTTCCAGCTCGAGCTGAGCGGCAGCGGTTCGGTGTACGTCCAGGCCTCGGAGGAGAAGCTGTGAGCGGGTACGGAGCCCCCGGCGGTCCGGTGATCCATGATCCGATGTCGCTGCCGGTCGACGACAACGTCAACAACTACACCTTCTGCGTGGAGCTCAAAGGGAGCGAGTGGTTCCTGCAGAAGGGCAAGATGATCGCCTACTACGGATCGATGGAGTTCAACGGCATCGGACACGGTCGACTTGACCGTCTTGTCCGTACGTCGTTCCATTCGCCACTGCACGCGAGCGACTGGGTCGTGGCCCAGGGTTCGGGCAAGATGCTGCTCGCCGACCGGGCCTTCGACGTGAATTCGTACGATCTCGACGACGGCAACCTGACCATTCGCTCCGGCAACTTGCTCGCTTTTCAGCCAAGTCTCGCGCTCAAGCAGTCGATCGTGCCGGGCTTTCTGACACTGATCGGAACCGGCAAGTTCGTGGCCGCGTCCAACGGTCCGGTGGTGTTCATGGAACCCCCGATCCGGGTGGACCCGCAGGCCCTCGTGGGCTGGGCCGACTGCCCCTCCCCGTGCCACCACTACGACCACGGGTACATGACAGGCGTGATGGGCGGTCTACGTGCGATGACGGGCCTCGGAGGGGCCTCCGGCGAGGAGCATCAGTTCGAGTTCGTGGGCGCGGGCACGGTGCTGCTCCAGTCCACCGAGATCCTGATGGCGGAGCAGGCCACGGGGGCGGTCCCGCACCAGGCGGGAGTGCCCGGCGCGGGAGGGGCGCCCGGTCAGCACGGGCAGCAGGCGGGGGCACCGCGCCTTCCCGGACAGCTCGGGGACCTCCAGCGTCGCTTCGGGCTGTGAGCGGTAGTCTGCGGAGTGTGACGTCGAACGCACATCGAACACGTGCGCACGGTCACACAACCCCTCACTAGTTCGCATTTCAACATTTTAGGTAGACTTCATTCATGGAGACCGAGACGGCCACGCGCTGGCTGACCGATGCGGAGCAGTGCGCCTGGCGCACCCACCTGGAGGTCAACAGGCTGTTGACGTACCAGCTTGAGAGGGACCTTCAGCCGTTCGGGCTGACGATGAACGACTACGAGATCCTGGTGAACCTCTCCGAGTCGGAGGGCGTCCGCATGCGGATGAGCGATCTGGCGTCCGCCACCCTCCAGTCCAAGAGCCGGCTCTCGCACCAGATCACGCGCATGGAGAACGCGGACCTGGTGCGCCGGGAGAACTGCGAGTCCGACCGCCGGGGGCTGTACGCGGTCCTCACCGAGCACGGCATGGAGACCATGAAGAAGGTCTCCCCGCATCATGTGGCGTCCGTGCGACGGCACTTCATCGACCTGCTGTCACCCGAGGCGCTCGAGGACCTGCACAAGTCGCTGCGTCCGATCGCCGAACACCTGCTGGGGCAGCGCGGCAAGCCGTAGGACCGGGCACGTCGTCGTGGCCCGGTCCCGACGGCGGTCCTCAGCCGGACAGTCGCGCGCCGTCCGTCACCTCGGGCCGCGCACCGTCGCCCGCACGGTTCCCCGCGTCCGCACCCGGACGCGGGGTCCGTGCGTTCCGCACGCAGCTCAGGGCCGCCGCCATCGCGGCCGCGCCCGAGACCGCGAAGCACAGCCCCAGCGGCAACCGGCCCACCAGCAGGCCCGCACCTGCGGTGCCCACCGAACCGCCCGCGTTCACCGCGGTGTTGACCCAGGCGCCGGCCTGGGTGCGAAAGCCCGGCGGAGCGGCCGCGTCGGCCATCAGGTACGAGGTCGTCAGGGCCGGGGCGACGAAGAAGCCGGCGCAGGCGACGGCCACCGCCAGCGCCCCGAGGCTCTGGGCGAGCCCCGCCCCGAGCAGCGCGAGGCCGAGGGCGCCGGCCAGCAGCGGCAGCCGTACGCCGGGGGCCGCGCGCCAGTCGACCGCGCCGTTCAGCAGCCCGCCCAGGGCGCTGCCCAGCGACAGCGCGGCGAGCACCCAGGCCACCACGCCCCCGCCGTGATGGTGGCGCTCGGCGAAGGCCATGACCAGGAGGTCGACCGCGCCGAGGGAGAGGCCGACGCCCGCGGCCACGACGACGGGCCGGGCCAGGGCCCGCCCCAGGGCCCGGCCGCCTCGCCCGCCGGGCCCCCGCCCGCGTTCCGTGCGCGCCGCGGGCGGACGGACGCCCGCCACGAGCGGGGACAGGACGAACGCCAGGGTTCCCGACCACACCAGCAGGGCGCTGAGCGCGACCGCGGCGGCGGGCGGTGCCGTCTGCACGACCGCGCCGACGACCAGGGGGCCGGAGACGAAGAGGATCTCCTCGACGACGCCGTCCAGGCTGTAGGCGCGCTGCAACAACCGTTCGTCCTGGATCACTTCGCCCCACACGGCGCGCATCGTGGGGCCGAGCGGCGGGGTGCAGGCACCCGCGGCGACCGCGAGCACGCCGATCGCCGGGACGGGGGCGCCGGGGCGCCAGGCGGTGACCGCGAAGGCCGTGAGCAGGCCCGCGTAGAGCGAGGCCATGGGGATCAGGGCACGGCGGGCGCCGTACCGGTCGATCAAGGCCGCCCGTGCGGGCGACAGGAAGACGCTCGCCGCGCCGAACAGCGCCATGACCGTGCCGGCCACGGCGTACGAACCGGTGGCGCGGGTCGTGGTGAGCATCATGGCCAGGGAGACGACGCCGTACGAGAGACGGCCGGTCATGGCCGCCGCGAAGGTGCGGCGGGCGTGGGGCATGCGGAAGAGCGCGGCGTAGGACGGCCGCGTGGGTGACGCAGACATGGGTGGAGTTCCTCAACACCGAGGCGGGACAGGGTCGCCGGAGTGCCGCGACGCCACGGCCACGGTGCCGTGTCCACGTCGCGGGCCTGAGCGGCGCCTACGCCAAGAGAAGGAACATGCCCTCAACGTAACAGCGCCCACGACAAGCCGGCCAGGCCTTTTCGCCCGCGCTCCCCCGGCGCGCCGTCTCCCGGGGCATCCCCGGCCTACCGCGTCGAGTCGCCCCGCGAGGGGGCGTGCCGTCCGGTGGGTGCACTCGGTCGTGTGCGGCGCACCGCTTCGCGCCTCAGCGCGCCGGGGCGCGTCGCCCGGCCCGGGAGCGGGAGGACGCACCCGCGCCCGAAGCGGTACCCACCCGGTACGGGTCAGGCTTCCTTCAGGCCCTCGATCAGGGAGTCCGCCGCCGCGTACGGGTCGAGTTCGCCGGCGACGATGCGCTCCGCGAGGGCGCTCAGGCGGCGGTCGCCGTGGAGGTCGCCGATGCGGCGGCGCAGCGCGGTGACCGCGATCGTCTCGACCTCCTGGGACGCCCGCGCGCGCCGGCGCTCGGCGAGCACGCCGCGCTCCTCCATCCACGCCCGGTGCTTCTCCAGGGCCTCGACGACCTCGTCGATGCCCTCGCCGCGCGCGGCGACCGTCTTGACGATCGGCGGCCGCCAGTCCCCCGGCCCCCGGGACTCGCCGAGGCTGAGCATGTGGTTGAGCTCGCGGGCGGTGGCGTCGGCCCCGTCGCGGTCGGCCTTGTTGACGACGTACACGTCGCCGATCTCCAGGATTCCCGCCTTGGCGGCCTGGATGCCGTCGCCCATGCCGGGGGCGAGGAGGACGACGGAGGTGTCGGCCTGGGAGGCGATCTCCACCTCCGACTGGCCGACGCCCACCGTCTCGACCAGGATCACGTCGCATCCCGCCGCGTCCAGGACGCGGATCGCCTGGGGGGCCGCCCAGGCCAGCCCGCCCAGGTGCCCGCGGGTGGCCATCGAGCGGATGTAGACGCCCGGGTCCGAGGCGTGGTCGGACATCCGGACGCGGTCGCCGAGCAGCGCGCCGCCGGAGAACGGCGAGGACGGGTCGACGGCGAGGACGCCGACCCGCTTGCCCTGCCGCCGGTAGGCCGACACCAGCGCCGACGTCGAGGTCGACTTGCCGACACCGGGCGAGCCGGTGAGGCCCACCACGTACGCGTTGCCGGCCAGCGGGGCCAGCGCGGCCATGACCTCACGGAGCTGCGGTGCCGCTCCCTCCACGAGGGAGATCAGCCGGGCCACCGCCCGCGGCCGTCCTTCCCTGGCCTGGGTCACCAGCGAGGAGACGTCCTGCATCACAGCTCCGTTCACGAGAGGTCGGTCGGTCGAACGCGGGTCAGGCCTTGGCCACCCGCACGATCAGGGCGTCGCCCTGACCGCCGCCGCCGCACAGGGCGGCCGCGCCGACGCCGCCGCCGCGCCGCTTCAGTTCGAGGGCCAGGTGCAGCACCAGGCGGGCGCCGGACATGCCGATCGGGTGACCGAGGGCGATGGCGCCGCCGTTGACGTTCACCTTTTCCGTGGACACGCCGAGGTCCTTCATTGACTGGACCGCGACCGCCGCGAACGCCTCGTTGATCTCGATCAGGTCGAGGTCCTCGACCTCCAGGCCCTCCTTCTTGAGGGCGTGCAGGATCGCGTTCGAGGGCTGCGACTGGAGCGAGTTGTCCGGGCCGGCCACGTTGCCGTGGGCGCCGATCTCCGCGATCCACTCCAGGCCGAGCTCCAGCGCCTTGGCCTTGCTCATCACGACCACGGCGGCCGCGCCGTCCGAGATCTGCGAGGCGCTGCCGGCGGTGATGGTGCCGTCCTTGGCGAAGGCGGGACGCAGCTTGCCGAGCGACTCGGCGGTCGTCTCGGCGCGGATGCCCTCGTCCTTGCTGAAGACGACCGGCTCGCCCTTGCGCTGCGGGATCTCGATCGGTGTGATCTCCGCCTCGAAGAGGCCGTTCTTCTGGGCGGCGGCCGCGCGCTGGTGGGACAGGGCGGCGATCTCGTCCTGCACCGGACGCTGGATGCCGAGACGGGTGTTGTGCTTCTCCGTCGACTCGCCCATGGCGATGTTCTCGAAGGCGTCCGTCAGACCGTCGTACGCCATGGCGTCGAGCATCTCGATGGCGCCGTACTTGAAGCCCTCGCGGGACTTCGGGAGCAGGTGCGGGGCGTTCGTCATGGACTCCTGGCCGCCGGCGACCACGATGTCGAACTCGCCGGCGCGGATGAGCTGGTCCGCCAGGGCGATGGCGTCCAGGCCGGAGAGGCACACCTTGTTGATGGTGAGGGCCGGGACGTTCATGGGGATGCCCGCCTTGACGGCGGCCTGGCGCGCCGGGATCTGCCCTGCCCCGGCCTGGAGCACCTGGCCCATGATCACGTACTGCACCTGGTCGCCGCCGATGCCGGCGCGGTCGAGGGCCGCCTTGATCGCGAAGCCGCCGAGGTCGGCCCCGGAGAAGGACTTCAGCGAGCCCAGCAGTCGTCCCATGGGCGTTCGGGCGCCCGCGACGATCACCGAGGTGTTGCTGTTCGTTCCAGACATGAGGTGCGATCCCCTTACCGGCTGCACAGCCGAGGAGTGAACGAGGGTTTACTGAGAATGTACTGAGCGGTAGGCCACCCGTCATCCGGCCCGCAGTGTGATCGCGCGCACGTTGCGTAACCACGCCGGGAGCGCTGCACTGACTCCATGCTGACGCGAATCGACCACATCGGGATCGCCTGTTTCGACCTCGACAAGACTGTCGAGTTCTACCGTGCGACGTACGGCTTCGAAGTCTTCCACTCCGAGGTCAACGAAGAGCAGGGCGTGCGGGAGGCCATGCTCAAGATCAACGAGACGTCCGACGGCGGCGCCTCCTACCTCCAGCTCCTGGAACCCACCCGCGAGGACTCGGCCGTGGGCAAGTGGCTGGCCAAGAACGGCGAGGGCGTGCACCACATCGCCTTCGGCACCGCGGATGTCGACGGTGACGCCGCCGACATCCGCTCCAAGGGCGTCCGGGTGCTCTACGACCAGCCCCGGACCGGGTCCATGGGGTCCCGGATCACGTTCCTGCACCCCAAGGATTGCCACGGCGTACTGACAGAACTGGTCACTTCGGCGGCGGTTGAGTCACCTGAGCACTGACCTCCGTATATCTGGGCCGGTAGGGTTGGGCTCGGCCGTCGCCTTTCGCGGGGGACGGCCGTGGTCCTGGCGCCTTGCGGTGATCGGGACCAAGGGCCGGGGTCCAGGTTTCGGGGGGCGAGCGTCGGGGCAGCAGCCCTTGCTCCGCCGTTGATCTGACACCATTCCCCGGGGGCCCCGTTCGGCGGAAGAACGGTGCTCGTTCGGAATTACATGACCAGGGGACGGATGGGACCGCGCAGTGCGGGGCTACGAACGCCAGGAGCGAGAGCCGGCGGCTGACGTCGACCACCTCTCTCGGTTCGAGGCCGAGATGGAACGGCTGAAGACCGAGCGGGAGAAGGCCGTCCAGCACGCCGAGGACCGCGGCTATCAGGTCGAGGTGCTGCGCGCCAAGCTGCACGAGGCGCGCCGCAGTCTGGCGACCCGTCCTGCCTACGACGGGGCCGACATCGGCTATCAGGCCGAGCAGATGCTCCGCAATGCCCAGATGCAGGCCGACCAGCTCCGCGTGGACGCCGAGCGCGAGATCAGCCAGGCCCGGGCGCAGACCCAGCGTCTCCTCCAGGAGCACGCCGAGCACTCCGCCCGGCTCCAGGCCGAGCTGCACCAGGAGGCCGTCACCCGGCGTCAGCAGCTCGACCAGGAGCTGGCGGAACGCCGCCAGACCGTCGAGTCGCACGTCAACGAGAACGTGGCGTGGGCCGAGCAGCTCCGCGCCCGCTCCGAGTCCCAGGCCCGCCGGCTGCTGGACGAGTCGCGCGCCGAGGCCGAGCAGGCGCTCGCCGCCGCCCGCGCGGAGGCCGAGCGGGTGACCGCCGAGGCGCGTCAGCGGCTCACCACCGACGCCGAGGCCGCCCGTGCGGAGGCCGAGGCGCTGCTGCGCCGTGCCCGCACGGACGCCGAGCGGCTGCTGAACGCCGCCTCGACGCAGGCCCAGGAGGCCACCGACCACGCCGAGCAGCTCCGCAGCAGCACGGCGAGCGAGTCGGACAACGCCCGCCGTCAGGCCGGCGAGCTGAGCCGCGCCGCCGAGCAGCGGATGAGCGCCGCGGAGACGGCGCTGCGCGAGGCGCAGGCCGAGGCGGACAAGGTCCTGACCGAGGCCAAGGAAGCCGCCGCGAAGACGATCGCGAACGCCGAGTCGGTCAATGAACAGCGCACCCGGACCGCGAAGGAGCAGGTCGCCCGGCTGGTCAGCGAGGCCAGCCAGGAGGCCGAGACCACCAAGTCCGAGGCCGAACAGATCGTCGCGGACGCCCGCAGCAAGGCCGAGACGATCGTCGCGGAGGCCGAGGAGAGCGCCCGCAGCCTCACCGCCGAGGAGACCGCCTCCCAGCTCGCCAAGGCGGCCCGTACCGCCGAGGACGTGCTGAACAAGGCGTCCGAGGAGGCCAAGCGGACCACGAAGGCGGCCTCCGAGGAGGCCGAGCGGATCCGCACCGAGGCGGAGACCGAGGCCGACCGGCTGCGCGCCGAGGCACACGACATCGCTGAGCAGCTCAAGGGCACGGCGAAGGACGACACCAAGGAGTACCGCGCCAAGACCGTCGAGCTCCAGGAGGAGGCGCGGCGGCTGCGCGGCGACGCGGAGCAGCTTCGTTCGGACGCGGTCGCCGAGGGCGAGCGCATCCGCGCCGAGGCCCGGCGCGAGGCCGTCCAGCAGATCGAGGAGGGCGCCCGGACCGCCGAGGAACTGCTCGGCAAGGCGAAGGCGGACGCGGACGAGCTGCGCCAGGCCGCCACGGCGGACAGCGAGAAGGTCCGCACCGAGGCCATCGAGCGCGCCACGACGCTGCGCCGGCAGGCCGAGGAGACGCTGGAGCGGACCCGCGCGGAGGCCGACCGGCACCGCGCGGAGGCCGAGGAGCGGGCCGAGGCGATCGCGGCCGACGCGGAGCGGGCCGCCGAGCGGCAGCGCGAGGAGACCGAGCGGGCCATAGAGGCCCGTCAGGCCGAGGCCGCCGAGGGGCTGGCCCGGCAGCACACGGAGGCCGAGGAGCGTCTGGCCGCCGCCGAGCAGGCGCTGACCGACGCGCGCGCGGAGGCCGAGCGGATCCGCCGCGAGGCCTCCGAGGAGATCGACCGGCTGCGTTCGGAGTCCGCCGAGCGGATCCGTACGCTCCAGGCCCAGGCCGAGGCGGAGGCCGACCGGCGGCGCGACGAGGCCGCTGCGGACGCGTCGGCGTCCCGTGCCGAGGGCGAGGCCATCGCCGTACGGCTGCGTTCGGAGGCCGCCGCGGAGGCCGAGCGGCTCAAGTCGGAGGCCCAGGACAGCGCCGACCGGGTGCGGAGCGAGGCGCAGGCCGCCGCCGAGCGTCTGGCGGCCGAGGGTGCCGAGACGCTGGCCGCCGCCCAGGAGGAGGCCGCCCGGCGCCGCCGCGAGGCCGAGGAGACCCTCGGTTCGGCGCGCCAGGAGGCCGACCAGGAGCGCGAGCGGGCCCGCGAGCAGAGCGAGGAACTGCTGGCGTCCGCGCGCAAGCGGGTCGAGGAGGCCCAGGCCGAGGCCGTACGGCTGGTCGAGGAGGCCGACCGGCGCGCGACCGAGATGGTCTCCAGCGCCGAGCAGACCGCGCAGCAGGTGCGGGACTCGGTGGCGGGGCTGCACGAGCAGGCCCAGGAGGAGATCACCGGGCTGCGCTCGGCCGCCGAGCACGCGGCGGACCGTACGCGCACCGAGGCGCAGGAGGAGGCGGACCGGGTCCGCGCCGACGCCTACGCCGAGCGCGAGCGGGCCGGCGAGGACGCGGCGCGGATGCGGCGCGAGGCCAACGAGGAGCGGGAGGCCGCGAGCGCGCTGGCCGAGCGCACGGTCGCCGAGGCGATCGAGGAGGCGGAGCGGATGCGCTCGGACGCCTCCGACCACGCCCAGCGGGTGCGCACCGAGGTGTCGGACGCCATCGCGAACGCCGACCAGGACGCCGCGCGCACCCGTGCCGACGCCCGGGAGGACGCGAACCGGATGCGTTCGGACGCGGCCGCTCAGGTGGACACGCTCATCACGGAGGCGACGGCGGAGGCCGAGCGGCTCGGGATCGAGACCGCGGCCGAGGCGGAGCGGGTACGCGCCGAGTCCGTGGCCAAGGCCGAGAAGCTCATCTCGGACGCGACCGGCGACGCGGAGCGGCTGCGCGCCGAGGCCGCCGAGGCGGTCGGTTCCGCCCAGCAGCACTCCGAGCGGATCCGTACCGAGGCCGAGCGGTTCAAGGCGCGGGCGACGGAGGAGGCCGAACGGCGTACGGCGGCGGCCCGCGAGGAGTCCGAGCGGCTGCTGGACGAGGCGCGCCAGGAGGCCAACAAGAAGCGTTCCGAGGCGGCCGAGCAGGTCGACACGCTCATCTCCGAGACGGCGTCCGAGGCGGACAAGCTGCTCTCGGAGGCGCAGCAGAGCGCGCAGAAGACGACGGCGGACGCCGAGTCGCAGGCCGACACGATGGTCGGTGTGGCGCGTGGCGAGGCCGAGCGGCTGGTCTCCGAGGCCACCGTCGAGGGCAACACGCTCGTGGAGCGGGCCCGCGCGGACGCGGACGAGCTGCTGGTCGGGGCGCGCCGGGACGCCACGGCGATCCGGGAGCGCGCCGAGGAGCTGCGCGACCGTGTCACGTCCGAGATCGAGGACCTGCACGAGCGGGCCCGCCGTGAGTCGTCCGAGGCGATGAAGAACGCGGGCGACCGGTGCGACGCGCTGATCAAGGCCGCCGAGGACCAGCTCGCGGAGGCCGAGGCGAAGGCCAAGGACCTGGTGGCGGAGGCGAACTCCGAGGCGAGCAAGGTCCGGATCGCCGCCGTGCGCAAGGCCGAGGGTCTGCTCAAGGAGGCCGAGCAGAAGAAGTCCTCGCTCGTCACCGAGGCGGAGAAGATCAGGTCGGAGGCCATTCAGGAGGCGAAGGCCGCCGTCGAGGAGGGCAAGCGCGACCTGGAGGTCCTGGTCCGCCGGCGTGAGGACATCAACACGGAGATCTCCCGTGTCCAGGACGTCCTTGAGGCGTTGGAGTCTTTCGAGGTCCCTGGGGCCGGCAAGGACGGCGGGGTGAAGGCGGCCGCCGGGGCGGCGCGTTCGGGTGGCAAGGCGTCGGAGAGCTAGGGCCCGGCGGACGGGCCCCGGGGCCCGTCGCGGGTCAGGCGGCGTCCCTCCGGGCGCGTCCGCCGGGTACACCCCGGCGGGAAGCCCGGATTCGGGTGGTTTCTGGGACGTTTGTCACAGGTTCTGGCAAGCCTTCCGGCAGCCGGCCACCCAAAAGGAGTGTCATTCTCCAGATCAAACACGTATCCGCTCGATGACACACCGCATTGCCCCCTAGGATTCCACCTATCACCTCACCGGTCTCATTCGACAGGAACCCCATGAGCGACACTTCCCCCTACGGCTTCGAGCTTGTGCGGCGTGGATACGACCGCGCTCAGGTGGACGAACGCATCTCGAAGCTCGTCTCCGACCGTGACAGCGCTCTGGCCCGTATCACCGCCCTCGAAAAGCGCATCGAGGAACTCCATCTCGAAACGCAGAACGCCCAGGCCCAGGTGAGCGACGCCGAGCCGTCGTACGCCGGTCTCGGCGCCCGCGTCGAGAAGATCCTCCGCCTCGCCGAGGAGGAGGCCAAGGACCTGCGCGAGGAGGCCCGTCGCGCGTCCGAGCAGCACCGCGAGCTCGCCGAGTCGGCCGCTCAGCAGGTGCGCAACGACGCCGAGTCGTTCGCCGCGGACCGCAAGGCCAAGGCGGAGGACGAGGGCGTCCGGATCGTCGAGAAGGCCAAGAGCGACGCCTCCCAGCTCCGTTCCGAGGCGCAGAAGGACGCGGCGTCCAAGCGCGAGGAGGCGGACGCCCTCTTCGAGGAGACCCGCGCCAAGGCCGCCCAGGCCGCCGCCGACTTCGAGACGAACCTCGCCAAGCGCCGCGAGCAGTCCGAGCGCGACCTGGCCTCGCGTCAGGCCAAGGCCGAGAAGCGCCTCGCGGAGATCGAGCACCGCGCGGAGCAGCTCCGTCTGGAGGCCGAGAAGCTGCGCACGGACGCCGAGCGCCGCGCCCGCCAGACGGTGGAGACGGCTCAGCGCCAGGCCGAGGACATCGTGGCCGACGCGAACGCCAAGGCCGACCGGATCCGTTCGGAATCCGAGCGCGAGCTGGCCGCCCTCACCAACCGTCGCGACTCGATCAACGCGCAGCTCACGAACGTCCGCGAGATGCTCGCGACGCTCACGGGCGCCGCGGTGGCCGCCGCCACGGGTCCGGCCGAGGACGAGCCGATCACCCGCGGGGTTCCGGCGCAGCAGTCCCGGTAACCGCACGGCACGACACCAGGGCCCGTTCCCTCTTCCGAGGGCGCGGGCCTTGTCGTGTCAAGTGGCAGGCCCCCGGGGGCGGTCTTAGCGTGGCCGCATGATCGAGCTCGAGGGGCTGACGAAGCGGTACGGCGAGAAGGTGGCGGTCAACAACCTCACCTTCACCGTCAGACCGGGCATCGTGACCGGCTTCCTCGGCCCCAACGGCGCCGGGAAGTCCACGACGATGCGGATGATGCTCGGGCTCGACCGTCCCACAGCGGGCGACGTACGGATCGACGGACAGCACTACGACCGGCTCAAGGACCCGCTGAAGTACATCGGCGCCCTGCTGGACGCCAAGGCGATGCACGGCGGCCGCAGCGCCTTCAACCACCTTCTGTGCCTCGCCCAGAGCAACGGCATCCCGAAGGCGCGGGTGCACGAGGTCCTCGACACCGTCGGTCTCACCGCGGTCGCCAGGAAGAAGGCGAAGGGGTTCTCGCTGGGCATGGGCCAGCGGCTCGGCATCGCGGGCGCGCTGCTGGGCGACCCGCGGATCCTGATGTTCGACGAGCCGGTCAACGGCCTCGACCCCGAGGGCATCCACTGGATCCGCAATCTGATGAAATCCCTCGCGTCCCAGGGCCGTACGGTCTTCGTCTCCTCGCACCTCATGAGCGAGATGGCGCTGACGGCCGACCATCTCGTCGTCATCGGCCAGGGCAGACTGCTCGCCGACACCTCGATGGCCGACTTCATCCGGCAGAACTCGCGCTCGTACGTCCGGGTGCGCTCCCCGCAGCGCGAGCGGCTGCTGGACGTGCTGAAGAGCGCGGGGATCACGGTCGTCCAGACGAGCGGCGGAGCGCTGGAGGTGGACGACGGGAAGCCGGAGCACATCGGTGAGCTGGCCGCGCAGCACCAGATCGTGCTGCACGAGCTGAGCCCTCAGCAGGCCTCGCTGGAGGAGGCCTTCATGGGGCTGACCGCCGAGTCGGTGGAGTACCACGCGCACACCGACACGCCGGAGCGGGAACTCACGTCGAGCCCGCCGGACACGCCCCCCGCCCCGCAGTGGGGCGGCGACTGGAGGAAGGGCTGACGATGGCGGCCACCCAGGTCCTCAAATCCGAGTGGACCAAGATCCGTTCCGTTTCGTCCACGGTGTGGACGCTGAGCCTCGCGGCGGTCGTCACGATCGCGCTGGGCCTGCTCATCTCGCTCCTCTCCAACAACGAGTTCGACAACATGAGCCGGCAGGACCGGCTCACCTTCGACCCGACGTTCATCAGCTTCGCGGGCATGACGCTGGGGCAGCTCGCGATGATCGTGTTCGGGGTGCTCGTCGTCGGCAACGAGTACAGCACCGGCATGATCCGCACCTCGCTCTCGGCGGTCCCCCAGCGCGGCACGTTCCTGTTCAGCAAGGTCGCGGTGGCGGCCGGCCTCGCCCTGGTGGTCGGGATGATCACCAGCTTCATCACGTTCTTCGTGGGCCAGGCGGCGCTCGGCACGCACCGGACGTCGATCGGCGATCCGGGGGTGCTGCGCGCGGTGATCGGCGGGGGGCTCTACATGACGCTCATCGCCGTCTTCTCGATGGGCGTGGCGGCGATGCTGCGCTCCCCGATGCTCTCGCTCGGCATCCTGATGCCGTTCTTCTTCCTGATCTCCAACATCCTGGGCGCCGTCTCCGCGACCAAGAAGGTCGGCCGCTACCTCCCCGACCAGGCCGGCAGCAGGATCCTGCGGGTGGTGACACCCATCGACGACACGCCGTACGGTCCCTGGGGCGGCCTCGGCATCATGGTGCTGTGGGTGGCCGTGGCCCTGGCCGGCGGCTACGCGCTGCTCAAGAAGCGGGACGCGTAGACGACGGGACGGGCGCGGCTCAGGAAGGGTCGCGTGCGGGAGGGCCGGGAGGGGGAGGTCCGTCGCCGTCCGGGCCGGGGTGGATCAGGCCGTCGAAGTCGGACCAGCCGTCCCACTGCCACACGTCCTTGCCCAGGTCCGGCTGGAGCGGCACGAAGCGGCCGAGTTCGAAGTCCCCGGCCTCCAGGTCGAACCAGCGTTCGTCGGCGACCTCGGTGCCGAGCCCGACGGTGCGCGCGGTCAGCCGGACGAGCAGTTTCACCCCGGACGAGCGGGACAGGTCCTTGCCCTGGATCCGGTGGAACGGCAGCGCGGCCACCGGCGCCTCGACCGGTATCCAGACCGTGAAGGGCGCCCCCCGCTCGACCGCGAGCCAGCTCCGCTCGTCGGCCGGGTCGCCCTGCGCGTCCAGGACCTTCAGCCACTGCTTGTAGATGACGAGACTGCCGTCGTGCGGGGAGCGCTCCAGATAGCGCAGATGGGCGCGGGCCCGCAGGTCGACGACGGACAGATTGTCGAAGCGGTTGTAGAAGCGGACGGCGATGATGGCGTGGTCGCTGCCCGCGTGCCGCCGCGAGTAGCCCGGGAAGTCGGCGGTCCAGGCGTGCGAGATGCTGGCCCGCCGCCGCCAGACGAAGGGCCGCAGCGCGAACAGCTTGATCAGGGCGATGCCCAGCAGCACGGCGGGCACCAGGGCGCCGGTCACGGAGGCGAGCGTGGCGAGGAGCTGGTGGGCGGTGCTGTCCGGCTCGGGGTCGAGGCTGTCGGTGCCGACGCAGGCGCGCAGCACGCCGAGGCTGAGGTCCAGGAGCCGCTCCCCGTCGGAGAAACGGTCCGCCATCGAACGCGGCGAGTCCTCGGTCAGCGTCCAGGCCGCCGCCACGACGGCCGAGAGCACGGCCAGCGCGCCCAGGGTCATCAGCAGCAGGGCGTGGACGGTGCGTCCGGCGATCCACCAGCGAACGGACATGCGATAGCGCGGATGCGCCGGTCCGCGGCCGGTCCGTCCCAGCCGCGCCAGACTTTGCCTCACGAGCCCCAACTTGCTTCCCCCGTAACCGATTTCGCCCTCAGCCATACAATAGGAGCGACATGATTCCCGGTGTCGGTTCAGGCCAACCGCGCTCAGCCGGGGAGACCGGGTCCCACGCCGGGTAGACCTCGGATGAAGGCCCAGGTCCACCTCGCGTGAAAGGCTGTGCCGGCATGCGCGCGACACCACCCCCGGAGGGCGTCACCGTGACGACGAAGGACCGAAGCCTGGAGGCGCTGGGCCTGAGCGACGTGCCCGCGAAGAAGCCCCTCACCTATCCGGGCCGCCCCACCACCGAGCCGTCCCTGCTGACCGGCGGCGAGCTGCTCCAGCTCGACGTGCGGCCGCTGCGGCTCGGCGAGTGGTACGTGGAGGAGCGCCAGGCGCAGCAGCGGCTGGACGAGGCCCTCGCCGACCTGGGGCAGGTGGGCACCGGGCTGCGCCACCCGGTCATCGCCGTCGGTTCGAACGCCTCCCCCGGGCAGGTCGCCCACAAGCTGACCCGGCTGGGCATCCCGGCGACGGTGCCGATGGTTCCGGTGCGGGTGCGCGGGATCGGCGTGGGCTGCTCGGGACACATCAGTCCGGCCGGTTACGTGGCCGGGACGCCGTACGTGGACCCGGGCGCCGAGACGACGCTCGTGGTGACCTGGCTGGACTCGACGCAGCTCAAGGCCGTCGACGACACCGAGTTCCCGGACTACCGGCGGGCGATACTGCCCGGCGACGCGTTCGCGATGACGATGCCCTCCGGGGAACGGCTCGGCGGCGCGTACATCTACTTCAGCGCGCACGGCGTGCTCGCCGAGCCGGAGAGCGGGCGGCCCCGCCCCGGCGGCGGCGACCAGTCCGAGCTGCTCGCGGCCCTGCTGGCGGCCTCCGGGCGGCTGCGCGAGCTGCTCGGGCCCGATCCGGCGACGTGGGTGCGCCGCGCGGGTGCCGACCGGTCGCTGCGCGAGGCGGGCACGCTGATCTTCGGCGAGGAGGGCTGGGTGCTGCCGCAGACCGACTTCCTGCCCTACCTCGACGAATCGGCCGAGCTGCGGCTGTACGACGATCTTCCGCCGCTCGACGATTCCCTGCCGGGCCGCGGCTGAGTTTTCCTTCCGGAGGGACCGGCGTGAATTCGCCTTTCCCTCCTCGCCAGGAAAGACGGGTACCTGACAGAACGCCGGTACGAAACTTCGCGCTCTACTGGATCTTTCACCAGCCGATGGGCGCGACTTTACTTCCCCTTGAGTGGAACCGTCGGCGCCCGGATATCCTCCTAACCCTTACGGGGGCGTGCGCCCCGACGTCCTGAACCTTTCGATGGGTGCGGAGAATGATCGAGGCAGTCGGCCTGACGAAGCGCTACGGCGCCAAGACAGCCGTGTACAACCTTTCCTTCCAGGTCCGGCCGGGTGCGGTCACCGGCTTCCTCGGGCCCAACGGCTCGGGCAAGTCGACGACGATGCGCATGATCCTCGGCCTCGACAACCCGACCTCCGGGCAGGTCACGATCGGCGGCTTCCCCTATCGCAGGCTGCCGAACGCGCCCCGCCAGGTCGGCGCGCTCCTCGACGCCAAGGCCGTCCACGGCGGCCGCAGCGCCCGCAGCCACCTGCTGAGCCTGGCGCAGCTCTCGGGCATCCCGGCCCGCCGCGTGGACGAGGTGCTCGGCGTCGTCGGCCTCCAGGACGTGGCGAAGAAGCGCTCCAAGGGCTTCTCGCTCGGCATGGGCCAGCGGCTCGGCATCGCGGCCGCGCTCCTCGGCGACCCTCAGGTGCTCCTCTTCGACGAGCCGGTCAACGGCCTCGACCCCGAGGGCATCCTCTGGGTGCGCAACCTGATGAAGTCCCTCGCCGCCGAGGGCCGTACGGTCTTCGTCTCCTCGCACCTCATGAGCGAGATGGCGCTGACCGCCGATCACCTCATCGTGATCGGCCGCGGCCAGCTCCTGGCCGACCAGAGCATCAAGGAGTTCATCTCCCACAACTCGGCCGACTTCGCCCGGGTGCGCACCCCCGACACCGAGCCGCAGCAGCGCGAGAAGCTGACCGCCGCGCTGACCGAGGCCGGCGGCCAGGTGCTGCCCGAGCAGGACGGCGCGCTGCGCGTCACCGGCCTGGCGCTCCCCCGCATCAGCGACCTCGCGCACTCCGCCGACGTCCGCTTGTGGGAGCTGTCCCCGCACCAGGCCTCGCTTGAGGAGGCGTACATGCGGATGACGCAGGGAGCCGTCGACTACCGCTCGACCGTCGACCAGAAGGCCGGGCTCCAGCAGCCGCTGCCGCCGGGCGCCATGCCTCCCCCGCAGATGCCGGTGGCGGGCCAGGGCCAGCCCGGCTGGTACGCGCCGCTGCCGCCCCAGCAGGGCGGGCAGCCCTTCGCCATGCCGCAGGCCGGTCCCTACGGCGCCCCCGCGGCCCCCGGTGCCGGTGCTCCCGGCCCGTACGGCGCTCCGGCGGCCCCCGGCGCCCCGGACGCCAACCCGTACGCCCAGGCGCCCGCGGGCCCCCCGGCGCCCGCCGCCGCACCCGCTCCGGCGCCCGAGTCCGCACCCACGACCGCGCCCGCGCCCGCCGCCGACCTGACCAAGCCCGAGGACGCCCGATGAGCACGCCCCAGCCCCCGATGCCGCAGCAGGCCGCCGCTGCCCCCGCCTGGCAGGCGGCGCCCGGCACTTCGTACACCTCGCCGATCCCCGTCACCCGCACCCACCTCGGGCACGCGCTCCACTCCGAGTGGACGAAGATCAAGTCGGTGCGCTCCACGATGTGGACGCTCGGGATCTTCCTCCTCCTGGTGATCGGCATCGGCTTCCTGGTCGCCGCGCAGACGACGAACGAGGACTTCGGCGACGTGCCGTACACGATCCCGGCGTTCTTCGGTCTGATGCTCGGGCAGATCTGCCTGATCACGCTGGGCGTGCTGGTGGTCTCCTCCGAGTACGGCACCGGCATGATCCGCACGACGTTCACGGCCTCGCCGCAGCGCCACCGGGTGCTCGCCGCCAAGCTGATCATCTTCTTCGCGGTGGCGTTCGCCGTCTCGGCGTTCGCGATCGGTCTCGTCGGCCTGTTCACCGAGGGGATGCACAGCGACGCCGCGGGCGACGCCTCCCAGGTCGCCTGGGGCGGCACCGTCCTGATGGGCGCCCTGTACGTCTCCCTGCTCGGCGTTCTCGCGCTCGCGGTGGGATCGATGCTGCGTCACTCGGCCGGCGCGATCACCACGATGCTCGGCGTCGTGCTGGTGCCCGCGATCATGCCCGCGTTCCTGATGATGTCCGAGAGCATGCGCAAGATCGGCGAGAAGATGCAGGAGTACAACGCGCCGAACGCCCTCGCCCACGTCTTCCGGCTCGACTCGGAGAGCGGCCACGGCGGAGCGCAGCTCGGCCTGCTCGCCGGCGTCACCGCGGCCGCGGTCGTCGCCGCCTTCATCCTCCTGGAGCGCCGCGACGTCTGACGCCCGCGCCCGTCCCGGCTCTTGGGGACGGACGGTCGAAGTCGCCTAGAACCTGGGCGCGTTACGGGACCGCTGCACCCGCGAGGTGCGGCGGTCCTTCGCGTTCCAGCAGGCCTTGTGCCAGTGCCGCCGCTCGTCGACGCCCGAGTGCTCCGGCCAGGCCACCACGTGCGGCACCCCGGAGGGGATCAACTGGTCGCAGCCGGGGCAGCGGTAGGTCTTGCCCTGCGCGCTCGCGCCCGCCACATGACGCACGCTCCACTCCTCGCCCTGCCAGCTCTCCGTGGACTGCCAGCCGCCGTAACGGTCCGACGAGTCCTCCTCAGGGCTCCTGCCGGACGAGCCGGCGTCCTTCGGACGGTTGCGACGCGGGGACAAGGGACACCTCACGGAGCTATACAGGGAGCAGGGGCCGACACCAGCCTACGCGGGACGCACAGGGGTACGCGTACTCCGCCAACCCGCACAGATCCCCCTGCGGACCGTCCTCGGAGGGTCTTCGGACAGCCCAATTCCCAGACAATCCGCAAATCTCTCCGCAAGGCCGTGTCTTCGGCACGTGTCAGGCGGTTATGCCGGGTGGGGGAGCTCCGTGTCGGAGCCGAGGAAGCAGGAAGTTCGATGCACGTTGGAAGTTTTGTACTCGCCGCCCAGTTCCCGGGACAGGGCCAGGGAGAGGCCCTGCACCGCGCGGTGCGATCCGCCGAGGTCGCCGAGGAGGCCGGGCTGGACGCGGTGTGGCTGGCCGAACACCACTTCGTTCCGTACGGGACATGCCCGTCGGCCGTCACACTCGCCGCGTATCTGCTCGGCCGCACCGAACGGATCCGGATCGGCACGGCGGTCAGCGTGCTGCCCACCGCGCACCCCGTGGCGCTCGGCGAACAGGCCGCCCTGCTGCACCTGACGTCCGGCGGGCGGTTCTCGCTGGGGGTCGGCCGCGGCGGTCCCTGGGTCGACCTGGAGGTCTTCGGGGCGGGCCTGGAGGCGTACGAACACGGGTTCCCGGAGTCACTCGATCTGCTGATCCGCTGGCTGCGCGAGCCGTCGGTCGCCGGCACCTCCGAGCGGTTCCCGTTCCGTGAAGTCCCCGTCGTACCACGCCCGTCGGAGGCGCTGAGCGGCACTCCGGGCCCCGAGGTCGTCGTCGCGTGCACCTCGCCCGCGAGCGTGCGGCTGGCCGCCGAGCGCGGGCTGCCGATGCTCCTGGGCATGCACGTCGGGGACGAGGAGAAGGCCGAAATGGTCGCGCTGTGGCGGCGGCACGCGCGCGCGGCGGGCCGCCCCTCGGACGAGATCCACACCGCCGCCCACGTCTCCGCCGGCGTCTGCCAGATCGCGGACCGCCGGACCGACGCCGTCGAGACGCTCGTCAAGGCCATGCCGGGCTGGCTGAAGCAGGGACTGGACGCCCATGTGACGGTCGACGGCCGCCTCCGCTCGATGCGGGACCCGGTGGCATACACCGAACTGCTCTGCGGACTGCACCCGGTGGGCACGCCGCGGCTGTGCGCCGACCGGCTCGCGGCGACCTCCGAGCGGACCGGCATCGGGCGCTTCGCGCTGCTCGTCGAGGGTTCGGGCGACCTGGCGGCGACCGAGGAGAACGTACGGCGGCTCGGGGCCGAGGTGCTGCCCCAGCTCCGATGACCGTACGGTGTCCGGCCCCGACGGGCCGGACACACGGGGAGCTTGCCGCCCCAGTACCAATGCACCTCCCGCGTACGGAGCGGCAAGCAGTGCGGCATCAGTGCGTCAGCAGTCCCTGAACTCCGGGGACTGGTTGAGCAGCTGACTGCGGACCGAGGTGAAGCGTGCCAGTGTGTCGTCCACCGAGTCGTCCAGTGGGAACACCGCCACCCGGTGGCAGTTCTGGAAGGCCAGCCGCACTCCGAAGTGCCGCTGCAGCGCGCCGCGTATCGCGTCACTCGCGAGCGCACGCAGCAACTGGCCACGTGCCTGCTCGTCCGGCGGAGGCGTCTGGTTGTCGGCGAACGTGCCGCCGTCCACCTTCAGCTGGGCCACCAGGGAGCTGATCATCTCCCATGCGTAGGGCAGGGAGGTCCGGACGCAGTCGACGAATTCTGCTTCATCGACCTCGCCTCGCTCGGCCTGTTGGAGTAGGGCCGGTGAGACGTCGAGCGACATGGGTACTCCTCTCGCACCCCCACACCTCGGGGGTTGCCGGACAGGGACGGGGACCGCGGTATCGAACACGCTGAGTACATGTACCGCGACCTCCCGTTCATACGGTAAGCATCGGCAGGTAACGGCACCAGGAGAATGGGCACATAGCGAACACCCGGTAGGCCGACAATCGGCCACACCGGAACACGGAATCTTCAGGATCAATGGGGTGACCCGCGAAAACGCCGTCCGGACCGGGCGGCACCGACCTGCGGAACAAATGGGGCGAACCACGGATTCCGCCTCGGGGCCGGGCGCGGGAGGGGGTTGCGGGACGGGGCCGGGAATCGCGTGCACCACCGCCGGTCGAGTAGCGTTGCCGACCATGCGTCTCGTCATTGCCCGCTGTTCCGTGGACTACGCGGGCCGGCTCACCGCCCATCTCCCGTCGGCGCCCCGCCTGATCCTCGTGAAGGCGGACGGCAGCGTCTCGATCCACGCGGACGACCGGGCCTACAAGCCCCTCAACTGGATGTCGCCGCCCTGCACACTGAAGGAGGGGTCCGGCGACGACGAAGGCGTCTGGACCGTCATCAACAAGGCGGGCGAGAAGCTCATCATCACGATGGAGGAGATCCTCCACGACTCCTCGCACGAACTCGGCGTGGATCCCGGCCTGATCAAGGACGGCGTGGAAGCGCACCTCCAGGAGCTGCTCGCCGACCGGATCGAGACCCTCGGCGAGGGCTACTCGCTCATCCGCCGCGAGTACATGACGGCCATCGGCCCGGTCGACATCCTGTGCCGGGACGCCGACGGGCAGACCGTCGCCGTGGAGATCAAGCGGCGCGGCGAGATCGACGGCGTGGAGCAACTCACGCGCTATCTGGAGCTGTTGAACCGCGACCCGCACCTCGCGCCGGTCCGCGGCATCTTCGCAGCCCAGGAGATCAAGCCGCAGGCCCGTGTCCTCGCCACCGACCGCGGCATCGGCTGCGCGGTCCTGGACTACGACGCCCTGCGCGGCATCGAGGACGACAAGCTGCGGCTGTTCTGAGCCCCCGGGCTTCGTATACGACAGAGAGGGCCGGATCCGACGACGGATCCGGCCCTCTCCCGTTTCCCTCGGGGTCCGGCCGTACGTGCGGACCCCGCGGTCAGATCACCGAACCGCTCGACGACGTCGGCACCGGGCCGCTCGCGGAGTCGGAGGTGGCCGGGGTCGTCGAGGTGCTGGGCGACGGCGACGGGGACGCCGACGGGCTCGCCGGCTTCGTGGAAGGCGCCGACGGCGAGGGGTGCGCGGGGGGCGAGGACGGCCGGTGCGTGGGCGGCTTCGTCGGAGTCGGCGTCGGCGTCGGCGACTTCGACGGCCTGCTCGTGCCGGTGCGCGTCCCGCTCGGGTCGGCGGACGGCTGCCGGGTCGCCGTGGCCGTCGGCGTCGGGTCGTCCGAGGTGCCGTACGTGCCGTCCGGGCCCGGGTCGGTGGGCTTGGCCGGGGCTCCGGAGGAGGAGTCGTCGCCCTTCTTCGGCGTGTCCGCCCCCAGGCTGTCGTCCTGGGTGTCCTGGGTGGCCGACGGGTTCACCCCGACCTTCTCGGACGGCGTGCCGTTGTCGTGGTCCGAGGTCGCGCCGAGGGTCACCACGGTCCCGAGGACGGCGACGAGGAGCGCGCCCGCGCCCGCGGCCACCAGGTTGCGCCGGGTGCCGGCGACGAGCCGGCCGGCGACGCTCCGCGGCTTGGCCACGGGTATGCCGAGGCCGCCGGGCCGGGCGAGCACCGTGATGGTGTCGTCCGACGGGTCGGTGCGCGGGAAGGCGGCCGGCACGCCGCCGGGGGGCGACATCGACTCTTCGTGGCGCGCGTCGGGCACCTCTTCGCCCGACGGGCTGCCCCCGCTGGTGAGCTGGAGGGTTCCGGAGCGGTCGGCGACCAGGGCGAGCGCCCGCCGGCCGGCCGTGGTGCCGCGCTTGTCGGCGAGTTCGCCGCGCATGGCGACGGAGGCCTCCAGCTCGGCGCGGGCCCGGTCGAGCTGGAGCCCGCACAGCGCGAGGACACCCAGCTCGTGGTGGAAGTAGGCCTGTTCGCCCAGGTCGTCGGCGAGCTCGGAGGCCTCGACGCCGAGACGCAGGACGCGCTCCCAGGCGCTCCAGTGCAGTCCGGCCGCGAAGGCGGGCGCCGCCGTGCGGGCGAGCTGGACGGAGACGCTCTCCTCCTCCTCGTCCTGCGGGACGGTGGTGACGGGGACGAGCACGTCCAGCGCGGCGAGCACCGCGTCGGCCTCCGCGCACACCCGCTCCGGGGTGACCGAGGGGTGCCCGGCCCACCAGGTGTAGTGCCGGGCCGCGGCCAGCGCGCTCTCCTGGAGGGTGTCCGCGTAGCCGGAGGCCTCGAGCTGGGCCTGCACACCGGCGGCGAGCCGGTAGCGGGAGCCGACCGGGGAGACCAGCGCGGAGGCCGCGAGTTCGGCGAGCGCGGCATCCGCGTGGGTGTCGCCCACGAGCGCGGGCAGATGGGCCTGGTGGGGCACCTCGCCGCCGAGCGCGACGGCGAAGCGCAGGGTGGCGCGCGCCGATTCGCTGAGCCGGGAGGCGAGCAGCGCGGCGGGCGCGGCGCCCTCGGCGAGGGAGGGCAGCGGCACGTCGGCGCCGTCGCCGGTCTCGAAGGTCGCGTCGGCCGGGGCTTCCTGGAAGACGCCGTAGTCGTCGAAGGCCTCTTCGCTGGCCTGCATCCGGTCCCGCTGGCGCAGCAGCGCCCCGGCCTGGATGAAGCGCAGCGGCAGTCCCTCGGACTCGAACCAGAGGTCGCCGGCCCAGTTCGACTCGTCCTCGGTCAGGACGCGTCCGACGGCGCGCTCCAGCAGTTCGAGGCCGCCGCTGCGGTCGAGGCCGCCGAGGAGGACCTCGTCGAGCTGGGCGCGGGCGGACGGGGCCGGTATGTCGGGGGTGGCGGCGACGACGAAGGCGCACTCGGGGGTGGCGTCGAGCAGCACGTCGAGGTCGGCGCCGCCGATCTCCGCGTCGTCGAGGACGACGACCGCGCCGATCTCGCGGACGAGCCGGAGCAGTTCGTCGTGGTCCGGGCGGTGCAGGGGCGCTTCGTAGACGGCGGCGAAGAGGTCGTGCAGCACGTCGCTCGCGGTGCGTCCGTAGCCGGAGAGGCGGACGACGCCGTCGGGGGCGAGGTCCGCGCAGTCCTCGGCGACGGCGTCCAGCAGGACGGTGCGGCCCGATCCCGAGGGTCCGGTGAGCCGTACCGAGCGGCCGCGCGCGAGAAGGCGTACGACCTGTTCGCGCTCCTCGTGGCGCTCCAGGAGCGGCAGCCGGGGCTGTGCCGGGCCGGGCGGTACGGGCGGCTGGGCCGCGCGGGCCAGTTCGGCGCGTTCGGCGGCGGCGCGCTTGACGGGCGGTCGCGGCCGTTCGTGCGGCGGACAGTTCTCCAGCTCGCTGCCGTCGACGGGGTTCACGGTGAGCGCGAACTCGCCCGTGACGAGCCTGACCGTGCGGACGAGTACGGGCTTGTGCTGTCCGAGGTCCGCTGCGAGCGGGTCGCGCGGCGGGCGCGGGCGGGTCACCTGGCTGTCGTCCTGACGGCCGTACTCGTCGGGTCCCCGGTTGATCGGGTCCATGTTCCAAGCCCCCCAAAAGCGTCGTGTGCCGATGCCCTCCCGGCCTGGCTGCACACCGCTTCGTCGCTTCTGGTCCGGTGCCCGCTCGTAGGGTTTCGGTCGGCGGGCAGCCGAACCCTAAACCTTCGCACAGTATCTACGAACAGGCGGGGTACCGCGCCGTCCGAACCGTCACGCCTTCGTGAGGATTGTGCACGGGGAGCGGAAAGGTGCGCCGGTCGGGACGCGTACGCGGTCGCGCGCGCGGAGCGACGGGGGCGCGTGCCCGGGTCACACCCGGGGCAGGGAGTCGACCCCGATTCCACCCTCGATCGCCAGGATCCGGTGCAGCCGGGTGGCCACCAGCAGGCGCTGCATCTGCGGCGGTACGCCGCGCAGCACGAGCCGCCGGCCGCACCGCCCGGCGCGCCGATGGGCCCCCATGATGACCCCGAGTCCGGTGGCGTCCCAGGAGTCCAGCTCGGACAGGTCGAGCACCAGGTCGCCGGCTCCGTCGTCGACGGCGGTGTGCAGGACCGTACGGGCGTCCGCCGCGCTGCGTACGTCGAGGCGGCCCCCGACGACCAGTTCGGCGTGGTCGCCCCTGATGTACATATGCGCTCCCCGAGAATGCGTCTCGTAACTCCGCGTGTGTCTGTTTCCGCGTCTTCGCGTCTGCATGTTGTGCATGGTCTGACTGCCTGAGGGCCGCGGAGGTTGCCGTCTGTAAGCGAACCGATACCGAATTCACCTCATGGAGTGACATCCGAGAGGCGTGCACGGCGTCCGTGGCACATGCGGCGACCGGTGTCCCGGTCGCCGCATGATCGTTCAGTGCTTGTAGAAGCCCTGCCCGCTCTTGCGCCCGATGTCACCGGCGTCAACCATCCGGCGCATCAGCTCCGGCGGGGCGAACTTCTCGTCCTGGGTCTCGGTGTAGATGTTGCCGGTGGCGTGGAGCAGGATGTCGACGCCCGTGAGGTCGGCGGTGGCCAGGGGGCCCATGGCGTGGCCGAAGCCGAGCCGGCAGGCGAGGTCGATGTCCTCGGCGGTGGCCACGCCCGACTCGTACAGCTTCGTCGCCTCGACGACGAGGGCCGAGATGAGACGGGTGGTCACGAAGCCGGCGACGTCGCGGTTGACGACGATGCAGGTCTTGCCGACGGACTCGCTGAACGCACGCGCGGCGGCGAGCGTTTCGTCGCTCGTCTTGTAGCCGCGGACCAGCTCGACGAGCTGCATCATCGGCACCGGCGAGAAGAAGTGCACGCCGACGACCCGCTCCGGGCGCTCCGTGGCCGCCGCGATCTTGGTGATCGGGATCGCGGAGGTGTTGGAGGCGAGCACGGTGTCGGGGCGCACGATCTTGTCCAGGGCCTGGAAGATCTCGTGCTTGACCTCGAGCTTCTCGAAGACCGCCTCGACGACGATGTCCGCGTCGGCGGCGGCGTCCAGGTCGGTGGTCGCCGTGATGCGCGCGAGGGCCGCGTCCGCGTCGGCGGCTTCCAGCTTGCCCTTGCTCACGAACTTGTCGTACGAGGCCCTGATGCCGTCGAGGCCGCGGTTCAGCGCCTCGTCGGTGACATCGCGCAGAACGACGTCCCAGCCCGCCTGTGCGGAGACCTGGGCGATACCGGACCCCATGAGTCCGGCTCCGATGACGGCGAGCTTCCCAGCCACTCAGACTCCCTTAACACGCTGCTTGTGTATGCCTCTTCGGCGGAGAGTAGCGTTCGGAAGGGGGCGCGAAACCCGTAAGTAACGCGTGTCACGGTCTCAGGGCGTGAGACACCCGTCACGTCGCGTCCAGCGGTCCCCGCGAAGCCTCACCGGACGGGTCCGCGCCCTGTGATCCGCACGACGCGGGCACGGCGTCTCCGGGGCGCGCGGGGCCGTCTAGATTGACTCCATGGTCAATCTGACGCGCATCTACACCCGCACCGGCGACCAGGGCACCACCGCCCTCGGGGACATGAGCAGGGTCGCCAAGACCGATCTGCGGATCTCGGCGTACGCCGACGCCAACGAGGCGAACGCGGTGATCGGTACGGCGATCGCGCTGGGCGGTCTGGAGGACGAGATCGTCCAGGTCCTCACCCGCGTCCAGAACGACCTGTTCGACGTGGGCGCGGATCTGTCGACGCCCGTCGTCGAGGACCCGAAGTTCCCGCCGCTGCGGGTCGAGCAGTTCTACGTCGACAAGCTGGAGGCGGACTGCGACCTGTTCAACGAGCGGCTGGAGAAGCTCCGCTCCTTCATCCTGCCCGGCGGCACCGCCGGCGCCGCGCTCCTGCACCAGGCGTGCACGGTCGTACGCCGGGCCGAGCGCTCGACCTGGGCGGCGCTGGAGGTCCACGGCGAGGTGATGAACCCGCTCACCGCCACCTATCTCAACCGTCTCTCGGACCTCCTGTTCATCCTGGCGCGCACGGCGAACAAGGACGTGGGCGACGTGCTGTGGGTCCCGGGCGGGGAGCGCTGAGCGGCTCCCGGACTCTTCCGCCGAACACGGTCAGGGCGTCCGCGCCGGGCTCGAAGCGATCTTCGGGCCCGTCGCGCGGGCGCCCTTCGTCGTCCCCGCCGGGGGCTCCGGGCCGATCACGCGGGCGGACGCGAAGGCCCATGTCAGCCGCCTGCCGGTCCGTCAGAACGGTGCGACCGGCCGTCAAGGCGTTGCGCCCATACGGTAGTTGAGGATCAAGAGGAGCAGGGAACTAGTGGTCCAGACCTATTGACCTGTGGTCCAGACCTTCCTATTCTCACGGCACCGTGGGTGTGAAGGCTCAGTCACGCCCCTCCCTCCCCAACTCCCCCCGAGGAGGCGCGGAATGCGCTTCAGACAAAGAGCGACGGCAGGGCTCGCCACGCTGCTGCTCCCCCTGGCCGGCCTGGTCGGTCTCGCGAGTCCGGCCCATGCCGCCGACAGCGCCACCGCCACCTACACGAAGACCCAGGACTGGGGCACGGGCTTCGAAGGCAAGTGGACCGTCAAGAACACCGGTACCACCGCGATCAGTTCGTGGACGATCCAGTGGGACTTCCCCTCCGGCACCGCCGTCACCTCGGCCTGGGACGCGGACGTCACCAGCTCGGGCAACCACTGGACCGCCAAGAACAAGTCCTACAACGGCAGCCTCGCCGCGGGCGCCTCCGTCTCCTTCGGCTTCAACGGCTCGGGCAGCGGCTCCCCGTCGAACTGCACGCTCAACGGCGGCAGTTGTGACGGCGGCACCACCGTCCCCGGTGACAGCGCGCCCTCCGCGCCGGGCACCCCCACCGCCTCCTCCGTCACCGACACCTCGGTGAAGCTCTCCTGGAGCGCGGCGACCGACGACAAGGGCGTCAAGAACTACGACATCCTGCGCGGCGGCAGCAAGGTCGCGACCGTGACGACGACCTCGTACACGGACACCGGCCTGACCGCCGGCACCGACTACTCGTACACCGTCCAGGCCCGTGACACCGCCGACCAGACCGGTCCGGTCAGCGGCTCCGTCGCCGTCCACACCACCGGCGGCACCACGGACCCGCCGCCCAGCGGCAAGAACGTCAAGCTCGGCTACTTCACCGAGTGGGGCATCTACGGCCGCAACTACAACGTCAAGAACCTCGTGACGTCGGGCTCGGCCGCCAAGATCACGCACATCAACTACGCCTTCGGCAACGTCACCAACGGCCAGTGCGCCATCGGCGACTCCTACGCCGACTACGACAAGGCTTTCACCGCCGACCAGTCGGTCAGCGGCGTCGCCGACACCTGGGACCAGCCGCTGCGCGGCAACTTCAACCAGCTCCGTGAGCTGAAGGCCAAGTACCCGAACATCAAGGTGCTGTGGTCCTTCGGCGGCTGGACCTGGTCCGGTGGCTTCGCCCAGGCGGCGGCCAACCCGACCGCCTTCGCCAACTCCTGCTACAACCTGGTCGAGGACCCGCGCTGGGCCGACGTCTTCGACGGCATCGACATCGACTGGGAGTACCCGAACGCCTGCGGTCTGTCCTGTGACAGCAGCGGTGCGGCGGCCTACAAGAACCTGATGCAGGCCCTGCGCGCCAAGTTCGGCTCGAACAACCTGGTCACCGCGGCCACCACCGCCGACGGCACCTCCGGCGGCAAGATCGACGCCGCGGACTACGCGGGCGCCTCGCAGTACGTCGACTGGTACAACGTGATGTCGTACGACTTCTTCGGAGCGTTCAACGCGCAGGGCCCGACCGCCCCGCACTCCCCGCTCACCTCGTACAGCGGCATCCCGACGCCGGGCTTCACCACCGCCGACGCGATCGCCAAGTTCAAGTCGAAGGGCGTGCCCGCGAGCAAGCTGCTCATCGGCATCGGCTTCTACGGCCGCGGCTGGACCGGGGTCACCCAGTCCGCGCCCGGCGGCACGGCGACCGGCCCCGCGGCCGGCACGTACGAGCAGGGCATCGAGGACTACAAGGTCCTCAAGACGTCCTGCCCCTCCACGGGCCTCGTCGCCGGCACGGCGTACGCCTACTGCGGCAACAACTGGTGGTCGTACGACACCCCGGCCACCATCGGGACGAAGATGGCGTGGGCCAAGAGCCAGGGCCTGGGCGGCGCCTTCTTCTGGGAGTTCAGCGGAGACACCAGCAACGGTGAACTCGTCAGCGCCATCAACAGCGGCCTGAGCTGATCACCGGCCGGCACTGAGCACCGCTCCACCCCGCACCACGAAACGAACCGCGGGCAGACCTCCAGGGGTCTGCCCGCGGTTCGCTGTCCGGGTCCAGGAGAGCGCGAAGGGCACCCGTACGGCACACCGCAGCGCCCGTACGGCATGCAGAAGGGCCCGTACGGCATCAGGGAGCCGACGGGCCGGCAGAGGGAGCCTCAGGCGACGTTCACCCGCTGGCCGGGCGGTGCGGCCTCCAGCCAGGCCAGGAATCCCGTCAGCGCGTCCTCGCTCATCGCCAGTTCGAGGCGCGTCCCGCGGTGCAGACAGGCCAGGATGATCGCGTCGGAGAGCAGCGCGAGCTCCTCCTCGCCCTCGGCGGCGCGACGGCCGGCCACCTCGATCGCCGAGCGTTCGAGGACGCGGCGCGGGCGGGGCGCGTACGAGAAGACGCGGTACCACTCGACCCGGTCGCCGTTGTAGCGGGCCACGCCGTAGCTCCAGCCCTTGCCACTGGGGTCACCCTTCTCGTGGACGTCCCAGCGCAGGCTGCAGTCGAACGTTCCGCCGGAGCGCTGGATGAGCCGGCGACGGAGGCCGAAGACGAACAGCCCCACCACCACGAGCGCCACTACCACTCCGCACACAGTCAGAGCGAGGACCATCGACACCGACCTCCTCGTCTCCTAGGTAACGGAAAAGAAAAAACGTCCGGATTTGCCTCAGCCGCGGCCAGGGCCGGAGTGATCCGGTCCCAGCCGCGGCTGAGTCAAAGCCTTGCACAGTGCTCCCCCAGCGCCTGCAGGGCTGGGGTCGCACCAAGGGTCAGCGGGTCGCCACCGCACGCAGACGGACGTCCGCGCGACGCTCGGCGGACGCGTCGGCGTCCGACTTTGCGCGCTCGAGCGCCCGCTCCGCACGCTGGACGTCGATCTCGTCCGACAGCTCGGCGATCTCGGCCAGCAGCGACAGCTTGTTGTCGGCGAAGGAGATGAAACCGCCGTGCACCGCGGCGACGACCGTTCCACCATCACTCGTACGAATGGTCACCGGGCCCGACTCCAGCACACCGAGAAGCGGCTGGTGACCGGGCATGACGCCGATGTCGCCGGACGTGGTACGCGCGACGACCAGGGTGGCCTCGCCGGACCAGACACTGCGGTCCGCGGCGACGAGCTCGACGTGCAGCTCAGCAGCCAAGGTGGGCTCCTCGGGTCACCACCCGGCGTTGCTGCCGGGTGTTGGGTCAAAGTCTAGTAGGCGTACGGAGGGGGAAGGACCGCACCCCGCGAGGTGCGGCCCCGCCCCCTCAGTCAGAACACGAGGTTCAGGAGACGCCGAGCTCCTTGGCGTTGGCCTTGAGGTCCTCAATGCCACCGCAGAGGAAGAACGCCTGCTCCGGGAAGTGGTCGTACTCGCCGTCGATGATCGCGTTGAAGGCCGCGATCGACTCGTCCAGCGGGACGTCCGACCCGTCGACGCCGGTGAACTGCTTGGCGACGTGGGTGTTCTGGGACAGGAAGCGCTCCACGCGACGGGCACGGTGGACGGTGAGCTTGTCCTCCTCGCCCAGCTCGTCGATACCGAGGATCGCGATGATGTCCTGAAGGTCCTTGTACTTCTGAAGAACCGACTTGACGCGCATCGCGGCCGCGTAGTGGTCCGCCGCGATGTAGCGGGGGTCCAGGATGCGGGACGTGGAGTCCAGCGGGTCCACGGCCGGGTAGATGCCCTTCTCGGAGATCGGACGGGAGAGAACCGTCGTCGCGTCGAGGTGGGCGAACGTGGTGGCCGGGGCCGGGTCGGTCAGGTCGTCCGCGGGGACGTAGATCGCCTGCATCGAGGTGATCGAGTGACCCCGGGTCGAGGTGATGCGCTCCTGGAGGAGACCCATCTCGTCGGCCAGGTTCGGCTGGTAACCCACCGCGGAGGGCATACGGCCGAGCAGGGTCGAGACCTCGGAACCGGCCTGCGTGAAGCGGAAGATGTTGTCGATGAAGAACAGCACGTCCTGCTTCTGCACATCGCGGAAGTACTCCGCCATGGTCAGACCCGCGAGGGCCACGCGCAGACGGGTGCCCGGGGGCTCGTCCATCTGGCCGAAGACAAGGGCGGTCTTGTCGATGACGCCCGAGTCCGACATCTCCTCGATGAGGTCGTTGCCCTCACGGGTGCGCTCGCCGACACCGGCGAACACGGAGACACCGTCGTGGTTGTTGGCGACGCGGTAGATCATCTCCTGGATGAGCACCGTCTTGCCGACGCCGGCACCACCGAACAGACCGATCTTTCCACCCTTGACGTACGGGGTGAGAAGGTCGATGACCTTGACGCCGGTCTCGAACATCTCGGTCTTCGACTCGAGCTCGTCGAAGCGCGGGGCCTTGCGGTGGATGGACCAGCGCTCGCCCGAGTACTTCTCGTCCGAGTTCAGCACCTCACCGAGGGTGTTGAACACCTTGCCCTTGGTGAAGTCGCCGACCGGGACGGAGATGCCCGTGCCCGTGTCGGTGACGACGGCCTGGCGGACCAGACCGTCCGTGGGCTGCATGGAGATCGTACGGACCAGGCCGTCACCCAGGTGCTGGGCGACTTCCAGGGTCAGCGTCTTCTTGGCGCCGGCGTCGGCCGGGTCGGCCACCTCGACGTGAAGAGCGTTGTAGATGTCAGGCATCGCGTCGACGGGGAACTCCACGTCGACGACCGGGCCGATGACCCGGGCGACGCGGCCCGTGGCAACGGCCGTCTCAGAAGTCGTCGTCATTACTTGTCACTCCCCGCGGTCGCGTCGGCAAGGGCTGCGGAGCCGCCGACGATCTCGCTGATTTCCTGGGTGATTTCGGCCTGGCGGGCCGCATTGGCAAGTCGGGAGAGCGTGGTGATCAGGTCTCCCGCGTTGTCGGTCGCCGACTTCATCGCGCGGCGCGTGGCGGCGTGCTTGGAGGCAGCCGACTGGAGCAGCGCGTTGTAGATACGGCTCTCGACGTAGCGCGGCAGCAGGGCGTCGAGGACGTCCTCCGCCGACGGCTCGAACTCGAACAGCGGGAGGATCTCGCCCTTGGGCGCTTCCTCCGCGACCTCTTCGAGGCGAAGCGGCAGCAGCCGGCCGTCGATGGCCGTCTGCGTCATCATCGAGACGAACTCGGTGTAGACGATGTGGATTTCATCCACGCCGCCGTCCGCCGTGTCCTTCTCGATGGCCTCGATGAGCGGACCCGCGACCTTCTTCGCGTCCGCGTACGTGGGCTCGTCGGTGAAGCCCGACCACGACTCCACGACCTTGCGCTCGCGGAAGTTGTAGTGGGCCAGACCGCGGCGGCCGACGATGTACGTGTCGACCTTCTTGCCCTCGGCCTCGAGACGGGCGGTGAGCTGCTCCGCCGCCTTGATGGCGTTGGAGTTGAAGGCGCCGGCCAGTCCGCGGTCGCTCGTGAGGAGCAGCACCGCGGAACGGGTCGCCGTCTCCGCCTCCGTGGTCAGCGGGTGCTTGGTGTTCGAACCGGTGCCGACCGCCGTGACCGCGCGGGTGAGCTCGGTCGCGTACGGCGTGGAGGCCGCCACCTTGCGCTGCGCCTTGACGACGCGCGAGGCGGCGATCATCTCCATCGCCTTGGTGATCTTCTTGGTCGCGGTGACGGATCGGATGCGACGCTTGTAGACCCGGAGCTGGGCTCCCATGAGTCAGGTCCCTTCCTTACGTCACTTGGCGGCGGCCGGAGCGTCCTCGCCGAGAAGCTTCCCGTCCGAGGTCTCGAACTGCTTCTTGAAGTCCGCGATGCCGTCGGCGATGGCGGTGAGCGTGTCGTCCGACATCTTGCCGCCCTCCTTGATGGAGGTCATGAGGCCCTGCTCCTTGCGGTGCAGGTACTCCAGGAGCTCCTTCTCGAAGCGGCGGATGTCGGCGACCGGGACGTCGTCCATCTTGCCGGTGGTCGCGGACCACACGGAGACGACCTGGTCCTCGGTCGGCATCGGCTGGTACTGAGCCTGCTTGAGCAGCTCCACCAGACGCTGACCGCGCTCCAGCTGCGACTTCGACGCGGCGTCCAGGTCGGAACCGAAGGCGGCGAACGCCTCCAGCTCGCGGTACTGGGCCAGGTCGAGGCGCAGACGGCCGGAGACCTGCTTCATCGCCTTGTGCTGGGCGGAGCCACCGACGCGGGAGACCGAGATACCGACGTTCAGGGCCGGACGCTGGCCGGCGTTGAACAGGTCGGACTCCAGGAAGCACTGGCCGTCGGTGATGGAGATGACGTTGGTCGGGATGAACGCCGACACGTCGTTCGCCTTGGTCTCGACGATCGGCAGACCCGTCATCGAACCGGCGCCCAGGTCGTCGGAGAGCTTCGCGCAGCGCTCCAGCAGACGGGAGTGCAGGTAGAAGACGTCACCGGGGTAGGCCTCGCGGCCCGGCGGACGGCGGAGCAGCAGGGACACGGCGCGGTAGGCGTCGGCCTGCTTCGAGAGGTCGTCGAAGATGATGAGGACGTGCTTGCCCTCGTACATCCACTGCTGACCGATGGCCGAACCGGTGTACGGCGCAAGGTACTTGAAGCCGGCCGGGTCGGACGCCGGGGCGGCGACGATGGTCGTGTACTCCAGCGCGCCGGCCTCTTCGAGGGCGCCACGCACGGAGGCGATGGTCGAACCCTTCTGACCGATGGCGACGTAGATGCAGCGGACCTGCTTCTTGGTGTCGCCCGAGCGCCAGTTGTCGCGCTGGTTGATGATCGTGTCGACGGCCAGCGCGGTCTTGCCGGTCTGACGGTCGCCGATGATCAGCTGACGCTGGCCACGGCCGATCGGGGTCATCGCGTCGACGGCCTTGTAGCCCGTCTCCATCGGCTCGTGCACCGACTTGCGGACCATGACGCCCGGGGCCTGCAGCTCGAGGGCGCGGCGGCCGGACGTCTCGATCTCGCCGAGGCCGTCGATCGGGTTGCCGAGCGGGTCGACGACGCGGCCGAGGTAGCCCTCGCCCACGGCGACGGACAGCACCTCACCGGTGCGCTGCACCGGCTGGCCCTCTTCGATACCGCTGAACTCGCCGAGGACGACCGCACCGATCTCGCGCTCTTCCAGGTTCAGCGCGAGGCCGAGGGTTCCGTCCTCGAACTTCAGCAGCTCGTTCGCCATGGCCGAGGGAAGACCCTCGATCTTGGCGATACCGTCGCCGGCGACGGTGACCGTACCGACCTCCTCGCGCGAGGCCGCGTCCGGCTGGTACGACTGGACAAAGTTCTCCAGTGCGTCCCGGATCTCCTCCGGCCGGATCGTGAGCTCCGCCATCTGGGTTCCCTGCTCTCCTTGTTGGGCCCGAAGTTTCACTTGGGGGGATGGGGGACTCCCCCCGATGAGAGGTGAATCCTCTGCACGGCCCAACCAGGGCCGTAATTGCGTACTGCTTGTGTGTTACTAGCTCGCCATGCGGCGGGCGGCGTCCTCGAGTCGGTCCGCGATGGAACCGTTGATGACCTCGTCGCCGACCTGCACCCGGATCCCGCCGAGGACATCGGGGTCCACGTCGAGGTTGAGGTGCATCGGGCGGCCGTAGAGCTTGGCCAGGGCGGCGCCGAGGCGCTGCTTCTGTCCGTCACTCAGCGGCACCGCGGAGGTGACCACGGCGACCATGCGGTCGCGGCGCTCGGCGGCGAGCTTGGACAGGGACTCGAGTCCCGCTTCCAGGCTACGTCCGCGGGGCGCGGTCACGAGACGCGTCACCAGACGCTCGGTCGTCACGTCGGCCCGGCCGCCGAGCAGGCTGCGCAGCAGCTCGCTCTTGGCCGCCGTGGTGGCGGCCCGGTCGGTCAGCGCGGCGCGCAGCTCGGTGTTCGAGGCGACGATCCGGCCGAAGCGGAACAGCTCGTCCTCGACGTTGTCGAGAGCGCCCGTCCGCTGCGCCGCCGTGAGGTCGGCGGTGGCGGTGAGCTCCTCCAGCGCGTCCACCAGGTCGCGGGGCTGCGACCAGCGGGAACGCACCATGCCGGACACCAGGTCGGCGGCGCTGCCGCCCACCTGGCCGCCGATCAGGCGCTGGACCAGCTCGGCCTTGGCCTCGCCGGGCTGCGCCGGGTCGGTGAGGACCCGACGCAGCGACACCTCGCGGTGGAGCAGCGCGGTGACCGCGGCCAGCTCGTCGGCGAGCCGGGCCGCGTCCACGGACGTCGAGTCCGTCAGCGCGTCGAGACGCTCACGTGCGGCTGCGGTTGCCTCGCGGCTCGCTCCGTGTGCAGTCATCGAGCCGCCTCGGCCTTCTCCTCAAGCTCGGAGAGGAAACGGTCGATGACACGGCTCTGGCGGGCGTGGTCCTCGAGGGACTCGCCGACGAGCTTGCCGGCCAGGTCGGTGGCAAGGGTGCCGACGTCCTGACGCAGCGAGTGAGCGGCGGCCTTGCGGTCGGCGTCGATCTGCGTGTGGCCGGCGGCGACGATCTCGTCGCGCTGCCGCTGGCCTTCCGCGCGCATCTCGGCGATGAGCGTGGCGCCCTGCTCCTGTGCCTCCTGGCGCAGGCGCGCGGCCTCGTGACGGGCCTCGGCGAGCTGAGCCTTGTACTGCTCGAGAACGCTCTGGGCCTCGGTCTGCGCGGCCTCGGCCTTTTCGATACCGCCCTCGATGGCCTCGCGACGCTGCTCCAGAACCTTGTTGATGTTCGGGAGAAGCTTCCAGGCCAGGAAGCCGAAGACGATGACGAAGGCGAGCAGGCCGATGACAAGCTCGGGGATCGGCGGGACGAGGGGGTTTTCCTTCTCCTCGGCCGCCAGAATGAGCAGGTGGCTCATGTCAGTGCCTTTCGTCTAGTGGGCTGTCGCTGATCGGGTGGATCAGGTGCCGTAGACGAACGGCATGACCAGACCGATGAGGGCGAGCGCCTCACAGAAGGCGAAGCCGAGGATCTGGTTGGCGCGGATCAGACCGGCGGCCTCGGGCTGACGGGCGAGAGCCTGGGTGCCGTTACCGAAGATGATGCCGACGCCGACGCCGGGGCCGATGGCCGCGAGGCCGTAACCGATCGAGCCGAGCGAGCCGGAGACAGCGGCAAGGGTCTGGGACATGCCAGTTCTTCCTTTTCTTTACGGACCGGTGGGGGGTGGCCACCGGACGAATGCGGGGTGGAGGGAGGGGCGCTCAGTGGTGCTCGGCCAGCGCGCCCTGGATGAAGGTGCAGGTCAGCAGCACGAACACGTACGCCTGCAGGGCCTGGATGAACAGCTCGAAGGCCGTCATGACGATGACCATGATGAACGAGACGCCCGAGTAGACGATCCCGAAGCCGTTGAGCAGGTACCAGGTGGCGATCGTGAACAGCAGCAGCAGCGTGTGGCCCGCGAACATGTTCGCGAAGAGTCGCACCGCGTGCGTGAACGGCCGGACGATCAGGTTCGAGAGCAGCTCGATGAACATGGCCAGCGGGAGAACCGGGCCGAGCGACTTGTCGTAGCCGCTGAAGTTCTTGAACGCTCCGACGAAACCGTGGCGCTTGAACGTCAGGGACACCCAGACGATGTAGACGATGCCGGCCAGTACCGCGGGGTACGAGATGATCGCCGTCACCGGGAACTGGGCGACGGGAATGATCGACCAGAGGTTCATCATCCAGATGAAGAAGAACAGCGAGACGATCAGCGGAACGTACTTCTCGCCTTCCTTCTTGCCGATCGTCTCGTAGACGACGCCGCGGCGGATGAAGTCGTAGCCGGTCTCGGCGACCATCTGCAGCTTGCCCGGGACGACCTTCGGCTTGCGGAAGGCGGCCCAGAAGAAGGCGACGATGACGATCGAGCCGAGCAGCGCCAGGAGCATCGTCTTGTTGAAGTACAAGTTGCTGTCCCCGTCGCCCCAGAGAGGCTCGAACAGGAACGAGTGCAGGCCCGGTGCCGGGAAGCCACAACCGTCGAAGATGTGGCAGTCGGTCTCGAAGGCGAGCACCTGCGTCGGGTCAGCACTCACCGCGGGCTCCTTCAGCGTGGCGCATAGGTACGGCATCCTCGTTGTGTCGGCGCGGCGCGCAGCCGCGGTTCGGCACTGGGCTGGTGTTACGGATGTGGGGGCGGCAGAGGGGCATCAAGCCTCGCGATCGAACAGGCGTCAGCTCAGATGCCCGCGCCCGCGATGCCGCAGTTGGCACCGGACGATAGCAGGATCTCCTGCGTGCACTTATCCCGGCCCTACCCCTCACGACGAGTGCCCCTTGTTCTCGGGCTTTTCGGCCTTCGAGGAGTCGGGTTCGACGTAGAGGATCTTGGCCTTCATATGGGCACGTGCCTGTGCGCCGATCCACACGAGCGTGGTGACGACCAGGGTGAGCGCGAAGGACTTGGGATTGAACAGCGATGTGTTCTTGAACGCGGCGACAAAGATGAACAGCAGAAGGATTTGTGCCGTGTAGAGCAGGAGACCCATCGCCTGGAACAAGTGCGGAAGCGATTTGGCGGTGCGCTGCAGGACGTAGAGGCCGAGCCCCATGAAGAGAAGCACCACCAGCGTCGCGACGACCGCCCCGAGCGCTCCCTTGCCGCCGGCGACCACACCGCTGACGACGGCGGCAATCGCGCCGACGGCAGCCGTGGGTACGGCGGCCTGAAGGAGGATCCGGGCGTCATTGGACGGCATGGCGGCAACTCCGCTTGCTAAGGGGGGCGTGTCGTCATGGACGAGCGTAGTCCCGGGCTGAGAGAGAACCTCACGCCAAAGGACCGTCGTACAGGGGTCCTTCGGCTCTGCCCTGGGTTCTCGTGAACCGTATCACAAACTATTTGATGAGGTCTTTACCTGGTTGGTGTGCTGACTGTCACACATGAGAGTGAAGCTGCGCGTCTGTGCATTTCAAGCGCCCCTTTGTCTGATATTGGGGCGCTTTACTCCCCCACGATTTGGTCACGCGTTAGTCAGATTCTTACCTTCGGCTCAGCGCGAGGACTCGGCCTCACGCCGGTCCAGAAGTCTCGGACGGGCACCGATCGCCGTCGCTCCGTTGACTCCTGAGACTCCGGCAGCAGCCGGAGCACGGTGCTCACGCGCCTCGTCCGGCTCGCCCTCCGGCGCCGCCTCGTGGGTCACGGGCGCCACGTCCCGGGCACCGGCCGCCGCGGCCCTGCGGCGGCGGTAGCGCGGCGGCAGGAGGTGCTCGGCCCAGCGCGGGGCACGCGGCGTGAAGCGCGGCAGCAGGAGCAGCACCAGACCGACCGCGCTGAGCGCCGCGATGGTGAGAACGCTCCACATGGCACCGGAGTTGACCGAGTACGCGAGAGCGCCGAACGCGATCAGCGCCGACCAGAAGTACATGATCAGGACCGCGCGGCTGTGCGAGTGGCCGACCTCCAGGAGGCGGTGGTGCAGATGCCCCCGGTCAGCGGCGAACGGCGACTGCCCGCGCCAGGTGCGCCGCACGATCGCGAGCACCAGGTCCGCGGCCGGGATCGCGATGATCGTCAGCGGCAGCAGCAGCGGGATGAACACCGGCACCGTCTGGTGCACCGTGTTGCGCTCCGAACCGGAGAACAGGTTCATCACATCGGGGTCGATCTGCCCGGTGATGGAGATGGCGCCGGCGGCCAGCACCAGCCCGATGAGCATCGAGCCGGAGTCGCCCATGAAGATCCGCGCGGGATGCATGTTGTGCGGCAGGAAGCCCAGGCACATGCCCATCAGGATCGCCGCGAACAGCGTCGCCGGGGCGGCCGCCTCGATGCCGTACGAGTACCAGATCCGGTAGGCGTACAGGAAGAACGCGGCGGACGCGATGCACACCATGCCGGCGGCCAGGCCGTCGAGACCGTCCACGAAGTTGACCGCGTTGATCGTGATGACGACGAGCGCCACCGTCAGCAGGGTGCCCTGCCACTGGGTCAGCGCGACCAGGCCGACCCCGGGGATCGGCAGCCACAGGATCGTCAGACCCTGCATGACCATCACGCCCGCGGCGATCATCTGTCCGCCGAGCTTGATCAGGGCGTCGATCTCGAACTTGTCGTCCAGCACACCGATCAGCCAGATCAGCGCCGCGCCGGAGAGCAGCGCGCGTGGCTCGTTGGAGTTCTGGAAGACCGCGTTCAGGTTCTTCAGGTGGTCGGCGACCAGCAGACCGGCGCACAGGCCGAAGAACATGGCGATGCCGCCGAGCCTCGGCGTGGGTTCACGGTGCACGTCGCGCGCCCGGATTTCCGGCATGGCTCCGGCCACGATCGCGAATTTACGTACCGGCCCTGTCAGCAGGTACGTCACCGCGGCCGTGATGCAGAGCGTCAGCAGGTATTCACGCACGGGCTTCCCCACAGGTCTCGCTGGCCATCACAGCCCCACACCCTAGCGATGCACGCATATGGTTGAGGACTTTCGGGTAGCGACGATGGTTGCACGTGTGGCTGTGCGCCTCGGTACGCGTACCCCCGGTCAGTCCGGATAAGGCGGAAATCTTCCCGTCAGCTCCCGCACTTCCTCACGTGCCGTGCGGCTGTCGACCTCGTCCCGCAGCACCCCCGCGAACAGGGCCGCGACCCGCGCCATCTCCGGCTCGTCCATCCCCTGCGTGGTCAGCGCCGCGGTGCCGAGCCGCAGGCCGCGGGCGTCACCGTGAGGCAGCGCACAGGTGTCGAGGACCATACCGGCCGCGGCGAGCCGGCCCCGCGCCGTCCGCCCGTCGACGCCGAGCGGCGCCGGATCCGCGACCAGCAGATGCGTGTCGGTGCCGCCGGTGGTGACGGCGAGCCCCTCCGCCTCCAGACCGGCGGCCAGCACCCGCGCGTTGGCCGTCACCTGGTGGACGTACGCCGTGAAGGCCGGGGTCGCCGCCTCGCCGAACGCGACCGCCTTGGCCGCGATGGCGTTCATCTGCGCGCCGCCCTGCGTGAACGGGAAGACGGCCCGGTCGACCCGCTCGGCCAGCTCGCCGCCGCACAGCACCATCCCGCCGCGCGGCCCGCGCAGCACCTTGTGGGTGGTGGCGCACACGACGTCGGCGTACGGCACCGGGTTCGGCGCCGCTCCCCCCGCGACGAGCCCGATCGGATGGGCGGCGTCCGCGATGAGATAGGCGCCGACCTCGTCGGCGATCTCCCGGAACAGCGCGTAGTCGATGTGCCGCGGGTACGAGATAGACCCGCAGACGACGGCCTTGGGCCGACGGGCACGGGCCAGCGTGCGCACCTGCTCGTAGTCGATCAGCCCCGACTCCGCCTCGACGCCGTAGCCGACGAAGTCGAACCAGCGGCCGGAGAAGTTCGCGGGCGACCCGTGCGTGAGGTGACCGCCGAAGGGCAGGCCCATCGCCAGCACGGTGTCACCGGGCCGCAGCAGGGCGGCGTACGCGGCCAGCACGGCCGAACTCCCGGAGTGGGACTGCACGTTGGCGTGATCGGCGCCGAAGAGGGCCTTGGCGCGGTCGACGGCGATCCGCTCGGCGACGTCGACGATCTCGCAGCCGCCGTGGTGGCGTGCTCCGGGATAGCCCTCGGCGTACTTGTTCGCCAGCGGCGAGCCGAGCGCGGCCAGCACGGCGGGCGAGGTGAAGTTCTCCGCCGCGATGAGCTGCAGCGTGGTCGACTGCCGGTCCAGCTCACCGCGCAGGATCTCGGCGAGCTCGGGATCCTGGCGGCTCAGTACATCCGCATCGGGCAAGGTGGCGACCGGCATGGTGGGCTCCGGACATCTGCGGGGGACGCTTACGTCCAATGTAGAACCGGGACCGGTGGCACGCCCGGTGTCACGTCCGCGCGGGTACCCCCGTCAGAGCGGTGACGACGGGATCCAGCGCCTCGTTGATCTCGTCCCCGATGGACCGGAAGAACGGCAGGGGCGCCCCGTACGGGTCGAACACCTCGTCCGCCTCCGCGGTGGGGGCCAGCAGCCAGCCGCGCAGCGCGGCGGCGGCCCGCACCAGGGCGACGGCACGCTCGACCACGCCGTCCCGCAGGGGCGGCAGGGTCGCGGGGTCTATGGCGCGCACCAGCCGGGTGAACTCCTTCAGCGTGAAGGTGCGCAGACCGGCGGAGTGCCCCATGGAGATGACCTGGGCGCGGTGGTCGCGGGTCGCCGTCAGGACCAGGTCGGCGCGGATGACGTGGTCGTCGAGGAGCTCACGCCCCACGAAGCCGGAGGGGTCCGCCCCGAAGTCGGTCAGCACGGTCGCCGCGTTGGCCTCCATCGGCGCGCCCTCGTGGCCCCAGGTGCCGGCGCTCTCCACGATGAGACCGCCCCACAGCGGGTCGCCCAGCCGGTCCGCCAGGGCATGCCGGGTCAGCCGCTCGGTGATCGGCGAGCGGCACACGTTGCCGGTGCTGACATAGAGGATGCGGAAGGATCCGCTCGGGGATCCGCCGGTCCCGGTGATCCCCGTGCCTATGCCACGCATGGGGCCGCTCCCTGCTCCGGCCGAGCGGGGAGCCCGAAGGACTCGGGGGCTGTCAATTCGCCACCTCGAGGTCGGGTACGACCTTCCGCAGCTCCTCGGCCGACAGGGCGCCGGCGCGCAGCAGGACGGGCACCTTGCCGGTGACGTCGACGATCGAGGAGGGCACGTTGCCGGGGGTCGGGCCGCCGTCCAGGTAGACCGAGACGGAGTCGCCGAGCATGCCCTGGGCGGCGTCGCAGTCCTCCGGCGCGGGGTGGCCGGTGAGGTTGGCGGAGGACACGGCCATCGGGCCGACCTCCGTCAGGAGCTCGATGGCGACGGGGTGCAGCGGCATGCGGATCGCGACCGTGCCCCGGGTGTCCCCCAGGTCCCACTGGAGCGAGGGCTGGTGCTTGGCGACGAGGGTCAGGGCACCCGGCCAGAACGCGTCGACGAGCTCCCAGGCCATCTCGGAGAAGTCCGTGACGAGGCCGTGCAGGGTGTTCGGGGAGCCGATGAGGACGGGGGTGGGCATGTTGCGGCCCCGGCCCTTGGCGTCGAGGAGATCGGCGACGGCCTCCGCGGTGAACGCGTCGGCGCCGATGCCGTAGACGGTGTCGGTGGGGAGGACCACCAGTTCGCCACGGCGGACGGCGGACGCCGCCTCACGCAGACCTGTGGTGCGGTCGGTCGCGTCGTTGGTGTCGTATCGCCGTGCCATTTAGCGGGCCTCCTCATACACGTACTGCTGGCTGGGGGTGCGAAGAAACGCGATGCGGGCGGACGCGGTGCGCGTCGGCGCGAGGGCGTCGCGCGCCGGTGCCGCGTGGGCCGTGCTCACGGCATCGCCTTGCGGGCGGTCGCGAACCGCGGCCGGTTGTTGAGGTCCGGGTGGTCGGCCGCGTCGGCCCAGCCCCGCTCCTCGGTGAAGATCCAGGGCACCTGTCCGCCCTGGGTGTCGGCGTGCTCGATGACGACGACGCCGCCGGGGCGCAGCAGCCGGTGCGCGGTGCGCTCGATGCCGCGGATGAGGTCGAGTCCGTCCTCGCCGGAGAACAGGGCGAGTTCGGGGTCGTAGTCGCGGGCCTCCGGCTGTACGTACTCCCATTCGGTGAGCGGGATGTACGGAGGGTTGGAGATCACCAGGTCGACCTGGCCGTCGAGGTCGGGGAACGACGTGAGGGCGTCTCCCTGGCGCAGGTCGACCCTGGACCCCTCGACGTTCTTGCGCGTCCACTGGAGGGCGTCCTCGGACAGCTCGACGGCGTGCACGCGGGAGCGCGGGACCTCCTGGGCGAGGGCGAGCGCGATGGCGCCCGAGCCGGTGCACAGGTCGACGATCAGCGGTTCGACGACGTCCATCGCGCGGACGGCGTCTATGGCCCAGCCGACGACCGACTCGGTCTCGGGGCGGGGTACGAACACGCCGGGTCCCACCTGGAGTTCGAGGTAGCGGAAGTAGGCGCGCCCGGTGATGTGCTGGAGCGGCTCGCGGGCCTCGCGGCGCGCGGTCACCTCCCAGTAGCGGGCGTCGAAGTCCACGTCCTTGACGCTGTGCAGCTCGCCCCGCTTCACGCCGTGCACGAAGGCGGCGAGCTCCTCCGCGTCGTTGCGCGGCGAGGGCACGCCGGCGTCGGCCAGCCGCTGGGTGGCCTGGGCCACTTCCGCGAGCAGCAGGTTCACGCTGGTCCTCCGGGGCTGAGCTGTTGTCGTGTGGTGTACGGCGCCGAACTGTCGTCGTGTGTTACGCGGCGGCGAGCTTGGCGGCCGAGTCCGCGTCGACACAGGCCTGGATGACGGCGTCGAGCTCACCGTCGAGGACCTGGTCCAAGTTGTACGCCTTGAAGCCGACGCGGTGGTCCGAGATGCGATTCTCCGGGAAGTTGTACGTACGGATCTTCTCGGAGCGGTCGACCGTGCGGACCTGGCTGCGGCGGACGTCGGAGGCCTCCCGCTCCGCCTCCTCCTGCGCCGCCGCGAGAAGCCTGGAGCGCAGGATACGCATCGCCTGCTCCTTGTTCTGGAGCTGGCTCTTCTCGTTCTGGCAGGAAGCGACGACTCCGGTGGGAATGTGCGTGATGCGCACCGCGGAGTCGGTCGTGTTGACGGACTGGCCGCCGGGGCCCGAGGAGCGGTAGACGTCGATCCGCAGGTCGTTCGCGAGGATCTCGACCTCGACCTCCTCGGCCTCGGGCGTGACCAGCACGCCGGCGGCGGAGGTGTGGATACGGCCCTGCGACTCGGTGGAGGGCACGCGCTGCACCCGGTGGACGCCGCCCTCGTACTTCAGGCGGGCCCAGACGCCCTGGCCGGGCTCGGTGGCGCCCTGGCCGCCCTTGGTCTTCACGGCGACCTGGACGTCCTTGTAGCCGCCGAGCTCGGACTCGGTGGCGTCGATGATCTCGGTCTTCCAGCCGATGCGCTCGGCGTAGCGCAGGTACATGCGCAGCAGGTCACCGGCGAACAGGGCGGACTCGTCGCCGCCGGCGCCCGCCTTGATCTCCAGGATGACGTCCTTGTCGTCGCTCGGGTCGCGCGGGACGAGCAGCAGGCGGAGCTTCTCGGTGAGCTCCTCGCGCTGCTTCTCCAGGTCCTTGACCTCGGCGGCGAAGTCGGGGTCGTCGGCGGCGAGCTCCTTGGCCGTGCCGATGTCGTCCCCGGTCTGCTTCCAGGAGCGGTACGTCGCGACGATCGGGGTCAGCTCGGCGTAGCGCTTGTTGAGCTTGCGCGCGTTGGCCTGGTCGGCGTGGACCGACGGGTCAGCGAGCTTCTTCTCCAGATCGGCGTGCTCGCCGATCAGTTCCTCGACCGCCTCGAACATCTCCGGCTCCAATGGACTGTCCCCGGCTCCGTGCAGGGTGCGGGGACGTAGGTACGGCGTGGGGTTCCCCTTGCTCGAACGCGTCGAGAGCCCGGGGAGGGGGCTGGACCGCAAAGCGCCGGTCCCGGCGTCCCCGTGCGGGGGACTCCGAAGACCGGCGCTGTGGGCTCGCTACTTGTTGGCAGCGGCAGCCTTGCCGAAGCGGGCCTCGAAGCGGGCCACACGGCCACCGGTGTCGAGGATCTTCTGCTTGCCCGTGTAGAACGGGTGGCACTCGGAGCAGACCTCGGCGCGGATGGTGCCGCTGGAGATCGTGCTGCGGGTGGTGAACGACGCGCCACAGGTGCAGCTGACCTGCGTCTCGACGTACTCGGGGTGGATGTCGCGCTTCAAGGTGTCTCCTAGTTTCGGGAGGGCGCCGGGTCGCCGCCGCTGGATGCGGATGCGTGAACCGGGGCCGACGTACCAGTCTGCCAGCACTGGCCGTATCCCCCAAAACGGGGGGACGCGGCGATGTATTCCCCGAGGCCGGGGCCGTGGCCGGACGGCGCTGACCTGCACGCCCGCCGGCCGGAGGGCTCGGCTGGGCCGCGTGCCCGCACGTCGGCCGGGGCCCGGCGGTCCTCCCGCGGGCCCGCGGGAGGGGCCTCAGCCGGGGCTGACGACGCCCTTCGCGGTGCCGGTGGCCGTTCCCTCGGTGGCCGCCTTCGGGATCGGCCGGTCGGCCTTCAGCGCCTTCCACACCAGCTCGGCCTTGGCCTTGTCGACCAGGACGCGGTTGCCGTCGGCCGGGTCGTACTGGACCGGCATCGTCACCATGGTCATGTGGGACGAGCCGATGCCCTTGAGGCCGCCCGCGAAGGAGGCGAGGTCGGTGACGCTGCCGAGGTCGGAGTCGGCGGTCACCGTCTTGGTCGCGGTGTCGGCGAGGTCGTACAGCTTTTTCGGGTTGGACAGGAGCCCGATGTGCTTGACCTGGTCGACGAGCGCCTTCATGAACGCCTGCTGGAGCTGGATGCGTCCGAGGTCGGAACCGTCGCCGACGCCGTGCCGGGTACGGACCAGGCCGAGCGCCTGCTTGCCGTCGAGCTTGTGGGACCCGGCCGACAGGTGCAGATGGCTCTCCTTGTCGGAGATGGCCTTGGTCGTGGTGACCGTGACGCCGCCGAGGTCGTCGATCAGCTTCTGGAAGCCGCTGAAGTCGACCTCGATGTAGTGATCCATGCGGATGCCGGTCATGGACTCGACGGTCTTCACCGCGCAGGCGGCGCCGCCGGTGGAGTAGGCGGAGTTGAACATCGCGGCGGAGGCCGCGCCGTGGACGGTGCCCTGGGAGTCGGTGCAGGAGGGGCGCTTGACGAGGGTGTCCCGGGGGACGGAGACCACGCTGGCCCGCTTGTGGCCCTTGTACACGTGGACGATCATCGCGGTGTCGGAGCGGGCGCTGCCGTCGTCGGTGCCGCCGCCCAGCTTCTTGTTGGTGCCGGAGCGGGTGTCGGAGCCGAGGACCAGGATGTTCTCCGAGCCGTTGTCGACCTTCACGGGCCGGTCGCTGCCGAGCGCCTGGTTGATGTCGACGCTCTTGAGGTTGCCGTTGAGCTTGAAGAACAGATAGCCGGCTCCGGCGCCACCGAGCGCCACGACACCCGCCGCGGTCCAGGCCGTGATGAGCAGGGCCTTGCTCCGCGCGCTGCGGGGCTTGCGCCGGCTGCCCTTCGGGCGGGGCGGGGTGCTGTTGCCGGGGTCGCCCGGTATCGCGGGCTCCGGCGTGCTCTCGGCGGGCATGTGTACCTCGGCTTCCTCTTTGCGGTCGGTTACCCCCTGCTTTCAGGGACAGGCCCATCTGGTCGTGACGAGGCGTACCGCTCCATGGTCACTCCGTACGGTCAGATGGGGAAACTCGGGAAAGGGTTGCACGACGAAAAGTGCCCACCGCGTGACGCGGTGGGCACTCCGTGTGCTCGACTTGCGCTCGGCCGGAACGGGGAGAACCCCGCTCACCTGCGATGTCAGCCGAAGATGTCGTACTGCTTGAAATCGGTACCTACCGAGATCCTTGTGGCAAAGATCTCGCTGGTGGCCTTTCCGGTCCCGGGGTACAGGTACAGCGTGCCGCCGGGGGTGCGGGCCAGGAAGTCGGCCTTGCCGTCGCCGGTGATGTCACCGACCGCGTCGAAGGCGTTGTAGCCGGTCCAGGCGCTGCGCACCTTGATCCGGGAGGAGAACGCCTCGGAGCCGGTCTTGCCGGTGCCCTTGTACAGGTACAGGTCGTCGCTGCCCGACTGGCGGGCGAGCAGGTCGGCCTTGCCATCACCGGTGAAGTCACCGTGCGCGCGGATGGAGTTGTACTGGTTCCAGCCGGTGCGGACCTGGACGCGCGCGGAGAAGGTGCCGTTGCCCTTGCCCGGGTACTCCCACATCGCTCCGGCGGAGTCGACGGAGAGCATGTCGGGCAGAGCGTCGCCGGTGATGTCGCCGGGGGCGATGATCCGGGTGCGGGTCTTCCAGTTGGTGAAGATCTTGTCGGTGACCGAGCGCCCCGTCGTCGGCAGCACGTGCACCCAGTAGACATCGCCGGTGGTGCTGTCACGGACCACGAGGTCCTGGTAGCCGTCCCGGTTGAGGTCGGTCTGGAGCACGACGTTCAGGCCGGCCCACGAGTCCATCGACTTGCGAGCGGCGAACGAGGTGCCGTTGGAGTCCTTCTCGTAGCCCGTCTTGGTCGACGAGTTGCGGACGAACAGGTCGGCCTTGTGGTCACCGTTGAAGTTGGTGTCCTCGACCCGCGGCCAGGCGGCGCCGACGTAGGTGCTGACCTTCGAGAAGACGCTGTACGCGCCCTTCGCGACGCAGTCCTCGACGCCCCAGGAGACGACACCGACGATGCGGCCGTTCACGATCAGCGGGCCACCGGAGTCGCCGTTGCAGGCCGTGGTGGTGCCAGCGTCGGTACCCGTCGCCTTGGTTCCCGCGCAGACCATGTGGCCAGCGACGAAGTCGGTGCCGTACGTGGTCTTGCAGGTGGTGTCCGAGTTGATCGGCAGCGTGGCCGTCTTCAGCGTCTCGGAGATGTCCTGCGTGGTGGACGTGGTGCGGCCCCAGCCGTAGAGCGTGGCCTTGGTGCCGGACGCGTACGACGTGGTGTCACCGGACGTCGTCATGCGGATCGGCGTGGCCTTGACCGGGCTGTCCAGCGTGATGACCGCGATGTCGTTGTCGATGGTCGTCGAGTTGTACGACGGGTGGTTCCACTGCCGCCACGCGGCGGTGACCGTACCGCCGTGCAGGTTGGTGTTGCCCGCGGAGTCGCTGGTCGGAAGCTGCGAGGTGCCGGTGATGACGGCGCCGTTGGCCTTCCAGTCGTAGCCCTTGACGCAGTGCGCGGCGGTGAGGATCTTCGTCGGCGACACGACCGAGCCACCGCAGAAGAAGCCGAAGTCGTCGGCCTCGCTGGTGGTGCCCTTGTCGTCGTAGTACCAGAGCTGCGCCATCCACGGGGCCGTGGTGATGGTGGTCGTGGTGCCGCCGATGATCTTCGGATCCACGTGCGCCGGGGTCGTGGAGGCGCTCAGGGACGCCTTCTGCGTCGTGCGGCCCGCGGTGTCGTCACTCGCGAGCGCGCCCGCGACCCGCTTGGCCAGTGTGGCCTGGGACGGCGTGGAGGCGGCGAGGTTCGCGGCGGGCAGGGACACCGTCGGCGTGCCGGGCGCGGCGTTCGCGGACGACATCAGAAGCGCACCGGCGACCACCGCGGCGAGGCCCGCCGCGGCGACCGGAACGGCGATCCGTATACGGCGCCTGTGCCTACCGCCCCCGGACGTGGACGTATCCACTCAAGTCCCCCCTCAGAGATAAGAGTTCAGATCTGCTTCAGCAGTTGTTCAAGGGCGCGATCGTACACGTGTGCCGAACAGGGCAAAGGGCCGCCCCCGTCACCTGGGTGACGGGGGCGGCCCTTTGCGGTTTCTGCCCTGCGAACTCCGGTCGCGGACGACCTCGGTCGCGAAAGACGTCAGTCGTTGTTGTTGCCCACCGACGGCGTCGTCTTCTGGATCTGGAGCAGGAACTCGGCGTTCGACTTCGTCTGCTTCATCTTGTCGAGCAGCAGCTCGATCGCCTGCTGCTGGTCGAGCGCGTGGAGCACGCGACGCAGCTTCCAGGTGATGGCGAGCTCGTCGCTGCCGAGCAGGAGCTCTTCCTTGCGGGTACCGGACGCGTCGACGTCCACCGCCGGGAAGACGCGCTTGTCGGCGAGCTTCCGGTCGAGCTTGAGCTCGGCGTTGCCGGTGCCCTTGAACTCCTCGAAGATGACCTCGTCCATGCGCGAGCCGGTGTCGACGAGCGCGGTGGCCAGGATCGTCAGCGAACCGCCGTCCTCGATGTTGCGCGCGGCACCGAAGAAGCGCTTCGGCGGGTAGAGCGCGGTCGAGTCGACACCACCGGACAGGATGCGGCCGGAGGCCGGGGCGGCGAGGTTGTACGCACGGCCCAGACGGGTGATCGAGTCGAGCAGCACGACGACGTCGTGGCCCAGCTCCACCAGACGCTTGGCCCGCTCGATGGCGAGCTCGGCGACCGTGGTGTGGTCCTCGGCCGGACGGTCGAAGGTCGAGGAGATGACCTCGCCCTTGACCGACCGCTGCATGTCGGTGACCTCTTCCGGACGCTCGTCGACCAGGACGACCATCAGGTGGCACTCGGGGTTGTTGTGCGTGATCGCGTTGGCGATCGCCTGCATGATCATGGTCTTGCCGGTCTTCGGCGGGGCCACGATCAGACCGCGCTGGCCCTTGCCGATCGGCGCGACGAGGTCGATGATGCGGGTCGTCAGCACACCCGGGTCGGTCTCCAGACGGAGCCGGTCCTGCGGGTAGAGCGGCGTGAGCTTGTTGAACTCCGGCCGGCCGCGACCGGAGTCGGGCGCCATGCCGTTGGTCGAGTCCAGGCGCACGAGCGCGTTGAACTTCTCGCGGCGCTCGCCGTCCTTGGGCTGACGGACCGCGCCGGTGACGTGGTCACCCTTGCGCAGACCGTTCTTGCGGACCTGGGCGAGGGAGACGTACACGTCGTTGGGACCCGGGAGGTAGCCCGACGTACGGATGAACGCGTAGTTGTCGAGGATGTCGAGGATGCCCGCGACGGGGATCAGCACGTCGTCGTCGGCGACCTGCGGCTCGGCGATCTCGTCGCGTCCACGACGGCCACGGCGGTCCCGGTAACGACCGCGCCGGCCGCGGCGGCCGCCCTCGAAGTCGTCGTCGTCCTGCGGTCCGTTGTCACGCGGTCCGTTGTCGCGCGGCCCGTTGTCGCGCGGCTGCTGGCGGTCCTGACGGCCGCCGCCCTGCTGCTGACGGTCCGGGCGGTCCTGGCGCTCCTGACGGTCCGGGCGCTGCTGGCCGGCACCCTGGCCGCCCTGCTGCTCGTCGCCCTTGGCCGGACGGCGGTCGCGGTCACGGCCGCCCCGGTCGCGGTCACGGCGGTCGCGGCGCTCACGACGGCCCTCGGCGCCCTCGGCGTCGCCCTGCGTCTCGGTCTTCGCCTCGGCGGTGACCGTCTCGGGGCTGCCCGCCTCGGCGGTGGCACGGCGACGGCGGCGCTCGGCGGGGGCGTCGTCCGCCCCGCGGTCGGCCTCGCTCGTACGGGAGGGGCCGCCGGCCGGCTGGCCGGGGATCTCGATCTGCTGCGGGGCCACGGCCTTCTCGGCGGCCTTCTCGGCCTTGTCCGCGGCCGGGGCGGCGGACTCGTCACCCGTACGGGCCTTGGAGGTGGCGCGGCGCTTCGGCTTGGTCTCGGCGGCGTCGTCGGACGCGGCCTTGGCCGGGGCACCCCCTCCGGCCTGGGCCTCCTTGATGACCTCGATCAGCTGGCTCTTGCGCATCCGCGCGGTGCCCCTGATGCCGAGGCCGGATGCGACCTGCTGCAGCTCGGCCAGCACCATGCCCTCGAGGCCGGTACCGCGGCGTCGCCTGGAGCCGGCACCGGTGGCAGGCGCGGAGGCGTCCGTGGCGGGCGCGGCAGCGGTCTCCTCGACACGTGCGCCCATCAGATCGGTGGTGTCGCTCACGAAGGGTCCTTCCCTGGAGCGGACGTCGGCCTGTCTGGCTCGGCGACCGGTTGTGCTGTCCGGCATTGGCCCTTGCTGTGTGGACCGTGCCGGGGCGGTGGTCCGCCAAAGCGGCGGAAGACATTGCTGGTGATGACGATTCCGGAGCCGTGGCACTGAGGTTCGGTGTCATCGGCTCGGTCACGCCGGTTCCGGAGCGTGCTCAGCACTGCTCAGCGCATAGCACCCAATGCAAGGCACGTAGCAGTTTGGGAGGCTCCCGGAAGAATGGGTGTCCCGGACAGGGACGCGAAGCACCTCGCCATGGTGGGGTCGGGTGCAGACTTGAGGTTAACACTACCGGATCCAACAAACATTCCCCCTCTCCAAATCCGGCAACCGTGCGTCGTCAATCGACCTCGACAGGTGCCAGGGGCAACACGCACGCCCCCTGGGCGTCGAGGTCCAGACGGTTGGCGGCCCAGCCCTGACCTGCGAGATCGGCCACCTTGTCGGCCGACGCGCGGTCCGCGAGCGCGAGGACCGTGGGTCCCGCGCCGGAGATCACGGCCGGGATGCCGTCGGCGCGCAGACGCTCCACGAGCGCGGCGCTCTCCGGCATCGCCGGGGCGCGGTATTCCTGGTGCAGCCGGTCCTCGGTGGCGGGCAGCAGCAGCTCCGGGCGCCGCGTCAGCGCCTCGACGAGCAGTGCGGCGCGGCCCGCGTTGGCGGCGGCGTCGACATGCGGGACGGTGCGCGGCAGCAGACCCCGCGCGGTCTCGGTGAGCACGGGCTTTCCGGGGACGAAGACCACCGGAACGATGGAGTCCGCGGGGTCCATCCTGATGGCGCGCGCGGCGCCGGACTCCATCCAGGAGAGCGTGAATCCGCCGAGCAGACAGGCCGCGACGTTGTCGGGGTGTCCCTCGATCTCGGTCGCGAGCTCCAGGAGCGCGGTGTCGTCGAGCCTGCTGTCCCCGCCTATGGTCACCGCGCGGGCGGCGACGATGCCGGCGCAGATGGCGGCCGACGAGGAGCCCAGGCCCCGGCCGTGCGGGATGCGGTTGGCGCACACGATCTCGAGGCCGCGCGGCTGTCCGCCGAGCAGGTCGAAGGCGGTGCGCAGGGAACGTACGAGGAGATGCTTCTCGTCGCGCGGCAGCGTCTCGCTGCCCTCACCCGCGATGTCGATGTGCAGTCCTGAGTCGGCCACCCGGACGACCACGTCGTCGTAGAGCCCCAGTGACAGGCCGAAGGCGTCGAAACCCGGGCCGAGGTTGGCACTGGTGGCGGGGACGCGCACCCGGACGGCGGCGGCGCGGAACGCTGGACCGGCCATCGCTCGATGACTCTCCTTGAGCTGCGTGATGTACGAGATTTACGAAGAACTGCGAGATGAACCACGACGGACGGGCACGTGGACCCGGGGTCCGCAATGACCGCGCGACACCGCGGCATATGCGGCGGGCGGGTTCGGTACAGCCTATCGAAGGAAGGTTCTGTGGCGACATAGGGCGCACAGGAGGCGCACGATGCGTGTCGTAAGCCCCTCGTGCACCCCCTGTCGGGTCGTCATGGGGATGCCCCCCGCGAGCGGAGGGATTCCGACGGCTTTCCACCGGTTTCCCGCCCGTTCGCGGCGAGTTCCGTGCGGTGGGCCGGCCCCGGGCCGCTCCGGGCGGGGCCACCGGCCCCACCCCTGCGCGTCACCGCGACCCGCCCGTCGCCGACGGATTCCCGCCAGAAATGGCTTGGGTTCCCGCCATTCCGGGCCCGTTTCACGCCACCGGTCGGCCCTGTCGTCACCCGGAACCGAACCCGGCCTCGAGCCGGACGAGTCCCGACCTCCACCCGAACCGGCCCTGGCCTCCAGCCGAACCGATCCCGACCTCCACCCGAACCGGCCCTGACCTTCAGTCGAACCGATCCCGACCTCCAGCCGAAGCGGCCTGGCTGTCGTTCGAACCGGCCCTGGCCGTCGGTCGAGCCGGTCTTGAACCTCGACCGGACCGCCGCCGAACGCGGGCCGGCCCGGTCCCGGCCCACGACCGTGCCGGACCCGGTTCACGCCAGGCCTCACACCAGGCCTACGCCAGGCCGAGCCGTTCCGCCGCCGTCGCCGCGTCCACCGGGACCGTGACCGGCTGGGGAGCGCCCGCGACGGCCCAGTCGGGGTCCTTGAGACCGTTGCCGGTGACGGTGCAGACGATGCGCTGACCCGGGTCGACCTTGCCCTGCTCGGCGGCCTTCAGCAGACCGGCGACGGACGCCGCGGACGCGGGCTCGACGAAGACACCCTCCTGCGCCGCCAACAGCCGGTAGGCGCGCAGGATCTCACGGTCCGTCACCTCGTCGATGAGGCCGCCCGACTCGTCCCGCGCGGCCAGCGCGAACTGCCACGAGGCCGGGTTGCCGATCCGGATCGCGGTGGCGACGGTCGACGGGTCCTTGACGATCTCGCCGCGCACGATGGGCGCGGAGCCGGACGCCTGGAACCCCCACATGCGCGGGGTCTTCGCGGCGATGCCGTCGGCGGCGTACTCCTTGTACCCCTTCCAGTACGCGGTGATGTTGCCCGCGTTGCCCACCGGAAGGACATGGATGTCGGGCGCGTCGCCGAGCATGTCCACGATCTCGAAGGCGGCCGTCTTCTGGCCCTCGATGCGCACCGGGTTGACCGAATTGACCAGTGCCACCGGGTAGTTGTCGGACAGCGAGCGCGCCAGCGTCAGACAGTCGTCGAAGTTGCCGTCGACCTGGAGGATCTTGGCGCCGTGCACGAGGGCCTGGCCCATCTTGCCGAGCGCGATCTTGCCCTGCGGCACGAGGACGGCGCAGACCATGCCGGCGCGTACCGCGTACGCGGCGGCGCTCGCGGACGTGTTGCCGGTGGAGGCGCAGATGACGGCCTTCGCGCCCTCCTCCTTCGCCCGCGTGATGGCCATGGTCATTCCGCGGTCCTTGAAGGACCCGGTCGGGTTGGCACCCTCCACCTTGAGGTGGACCTCGCAGCCCGTGCGCTCGGAGAGCACCTGCGCGGGCACGAGCGGCGTACCGCCCTCGCGGAGCGACACGACCGGCGTGCTGTCGGACACCGGAAGACGGTCCCGGTACTCCTCGATGATTCCGCGCCACTGGTGGGTCATTGCTGGTTACTCTCCTTCAACCCGCATGATGCTGGAGACACCCCGCACGGTGTCGAGGCCGCGCAGCGCCTCGACCGTACCGGCGAGGGACGCGTCGGAAGCGCGATGGGTGACGACGACGAGGGAGGCCTCGCCGTCCTTCCCCGACTGACGCACGGTGTCGATGGACACCCCGTGCTCGGCGAACACGGTGGCGACCTGGGCGAGGACACCGGGCTTGTCGGCCACGTCGAGGCTGATGTGGTACCGCGTGACGACCTCGCCCATGGGCGAGACGGGGAGCTGCGCGTACGCGGAGTCGCCGGGGCCGGTCGCACCGCCGAGCCTGTTGCGGCAGACGGCCACCAGGTCGCCGAGGACGGCGGACGCGGTCGGGGCGCCGCCGGCGCCCGGCCCGTAGAACATGAGCTGGCCGGCGGCCTCCGACTCGACGAACACGGCGTTGTACGCGCCGCGCACGGAGGCGAGGGGGTGGGTCAGCGGAATCATCGCGGGGTGGACGCGCGCCGTCACCGAGCCCCCGTCGGCGGCCCGCTCACAGATGGCGAGCAGCTTGATGGTGCAGCCCATCCCCTTCGCCGAGGCGAAGTCGGCGGCGGTGACCTCGGTCATGCCCTCGCGGTAGACGTCGTCGAGGCGCACCCGCGTGTGGAAGGCGATCCCGGCGAGGATGGCGGCCTTGGCGGCGGCGTCGAACGCCTCGACGTCGGCCGTGGGGTCGGCCTCGGCGTACCCGAGCGCGGTGGCCTCGTCGAGGGCCTCCTGGTAGCCCGCCCCCGTGGAGTCCATCTTGTCGAGGATGAAGTTGGTGGTGCCGTTGACGATGCCCATCACCCGGTTGATCTTGTCGCCGGCGAGGGACTCGCGCAGCGGCCGGATCAGCGGGATGGCGCCGGCGACGGCGGCCTCGTAATAGAGGTCCTTGCCGTGCTCCTCGGCGGCCGCGTGCAGGGCCGCGCCGTCCTGGGCGAGCAGCGCCTTGTTCGCGGAGACGACGGAGGCGCCGTGCTCGAACGCGGTGGTGATCAGCGTACGGGCGGGCTCGATGCCGCCGATGACCTCGACGACCACGTCGATGTCCCCGCGTTTGACGAGGGCGGTGGCGTCGGTGGTGACCAGGTCGGGGTCGATGCCCTCGCGGACCTTGGAGGGCCTGCGGACGGCGACACCGGCGAGCTCGACGGGGGCGCCGATCCTGGCCGTGAGGTCGTCGGCGTGCGTCGTCATGATGCGCGCCACCTCTGAGCCGACAACCCCGCAGCCCAGCAGCGCCACCTTCAGCGGACGCGTACGCATCATCCGACCTCGTTTCCTCATACCGTCTTCGGTTGGACCAGTCTCACCCAGGGGACGGGAGTTTCTACCCTTCGTCCGGATCGTGAGACGTCCATTTCATTTTTCTGGTAGGTGACGACAGGAGATCTTCCGCCCCGGTCCGCACCCGCCGGATCCGGTCCATCCGATCACCTGACGTCACCCCTTGTCACTCGATGTCGGGTGACGTCACCCGACATCGAGACGCAGGAGGTCCTCCTCCGTCTCCCGGCGCACGATCACCCGCGCCGCTCCGTCCTTCACGGCGACGACCGGCGGGCGCAGGGCGTGGTTGTAGTTGCTGGCCATGGACCGGCAGTACGCGCCGGTGGCCGGCACCGCGATCAGGTCGCCCGGCGCGAGGTCGGCCGGCAGGAACGCGTCCTTGACCACGATGTCCCCGCTCTCGCAGTGCTTGCCCACGACGCGCGCGAGCATCGGCTCGGCGTCGGAGGTGCGCGAGACGAGGGCGACGCTGTACTCGGCGTCGTACAGCGCGGTCCGGATGTTGTCGGACATGCCGCCGTCGACCGAGACGTAGGTGCGCAGCCCGTCGAGCGGCTTGATCGTGCCGACCTCGTACAGCGTGAAGGCGGTCGGTCCGACGATGGCGCGCCCCGGCTCCACGGAGATCCGCGGCGTGCGCAGCTTCGCCGCCTCGCACTCGCGCGTGACGATCTCGCTCAGTGCCTTGGCGATCTCGTGCGGCTCGCGCGGGTCGTCGTCGCTGGTGTACGCGATACCGAGACCGCCGCCGAGGTCGATCTCGGGCAGCTCGACGCCGTGCTCGTCGCGCACGGCGGCCAGCAGCGCGACGACACGCCGGGCGGCGACCTCGAAGCCCGCCATGTCGAAGATCTGCGAGCCGATGTGCGAGTGGATCCCGACGACCTCGAGCGCGTCGAGCGCGAGCGCCCTCCGTACGGCCTCGGCGGCCTGCCCGTCGGCGAGCGCGATCCCGAACTTCTGGTCCTCGTGCGCGGTCGCGATGAACTCGTGCGTGTGCGCCTCGACGCCCACCGTCACCCGGATCTGCACTCGCTGCCGCTTGCCCAGGGACTGCGCGATGTGCGCGACCCGCACGATCTCCTGGAAGGAGTCGAGCACGATCCGCCCGACGCCGGCCTCGACGGCGGTACGGATCTCGTGGGTGGACTTGTTGTTGCCGTGGAAGGCGATCCGGTCGGCGGGCATCCCGGCCGACAGGGCGGTCGCCAGCTCACCCCCGGAACACACGTCCAGGTTCAGCCCCTCCTCGTGCAGCCACCGTACGACGGCACGCGAGAGGAAGGCCTTGCCCGCGTAGAAGACGTCGGCGTCGTGCCCGAACGCGGTGCGCCAGGCGCGCGCCCGCTCCCGGAAGTCGCTCTCGTCGAGGAAGTAGGCGGGAGTGCCGAACTCCTCGGCCAGCGCGGTGACTTCGAGACCACCGACGCGGACGACACCGTCCTCTCCGCGGCTCACGGTGTGCGACCACACCTTGGGGTCGAGGGCGTTGAGGTCGGCGGGCGGGGCGCTGTAGTGGCCCTCGGTGAGGACGTCGGCGTGACGGGGCCCGGCGGGGTGTGCGGAACGACTCATGTCTGCGGTGCTCTCTACTTCGTCAAAGATGTTCGGGTGCGCTGATGCCGAGCAGGGACAGGCCACCGGCCAGCACCGCCCCGGCGGCTTCGGCGAGCGCGAGCCGGGCACGGTGGGCGGCCGAGGGTTTCTCGTCGCCGAGCGGGAGCACGGCGTGCTGGAAGCCGAGGAAGGCGTCGGCGGTCACGACGAGATGCCGCGCCAGCCGGTCGGGCGCCCGATGCCGCGCGGCGAGACGCAGGGCATGCGGATACTCGGCCAGCGCGGCAAGGAGATCGCCTTCACCGGGGACGGGGGTGGGGTCGGTGCCCCTGGAATCACCGCTGAAGCCGAGGGTGGCGGCGTTGCGGTGGAGCGCCCGGGTGCGGGCGTGGGCGTACCGGACGCGGAAGAGAGGGTTGCTCTCGCGCTGGAGGAGGTGATCGGCGCTGATCCGGGGCCGGTCGTGCGGCGCGGGGTGGAGCAGCGCCCAGCGGGCGGCGTCGTGACCGAGGGGGGCGGGGTCCTCGGGCGCGGGCACGGGCCGGAGGTTCACGGGCTCGGCGTGCAGGACCTCGGCACGTCCGCCCTGGGTGGCGACGATCCGTACGAGGGTGTCGGCGACGATCTCCGCCCGGGTGTCGTAGGGCACGCGCAGCTCGACGACCTGCCCGGTCAGGGAGTCGCCGTGCCCGTACCGCGGGCCCTGCACCAGCACCGCCTCCACCAGCTCGGCGAAGGCGCCACCCGCGAGGGTGATGTTGAGGAACCCGGGCCCGGTGACGGTCACGTCGGCGACACCGGGTTCACGCGCGATGTACGTCCGCAGGGTCTCGGCGACCTCGAGCGCCGGCCGCCGGGCCGGCCCGGCCAGCCGCAGCGCGACGTTGCTCGCGTAGTCCCCGCACCCCCCGGGCCCCGGCGGCGCGACGACCACACCCGCGGGCAGGGAGACACCCCCCAGCTCCCCCACGTCGACAGCACGACGCACCGCGCGCAGCACGGTACGGGAGAGCTCGACGGGAGTCACGGGACAAGCCTAGGGGAGGAGGGGGGTGGGAAAGCGAGCCGGTTTGGGGGATGGTCCGGGATGTGGACGGGGGGCGCCGCCGGGGGCCAGGGGTCGGGGGGGGCCGGGTGCCGGGGGGAGACCGGGTGCCGGGTGGAGTGGGGCGGGGTGGGATGCGGTGCCGGGTGCCCGGTGCTCGGGGCGGGCGGGGTGCGGCTGAGCTCGCAGGGGTGTGGGACGGAACGGGCCGGGCCGGGGGCCGAGCGGGAATGGGATCCGTGAACGGTGCCGTGTTGGACGCTCGACGGACGGCGGACGGCGGACGGCGGACGGCGGACGGCGGACGGCGGAGCCTGCGCGCAGGGATGGACGCACGCGTGGGTCACGCGACGGGGCGGGACTTGTGCTGGTACTGGTCTGGTGCTGGTGCTGGTGGCTACGACGCGCCACGCGCCACGCGTCCCGGTGATCGGGACCGGGGCGGGGATTCAGAACCGGACGGGAACGGCACAGCCTCCGAGCCCGACGCCCGAAACCCGGACCGGCATCGGAACTGGGGCCGGAACCGCCACGGTCCCCTCGCCCGACGAGCAGGACCGACCCTTCCGATCCCCTACGACTCCGAACCTCTACGACTACGAACCCCTACGACTGCGAACCCCTACGACACGAGTCAGTGACCGGCACGCCCGGACGGCTCGGCCTGCTCGACAGCGCCACCCGCGCCCCCGCCGGGGCCGGAACCCGAGTCACGCCCCTCGATCAACTGCCTGACAAGGCTGACGAGTTCGGACGGCTCGAAGGGCTTGGCGAGAAAGGCGTCGACGCCGACGTCGAGGCCACTCTCGACCTCGTACTGCGTACAGGCGCTGACGATGGCGAGGGGAAGGTTCCGGGTCCGGGGGTCGGCACGCAGCCGAGCGGCGGTACGCAGACCGTCGAGCCGGGGCATCACGACGTCGAGGGTGACCACATCGGGCCGAACCTGATGGACGACGTCCAGACATTCGGCACCGTCAGCCGCGGTCACGACCTCGAGACCCTCCAGCTCGAGGTTGACCCTGATCAGTTGCCGGATGACCTTGTTGTCGTCCACAACAAGCACCCGACCGGACACGCCTGGCACAACTCGAGAGTAGGTCCGCACCCACCACCGCGTCCGGCTTTTCCCCACTTCCACCCCGACCGACCCCACCCCTCGAGCCGCCCCCCGCCCCACCACCTCGGCCGCCTCCCACCCCTACTCCCCCACTCGCCCCTCCCCTCTCCCTCCCGCCCCCGCAACACCACCCACCCCCGACAAAAAGACGTGGCGATCACCCCTGAAAGAGCTGGTAGGGTTCTACCCGTCGCCGCACAAAGCGCCCGACACGCCCCCGTAGCTCAGGGGATAGAGCAACGGCCTCCGGAGCCGTGTGCGCAGGTTCGAATCCTGCCGGGGGCACCTTTCATGAGGTGCCCAAAGACCCCGTCACCAGCGGAAACGCTGAGGCCGGGGTCTTCGCGTATGTGCAGGCGGATGCAACCCGAAGCGGCTCCATGTCAGCGTCTGTGGACGAGGCGTGGACGGGATCTTGAGACGTTCCCCCAGGTGAGCCCCACCAAAGCGATGTGACCCCGGACGAGGACGGGGCCACATCGCGAAGCGGTATCGGCCCCCTAGTCGGCGGTGGTCCCCCAATAGCCGATCTGCGCGGGTCTGCCATCCCGGTAGAGCACTATGCAGTTCCCCTGGGCGCGGTTCGGGAAGCCCAACCGCTCGGAATCAAGAGCGGCGTCCCACTCCTCATAGGTGGGCCGGCCGTGAGGAGCCCACGCACGCACCTCCCCATCGGTCAGCGGCCGCATGAACGGACCGTCGTCGGTGTCCGCGGCTTCGATCATGAGAGGAAAATCGAGCACGGTGCACGTGCCACCGGTGAATATGTACTCCTGCCACTCCGGGTCGCGCCACAGTTCCTCGACGGACTGACCCTCGAAACCGTGGTTGTCCCGCGCCAACTCGTCCTCCTGAGCCTGCCGGAATGCAGCCACCAGATCACGCTGATACGGGCCCGTGTGACTCCACTCGTTTCCGCCCATCCGTATCCCCTCCCCATCCGAACTGCTTGATCAGGAGCGGAGCGTAAAGGACGGCACTGACAGGGCACCCCCGCCCCGACGCCGGCCACGTCATGGAGGGCTCCCCACAACTCTCACGAAGAGGGTCGACACTTCACCGAGAAGCAGGGGCCCCAATCCAAGCTTGGCGATGACGGGCGACGCCGTACACCTGCTCGATCTGTTCAGCCGTCAGCACCCCTGAGAGCGGTGCCAGTGCCGCCACCTCACGCTCCCGGTACACGCGCACGCTGAGCTGCGTGGCGACCACCTTCAAATCGGTCACGCCCACGAAAACGAGCACCGGCTCCACCGGTACGGGAAAGCCGCAGTAGCGCTCAAGCACTCGAGCTACCCGCTTGGCCTCCGCCCGACTCTTGCGCGCATAGGGCGCTGGCTTTCCGTGATCGACCTTCACAGAGTCGTCGCCGACCCATACAGCCCTTTTGTGGTGGTGCTTCGTATTGATGCTGAACACGCCACCGGGCCCGATCAACAAATGGTCCACGTCCACCTTGTCGGCCAAGAGGATGGAGTGCAGGACGCGCCAGCCGTGCCGCTCCAAGCGGATCAGCTCGGCGCCCACCCGCTGCTCCCCCGCCAGGCCCTTCCGCCAGGAGTCCCACTCGGCGGGGCGCCGCAAGAGCTGTGAGACGACTCGCTTGATCAGGCCTGGCCCGGATTTGTCGAGCAGAGACTCACCGGGACGGTTGGCGGACAGGTCGTCGGCCGCCGTCAGAAGCGGCAGTAGCGGGGGCGCCTCAGCCGCAGGCGTCCTGGGCGTCTTCTGCGGCGGGACCGGTTCGGGGTTGTTCTGTAGGTGGTCTGTCAGGACGGCGATCACGTCGTCGCGATACTCGGCGACCAGGACCGTGATGTCCCCCGTCTTCACATCCGCCCAGCCGACCGCCGTGCCGTCAGGCAGGTTCGCGTACAGGCGATCATGTCCGTACCGCTTCCAGCGCGTGACCTTCAGCTCCACGAGTCCCCCTCGTCCGCTCTCGGCTCGAAGCGTCGCAGCAGGTAGGGCTCTTGACGAGAGAGGCCCCGGACAACTTGCCCGGGGCCTCGGTGGGGGTGCAGCGTGCTCACTCGTATTCGCGGAGCAAGTCCTCGATACGCCGGTTGGCGACGTCCTGCCGTCCGTCGAGGCACTTCGCGTAGCGGGTCAGCAGGACCTCGACGCTGTTGCCGGCGCGCTCGGCCACCTCGGTCGGGTCAACCCCCGCGTTGAGCCACGTCGACAGCGCCGAGTGCCGCAGGTCGTACGGGCGGCTCGCGAGCGGCGAGGCCGCGGCGGACGGCGGGAGCGCGAGTAGACGGGCCTCCTGCCACACCCGGTAGTACGTCGAGGACGGAACGACCGAGCCCTTCTCGCTGAAGAAGAGCCGTCCGTCGTCCGCCGTGCCAAAGGTGGCCAGGTGGTCGCGGAATGCGGAGACGAGGTGAGGCGGGATCGGGACCCGCCTGACGTCCTCAACCGGCCGGTTCTTCAGACCGCGGTCGTCATGGGTCTCCCCCGAATCGGTCCACTGCTTACCGACCGACGGACGAGTCCGGTGAAGCAGCACGGATCCCCAGCCGTTCTCTGAGAGGTTCAGGTCCGTCTCGACGAGGCCGATCGCTTCAGCCGGCCGGAGACCGCCGAAATACATCGCAGCGAAGAGACCCACCAGGCGCCGACCGCGGGCCCGCCGGTAGCCGCCGACGTAGGAGACGGCCGCCAGGAGATTCCGAGCCTGCTCGGGATTCGCGACGACGCGAGGGTCAACCTGGTTGGAGACCTTCGGCTTCTGCCAGCGAACAGCGGTGATCGGATTCTCGTGCAGCTCCCCCAGGTCGACCGCATAGTTCGCAGCATTGACGAGGGTCCGCCGCTTACGACGCACGGTCTCGGCCGCCGCGGCCGTGCCGTCGAGCTTGAGTTTCAGCGAGTCCAGCACCGCACGCGCCGTAGCTGGTTCAGCGAGGTCGGCCAGCGGTCGCGAGGTGGCGCGCTCCACCTGGACGCCAGGAACCACGCCCGCTCCACGGTGTGTGGGTCGACGGCAGACGGGATGGGAGCTGGTGTTGTGGAGGCGCGTGGTTGTCTGTGCGTTCAGCCGCTCGCATTCGGACCTAGCTGGTTGCCCTAGGTCTCTAGGCAGCAGCAGCTACACCCGTGGCAGCTGCTGCCACTCCGGCCAAAACCCCTACAACGATAAGCAGCAGCCCTTGCGCCATTAGGCGCTTCTCCGCGGAGTACGTCTCGCCACCGAAGATCACTTTGAAAAGGCGCTTGAGGAGCCACGTGAGCGCACCGACGGGAGGATCATCGCCTTGGGGCCCTGGGCCCCCTGCTTCGCGTGCAGCCCCCCAGCAAAAAAGAACCAACCCCACTACGATGATCAGTAGGGCTGCTGCACCAAGGATGATCGAGAGCGTCTCCATGTGGCCATGCATCCCGCAGCAAGCACGGCTTTCCACTGCTCAAATGGGAGGTTCGCCCTAATGAGCGCCAATCCTGCCCACCTCTTCGACGTCCACCGGGAAGCCGAACACCTTGAGCGGGAGATCCTCAGGCACCTCTTGGGCGTTGACCAGGTTCACCTTGATCACCAAATGGGCTGCGTCACCCGAGATACCGATGCCGCTCACGCGAGGATCGCCGGCAAAGCGCTTAACAAGTTCTCGCTTGGCCGCTCGCGCTGCATCGATGTCTGTCATGTAAGCAGCTCCTCCGAGGTCAGCAGGTGGGCGTTGAAGTAGTTGAGGACGGCATCGAGACGACACACGTAACTCACCGCCGGCCCTCTGTCGGGCGGTCGGAGGCGGCCCCCAAACAATAGACCAACCCCCTCGCCGGAGTCAGCGGTATAGACCAGCGCGCCGCTGTCACCCTTCCGGCTGAAGGGGCCGTCGAGACCCTCTACCTCGATCACTTCATCGAAACGCAAAGAACCTATCTCGTAGTCAAGCCCGAAGACCGCCAAATCGACTGTTTTGATGAATCCGCGGGTGGGACCCGTGGTCTTGCCGATCTTCTCGACGTGTACCCCATACCTGGGAGTCGTAACACGGGACACGCAGCCGATAGGCGCCCAGTGCGCAAGGACCGGCACTTGATCAAGACGGCATATTGCGGCATCAAGGGTGTTGACCTTCGAGGGTGGCAGCAGCGGCATGAAGTCATGCAGGGAGCCGATCCGATCCTTCGGCGGGCGCCCCTGCGGCCGGCCAGGTTGCAGGATCATGTCCCCAGCCCGCCCCCGGTTCGAAGCTGCCAGCACATGATTGCTTGATATTGCAAATAAACCGTCCTCGTCGCCTACAGATACGAAGGCGCCGAGCGTGCCCGCGTAGCACTTGGGGTGACTGACCGAGAGGCCCGGCCGCAGAGGGAGGGACGTATTGGCTGCGGCACCATGAGCCCGGACCCGGCCGATCACGCGCACATCAACCTCGCCGTGGGCCGTCTTCGCGATGAGGGCGGCTAGGTCCCGGATGGGCTCCGTGTCTTCCTGGATCCTTATGGCGATGCCGTACCCCCCGGCCGGTAGCCCGGTAACCCCCAGCGCAAGTCCCGTTCCGGGTGGCAGTGGGCGCAGCGGTCGGTAGTGCCGTGACCGCCAAGCCTCAACGCTCAGTTGGGAGCCCGCGTTCAGCAACTCGCACACAAGGTTCCTCTTGAGCAGCGTCGCTGTCTCGAAGTCCATGCGACCCCCTAGTTGAGGTCCTGACACTGTCCGTGTAACCGTTTTGCCCCGTTTGCTTACGAAAGATACCTATTTGCCGACATGGGGTGGGTATTCGATCTTCGAAGGCGGGCCTTGGGCAGCAAGGGATCTCGCCGGGCCTCGAAGCCGCACGGCCTTGCACACCTCAACACACTGGAAGCGTGACGGCGGGTCGCTCCAGCTCTGGCCTTGGAGATGCCGACGGTGTCAGCTGCATCGGCTCCGACATCAACGGTGGCGGACGGGGCAGATGGACCGGATGTCCACTATTGACGCTATGAGAGGGATTCGCCGCGAGTCACCTTGCCGCATGACGCTCTACGCGCTCGCGTGAGAGCCGAAGGATCCAGCGCCGGGCCCGAGGCGGGCGTCCGGACTCTCAGAGAGCGACAGAGAGCCACAGGCGCCCTCTGCGTACACGACCCAAAGGCACGAGGCGGGGACTAGCAGGGAGTCGCGGCGACCAGACCAGATAGGCGCAGGTCAACGTCTCACCAGGGCAGGCAGCATCCACATACGCGACCTTCCAGACTAGTGACGGCCCAGCGTTGAGTCTGGCCGTCTGTGGGCCGTACGGAATCGGCCACCGTCGGCCGACAACGACAGAAGCACACGGCACCTGAGCTGGTCAGTGCTGCACCCTCTCCCCTCCCCGCCGATCATCGAAAGGGACGATCAGCGGACCGACCACTGAGCGCAGTTGCCGGCGCTTGCCATGCCCATTGAGGCCACCGATCTCGTATGGCACCCCGCGGTTTCAAGGACGATCAAAAGTCCCTGATCAGGACTTGGATCATGGACTTGAGCAGTAGAGTTGTGAAGCTTTTTGGTTGAAACGATCCGGCGTCCAACAGGTGCGCCGTGGACGGTGATGGGGTGCGGAGCGAGTTGGCTACGGATACGACGACGGTGCACGACGTACTTAGGGCGATCCGTAACGGGGCCACTGGAAACAGGGACCGCGGCACCCGGTTCGAAGAACTCATGGTCCAGTACCTCAGCACCGATCCGCAGTGGACCGAGCAGTTCACCCGGGTGTGGATGTGGGCCGACTGGCCGGGGGCGGAGCAGGACAAGCGGGACACTGGTATCGACCTGGTGGCACAGGACCGTGAAACCGGTGGCTTCTGCGCCATCCAGTGCAAGTTCTACGAGCCGCACCACACAGTCCGCAAGGAAGACATCGACTCCTTCTTCACGGCTTCTGGCAAGGACGCCTTCACCCGTCGGATGATCATCTCCACGACGGACAAGTGGAGCGGACATGCGGAAGAGGCTCTGGACGACCAGCAGATCCCCGTCACCCGGATAGGGCTGGCCGACATCGCGAACAGCGCTGTCGAGTGGCACCTGCCCGCGGACGGCATCGACCACGAAGTTCAGATGACGCTGCGGGACAAGAAGAGCCCACGCGCCCACCAGAAGGCAGCGATCGACGACGTTTTCGCGGGCTTCGCCGAGCACGACCGCGGCAAGCTCATCATGGCCTGCGGCACCGGCAAGACCTTCACCAGCCTGAAGATCGCCGAGCGGCTTCAGCAGGAGCGGGCCGAGGCTGGGAAGGGTGAGCACACCACCGTCCTGTTTCTGGTGCCCTCCATCGCCCTCCTTTCGCAGTCCCTGCGTGAGTGGTCGTACGAGGCCGAGGTCCCGCTGCGCGCCTTCGCCGTCTGCTCCGATGCACAGGTCGGCAAGCAGAAGGCCCAGGGCGACGACAAGGACATGTCCACCCACGATCTAGCCCTGCCGGCGACCACCAGCCCCGACCGACTGATAGGGCAGATGGCCAGCGTGGAGGCTGCCCCCGGCCTGACCGTCGTGTTCTCGACCTACCAGTCGATCGCCACGATTTCCGCCGCCCAGAAGCAGGGGATGCCGCGGTTCGACCTGATCTTGTGCGACGAAGCCCACCGCACTACCGGCGTCACCCTTTCCGGCCATGACGAGTCCGCGTTCGTCCGCGTCCACGACGACAACTTCATCGGCGCCGACCGCCGCCTGTACATGACTGCCACCCCACGCGTGTACAGCGACGACACCAAGCAAGAAGCCAAAGGTGTCTCCGCGGCTGTCGCCTCGATGGACAAAGAGGCGCAGTACGGTCCCGAATTCCACCGCCTCGGCTTCGGTAAGGCCGTAGAGCAGGGCCTGCTCACCGACTACAAGGTCCTCATCCTCACCATCGACGAAGGCGTAGTCGCCAAGACCCTCCAGGAGGGTCTCGCTGGCGGTGACTCCGAGCTGCGACTCGATGACGCAGCGAAGATCATCGGCTGTTGGAACGCACTGGCCAAGCGCACTGGCACCTTCGCTGATGGTTCCGGGTTCGGCAAAGACGAAGCACCGATGAAGCGGGCCGTCGCGTTCTCCCGATCTATTGCCGATTCCAAGGCCATCATGGACCGGTTCAACGACGTCGTTGACGCGTATGACGACGCTGATGATGATGTGTTGCACTGCGAGGTTGAACACGTCGACGGTACGTTCAACACCCTGCGGCGCAACCAACTCCTCGACTGGCTCAAGCGGGACCCTGGCCCGAACAACGCCCGCATCCTGTCCAACGCCCGCTGCTTGTCCGAAGGTGTGGACGTCCCCAGCCTCGACGCGGTTCTGTTCCTCAACCCGCGCAACTCCGTTGTGGATGTCGTCCAGTCTGTTGGACGCGTCATGCGTGTCGCACCGGGCAAGAACTACGGCTACATCATCCTGCCCGTCGCTATCCCCGCCGGTGTCGCCCCAGAGAAGGCCCTCGCGGACAACCAGCGCTTCAAAACCGTCTGGCAGGTCCTCCAGGCGCTGCGCGCCCACGACGACCGCTTTAACGCAACTGTCAACCAGATCGAGCTGAACAAGAAGAAGCCCGACATCATCGGCCACGGCCACATCGGTGCCGGCGATGAGAAGGTCGGGGACAAAGACGGCTCTAGCACCGCGGACAGCGCCAAGGCGGCCAAGGAGCAGGAAGCCCAGAACGCCCAGCACGTTCAAGAGGCCCTGTTCTCCATAAGCGACTGGCGTGAAGCGATCTACGCCCGCATTGTCGACAAGGTCGGCGAGCGCCACTACTGGGAGGAGTGGGCCAAGGACATCGCTCAGATCGCTGACCGCCATGTCATCCGCATCAAGGCCGCACTGGAGATCCCGGAGAAGAAGGAAACCTTCGAGGAATTCGTCGGCGAGCTGCGCGCCACCATAAACCCTGGCATCGCCGGTACCCACGCCATCGACATGCTTGCGCAGCACATCATCACTAAGCCGGTCTTCGATGCCCTGTTCAAGGACTATGCGTTCGCCGAGCACAACCCGGTCTCCAAGGCTATGCAGCGCATGCTCGACGTTCTTGACGATCAGGGCCTGGATTCTGAGACCAAGACACTGGAGGACTTCTACCACTCGGTCCGTGTCCGGGCTGAAGGAATCGACAACCACCAAGGCCGCCAGCGCGTCATCGTCGAGCTGTACGAAAAGTTCTTCAAGACGGCGACGAAGAAGGCAGCCGAGGCCCTCGGTATCGTCTACACCCCGGTCGAGGTTGTCGACTTCATCATCCGCGCCACCGAGCAAGCGATGGTGAAGCACCTTGGCCGCTCGCTGAGCGACGAGGGCGTCCACATCCTCGACCCCTTCGTTGGCACCGGGACCTTCCCCGTACGCCTGCTCCAGTCCGGCCTGATCACGCAGGAAGACCTGCTCCGCAAGTACAGCAGGGAACTGCATGCCAACGAGATCGTGCTGCTCGCCTACTACATCGCGGCCGTGAACATCGAAGCGGCGTACATGGAGCTGGCTGGGAAGGAAGCGGAGTACCAGCCTTTCGAGGGCATCGTACTGGCGGACACTTTCCAGCTTGCCGAGGGCCGGGCGGCGCAGCTTGAAGGTATGGATGTGCTGGCCGGGAACAGTGACCGCGCCAAGAAGCAGAAGGCCCAGCCCGTCATGGTCGTCATCGGCAACCCGCCTTATTCGGTGGGGCAGGAGAACCAGAACGATGACAACCAGAACGTGAAGTACGAGACCCTGGATACTCGCATCCAGGAGACGTATGCCGCCAAGTCGACGGCGACGAATAAGAACTCGCTCTACGACTCCTACATCCGTGCGATCCGCTGGGCCTCCGACCGCATCAAGGGCGAGGGTGTGGTCGCCTTCGTTTCCAATGGTGGCTACATCGACGGCAATACCGCTGACGGCCTGCGTAAGTCTCTGGCCGAGGAATTCGACGCCATCTACTGTTACAACCTGCGTGGCAACCAGCGCACCGCTGGAGAGCAGTCTCGCAAGGAAGGCGGCAAGATCTTTGGCTCGGGTAGCCGGAACACTGTTGCCATCCTTATCCTTGTCAAGGGTGACAAAGGCGGAGCCCCAGCATCAGACTGCACGCTGCATTACCGCGATATCGGGGACTACCTCAGTCGCGAAGAAAAACTTCACATCATCGACTCCCAGGATCTTGAATCCGTCCAGTGGGAGATGATCACGCCGAACGTAGAAGGCGACTGGATCAACCAGCGAGACGGGCACTTCGCCGAATTCCAGGCAATCGGCGAAAAAGACAAGAAGCTTGCAGTGAAGGCGATCTTTGAGGCCCACTCCAGGGGGCTGACGTCTGGCCGCGATGCCTGGGTTTACAACTTCTCCGAAGAGAAGGCCCGCACTAACGTAGAGTCGATGATCGACTTCTATAACGGTCAGGTACAGGGCTTCCATGCCCACTGCAAGGCGAGTGGAGTGGCCGCTCCAAGCGTCAAGGACGTTGAACGGTGGATCGACACCGACTCGAAGAAGATCAGCTGGAACGTGGCTGACAAGACTAGGCTCGCCAAAGCAGAGAAGTACGTCTTCAATGCTGCCTCCATGGTCACCTCTTCTTATCGACCCTTTGCGAAACAGAGGCTGTACTTCCACTCACGGTTGCTGGAGAGGACGTACCAGATGCCCCGGATGTTTTCGACGGTCGAGAACGAAAATTTCGGCTTCTGCGTAACCGGCGTCGGCGCCGCTATGAGCTTTACCTGTCTTGCCATTTCCTCTATCCCCGACCTATCCGAGTTTGGTGGGCAGACGAACGGTCAGTTCTTCCCCCGCTACACATACCGCGAACTGGCCGTCGTGGGTGGATTTGACTTCGGTGATAGTGACAGCGATGGCGCCTACGAGCGCATCGACAACATCACCGACGCCGCTCTGGCCGACTACCGCAAGGCGTACACCGACCCGGCCATCACTAAGGACGACATCTTTTACTACACCTACGGCCTGCTCCACTCTCCGGGGTACCGCGAGCGCTTCGCCGCGGACCTGAAGAAATCCCTCCCACGCATTCCTAAGGTGCGCGACTTCCACGGCTTCGCCGAGGCTGGTCGTAAGCTCGCCGACCTGCACATCAACTATGAGCAGGCTGAGCCTTACAAGGGCATCGTCGAGACGGTGACCGGCGACCCGTCTGCCACGCCCCCCAGCGAGCTGTACCGCGTCGCCAAGATGAGGATTCCGAAGATCAAGGGCCAGGCCGATCGGTCGACGATCGTCTACAACACACGGGTCAAGCTCACCAACGTCCCAGAAGAGGCGTATCGCTACCAGCTCGGCTCGCGTTCCGCGATTGAGTGGATCGTCGACCGCTATCAAGTGAAGGTCGACAAGGCATCGGAGATCGTCAACGATCCCAACGACTGGTCTGACGACCCGCGCTACATCATCGACCTACTCAAGCGAATCGTCACGGTCAGCCTGGAGACGATGAGAATCGTGGACAGCCTCCCCGCGCTAGAAATCCTGGAATAGCAGAACAGTCAGTCGCGGACTACTCGTGGACTAGACCTTCTGTCCACGAATAGCCCGAGCCCCTGATCTGCTGGTTCGCCGTGCCGATACGCGGCCTCCGGAGCCGAGCCCAGCGTCTTGATCTCAATTGGCTGGTCGGTGGTAGCGGATGAGGGCGCAAACGCTACTAGTAAAGGCCTGGCCTGACGTTCATCGCGAAGGGTAGAGGCGCCGGCATCTGGCGAGCTCGGCCATGGTGCACTCGATGGTTCAACGGTCCCTACTCCACCGAGACGATGAGGCACCCACCCTGAGCCACCGGCTCAGCAGCCAGGCAGCCAACTCCGGCAGCGCAACCCAGGGGGCAACATCCAGGTAGACGGAGCGTCTAGCCCTTCCGTAACAACGCTTAACAAACGGCGATGGCTCGACACCTAGCCGACGACGTGCGAGAATCGCACGCATGGCTGACATCGACGCGCGCACGCTGGGCGAGCGAATCCGAGAGGCTCGCAAGCGTGCGGACATGAGCCAAGAAGACCTCGGACGGGCGGTAGGTCTCGAGCGCACGGTTGTGAACAAGATCGAGGGGGGCGTGCGCAAGGTCGCAGCCTTGGAGCTGTCCGACATTGCCGCTGCACTTGATGTTCGCATGTTCACGTTCTTCGAGGAGCCCACTCCAGCACTTGTCTCGCATAGGTCCAGCCAGGGCCTCGACACCGTCGACTCGCAGATCGACGCACTACTCGCGAAGCTTGCCAGTGAGGTCGAGTTCATCACCAAGTTGGGGGCAGATGAACTGGGCCTTGATGGTGCTGATGCAGTCACTCAAGCTGGCATGACACCGCCCTCGAACAACTCTGAGGCAGAGGAACTTGCCGCGAAGGCACGCGCACTAATGGGCCTTCCGCCAGACGACCCGATCCCCCAACTCTCTGACAGAGTTTCCAGCATCGGGCTCCTAGCTTTCTCCCGCAATATCGGCAAGGACACAGCGGACGCTGGGACGATCTTGTTGCGCCGTGGAGGCGTCACTCTCGTCAATAGCCACATGAAGGTCGGCCGCAGGCGACTCGCGCTGGCGCACGAAGTTGGCCACTACCTGATTGCAGATGACTACACCGTCGACTGGCGAGTGGCCGCGCATTCTGATCAAGCCGTCCCTATTGAGTCGCGCCTTGATCGTTTTGCCCGCGCACTGCTCCTACCCAGGGCTGCAGTCAGCCGGAAATGGCGGGAGAAAGTCGATGCACATGAGGAGCGCGGAGCGTCAATTCTGCTAGCCAGTGAATTCCGAGTTGACATGGGTACCCTGGCAACGCGGCTGAAAGAGCTGGATCTAGCCGACGGCGACACAATCGGTGCGGTACGTGGATTCCGCACAACCCAGGCTGACATCATTGAGATGAACCTGAATGTTCCCCTCGAGGAACTAGACGGGACGACGGTGCCTCGAAATTTCGCGCGTGCAGTGTTGCAGCTTGTACGGGACGAGCGCATCAGTCGTGATCGAGCCCTCGAACTGCTTCAAGGAACTTTCGACGAAGCGAATCTGCCACGCATTCGCGTGCGACGTTCGGACGAAATCTGGAATTTCGTATCGTGACAGTTCCCGAGGACGCTTGGGTATTCGACACCGGGCCGTTGAGACATTTTGCCGCGCAGGGATGGTTGGCGGTCCTGCGGTTTCTCGCAGGAGAGCGACGCATATTCATTCCCGACACCGTTGAACACGAACTTCACAATGCTGCCGACCGTGTGCCAGCTGCACGTCAGGCACTTGATTTTGACTGGATCCACGTTCACCGTTCGACTTCTCTTGAATATGTGGAAGCATTCTCTCACTATCACGATCGGCTAGTTGCGGAGGGCAGGAATGTTGGCGAATGCGGGGTCCTCGCAATGGGCAAAGTCTATGGCTGTGAACTCGTAATAGACGACGCCACACCCCGGCAGATCGCGGAGGAGGAAGGGATCAAGGTCACAGCAACTGTCCCGATTCTGTGCGACGCCATTCGCGCGCGGAAACTTACGACGGTAATGGTCGAGGAACTTGCTGACAACCTCCTGGAGGGCGCGTACTACTTGCCTTTCGGTCCCGGAGGTTTCCGTCAACATGTTCTGGAAAATGGACTTCTGGATTACGACGAGCTCTGAACATAGAATCGCTAAAGGCGTAATAACTCCTCCAGTCGGCTGACTGTCAAATTTCGGGCTCTCCGACCAGCCTCACCGCGATGAGCGTCGGCCGCCTGATGGCCAGCATCTGCGTTGTAGTTTGCCCTGGCGTTGGAGGACAGGAGCGAGAGGTAAGAGAGCGGACTATTCGTGGACGGGAGGCAGCCTGCGCTCGCTCCGGTAGTCGTCTGACCAGCACAGACTTCCTGGAAACAATGGGCCTCCGGAGCCGTGTGCGCAGGTTCGGATTCTGCCGGGAGCACCCCTATTGAGGTGCCCAAAAGCCCCGTCACCAGTGGAAACGCTGAGGCCGGGGTCTTCGCGTATGTGCCGGCGGATGCAGCCCGCGGCTCTATGGCGGGGTTCGTAAATGGGGCGTGGGTGGGATCTTGGAGCATCGCTGCGGCTAGCTGGCCGGTTCTCGCGCTCGGCTTGCCTGCCCCGATGACCGCAACCCGGGCCACCCCAGACGCGAGGCCCGCCGCATCCGGCTGCTTAGATCGCCGGTATGACGGACTGGTCGCAGCTTCACCACGCCTACGGCACGGCAGAAGACATCCCCGGCCTGCTCGACACCGTGAGGTGGCTGCCGACGGATGCGGCCTGGACTGCGCTGTGGTCGCGGTTGTTCCATCAGGGCACCGTCTATTCAGCGAGCCACGCCGCCTTGCCCGCCCTGCGGGACATCGCACGCCAGTGGTCGCCCGCAGGCCGGCAGATGCCGCTCCTGCTGGCCGGCGCCATCGCCGCCAGTACCGACCAGCCGTACGGAGAACCAGATCCTCACGTCGCCTACGCCTCGGAGATGTCCGACCTGAAGCAACTGACCGAGGAAGCTCTCCAGGATCCGGCCCTCAGCGACGACTCCAACACGTACGTCTACCTACTGGCCGCACTCCTCGGCTTCGAGGGGGACGAAGTCTGGGGTGCACAACTCGACGGACTGAACGATGACGAATACGAAGTCCCTTGTCCCGCGTGCAGTTCAGAGAACTTCATAGCCTTCGGCGAGTCCGGCTTCTTTTCGACCCTGGACAGTATGTACATGAATGAGACTGCGGCGAGGAAGATACCTCTTCAGCCGGCGGCTCCCCCGCTGGAAGGGGTGGCCCACAGGCTTCACAGTCGCGCGCTCGCGGATGGTCAGACTGAGGTCGCACAAAAGTTGACCTACGTTTTCGGCGAAGCGCAGTGCGCCGACTGCGATGCCATATTCAGCGTCGCGGAAGCCATCACCACCCCATGGGATGCGTGACTCACAGAAGAGTTAGGCGCTGCTCCACGCCTGCGATGACGAGCAACGCTGTACACCTGCTCGACCTGCTCCGCCCTCTGTACTCCTGTGAGGGGCGCCAGTGCCGCCACCTCGCGCTCCGGCTAGACGCGCACGCTGAGCTACGTGGCCACCACCTTGAGATCCGTCACGCCGACGAAGACAAGCATCGGCTCCACCCGTACAGGAAACGATCGCCGTGCCGTCAGGCAGGTTCGCGTCCAGGCGCTCATGTCCGTACGGCTTCCAGCGCGTGACCTTCAGCTCCACGAGCCCCCCTCGTCCGGCCTCATCCGCCCTCGGCTCGAAGCGTTGCAGCAGATGGGGCTCGAAACGAGGGAGGCCCCGGACAAGATGTCCGAGGCCTCGCAGGTGAGCTGAGTGATCAGACTTGGATCTCGCGAACCAGGGTGTCGTCTCCGTCGTAGAGCTCCAGGGAGTAGCTCAGCCCCAGGCGGTCGAGTTCGCCGCCGAGCTCGTCGAAGCGCTGCGGGTCGACGTCTCCGTTCAGCAGTAGGTTCGAAGCCACGATCAGGTCGAGCTCCAGCTGGCACCAACTGATTCGCGCAGCTGGTCAGCCGCGCCTCAACGCTGTTGCCGGCGCGCTCAGCCACCTCGGTGGGATCGGCACCGGCAATGAGCAGGAGATGGTCGGGGATTGTGGGGGTGGGTTACTGGAGCATCAGGGCTGCGCCTACCACCACCAGGACCGCGCCGGCTCCGGCTGCCACCGGGGAGCGGGTGATGGCTGCGACTCCCAGGAGGCTTGCGCCCACCAGGGCGATTCCCGCGCCCCGTTGGAAGGTCGCGCTCAGCAGCGTCTCGCCGTTCCGGGTGTTCTCCTGGTTCGCGGTGCTGTTCAGAGTCAGGAGTTCGGCCAGGCCGACGTTCTGATCCTGGGCCACGCCCTTCAGGGTGGTCATGTTGTGCGACGGCACGCCCGCCGTGAGCATGAGGTTCTCGAGTACGGCGTCGTCGAGCTGTCCCACGAGACTGATGGCGAACTCCGCGTGGGAATCGGCCACCGCTCCCAGGGTGTCGATACTCGCGGCGAGCTGGTCCGCGGCTCCCGCCTCCCGCTGCCACACCTTCGCGATGTTCTCCTGGAACGGCACCTGCTGAATGCTCTCCGCGATCCGGTCGGCCCGGGCGGCGTCCTCGTGCGTCACGCGCAGCGGCACCGCCGGCTTCTCGTCCCGCGCCCCGCGATCCGCCTCGCGGGGCAGCGCGTCCTCTGCCACGGTCATGGACTGGTAGGTCAGGCCCAGGGTGACGATCGGCCTGTGTGCGAGGACCGTCCGGCGTTCGACCGAGCCTCCCGGCTCCGGCGACCGGACCTCCTCGGCACGCGACACGGCCCGGATCACCGCCGCGAGGAAATCGTCGACCCCGACGACCGGCTCTTTTTCACGAGGCATGACGTTCTCCTGTCTGGGGCGGCTCCGCCACCGTCACCGTCACCTGTTCCGGGGTCGGCCCGATCGTCGTGGTCACGACCTGCGGGCAGCGAAAGCACGCCGCCGCGCCCTCCTGGTGCCACCAGCGGCACGCGGCGCGCGCGTGGCAACGTGGCAGGACACCGATCACCGGTGGGAGGACCTCGGTGAGGCGTTTCGCCAGCGTGCAGTCCCGGCCGTCGAAATGCCGGCACCTGTCCTCCACGCACTCGGCCGAGAACCGGAACACTTCCGTCGGGAGAAGGTCACCCGCCAGCGAGGTGATCTCGGCGACCGCGGGAATCGGGCGCGCCAGATACCGGACTTCCGGAGCATCCGCACTGCCCGCGAGGATTCCGAGCACCGTGCTTCCCGGCATGTCGGGTTGTGCGCTCGGGCAGGTCCTTCTCGGTGCGTCGCTGTGCATCCGTGCACTCCCGGCAGGCCTTTGACATAGGCGCACGCTCGGGGCGGATGCGCCGTCCTCATCGTGCGGCGCCGTCCTGACCGGCTGCAACGGCAGGAGGGCCGTTGGGGTGTCGCGTCTTTCGAGCGTCCGCGTGGTCGGCTACGCCGTAGTGCGGCGGGATGTGTGGAGCAGAAGCAGCGCGCCCGCTGTTGCGGCGCCCACGGCTCCCGCCGCCAGGAAAGCCCGGGACGAGCGCCAGGAGAGGACCGACCAGGTCGACTGGGCGGAGAGGACCGAGCCTGTGCTCAGCCAGGAGCCGGCCGAGATCAGGGACAGGGAGGAGCCGATCGAGCCGATCGACAGGGCGCTTCCGATCGAGCCCACCGACAGGGCCGATCCCACGGAGCCGACGGACAGGACCGAACCCACCGAGCCGATCGACAGGACCGAGTCCTTCGACCACAACGAGAGCACCGAACCATGGAAGGGGCGACCGGTCTGCCGTGCGGGCTGCTTTGTCATGAGGTCATCCTGCCTCCCCCCGGCCCTTCCGTCTCGGGGGTCCATGAGCCGATGGGGTTGGGGGGTGGCGTGCGCGCGCCGCTCATCCTTCGCCCCGCGTCGCCGGGTTCTCCATGCAGCCCCGCGTCGCCGTCCTCCGTATGCAGGAGTGCGGGCTACCGACGTGGCCGTAGCGGCTGCGCACGTATGCCGTGGTGGGCGGGGATCCCGCGGTCGGGTGGGCATGCTCGTCCGGGGAAGTGGTGGCGGACGGTGGGGAGTTGAGGCGGGATGCGGGCCTGGTTGCGGCAAGGGATCTTCCAGGGGCCTCAGTCCCGGACCCATCTGGAGGCCCTCAAGAGGATCCAGCCCGAACCGCAGGACATGTACGCCCACGACTACCTCTACGGGTGCCTGAGCGTGCTCGACTCCAAGGCTCAGGTGCTGCTCGGCTACGACGGGTTCCTCGTGTCCGCCGCCACCGTCGTCCTGACCATCCTTCCCGGGGGTGCCGGTTCCACGGCGCTCCTGGTCGCCGCCCTCGTCGCGAGTGGTCTGTCCGGGGCGCTGAGTCTGATGGTCGTCTCCGTGCACTGGACCGACACCTACGACCTGGAACACCCTCAGGAGATCTTCCCCCGGCTGCTCGAGGTCCGTAATCACCGGACGCTCAGCTATCGCCTCTCGTGGGGCATCGCTCAGATCGCCTCCCTGCTTCTCGTGTGCGGCGTTCTCGTACATCTGCCGGGGTGGTAGCGGTCGCGGCGGGACGGGCTCCCGTCCGGCCGCGACGCCCCTCGGTTCCCGGGGCCCTCGTTCTCACGCCGACGTTCGCTTGCGCGGTGTGGTCTTCTTCGCCGTCGCTTTCGTAGTCTTCGCCGTCGTCTTCTTCGTGGCTGTCTTCGTTGCTGTCTTCGTGGTCGACTTCTTGGCCGTCGTCCCGGAATCCGTCGTCCCGGTGGTCGACTTCGTCGTCCGTTTCTCGGGTGTCCGCTTCGCCGTCGTCGCCTTCGACGTCGACTTCCTCGCCGTCGTCTTCTTCGCCGCGGTCTTCTTGGCCGTCGACGTCGACTTCTTTCCCGCGACCTCCTTGGGCGCCGTACGGGCCGAACCGCGGGCCCGCGTCTTCCCGGACGCGGACGGCAGTTCGGTGACCTGGGCGTCCTCGCCGGTTCCGGTGGCGTCCTCGCGCGACTCCTTGGCCGCGCGCACGCTCTTCTCCAGGGCCGCCATCAGGTCCAGCACCTTGCCGCCGTCCTCGTCGCCGGCGGGAGCGGTGGGTGCCTCATGTCCCTCGGCCTTGGCGGTGACGAGTTCCTCCACGGCCTGGCGGTAGTCGTCGTGCAGGTCGGCGAGGTCGACCTCGCCGAGGGTGTCCATCAGGGCGTCGGCCAGGTCGAGTTCCTTGTCGCGGACCGTGACGGCGGCGTCCGGGGCGACCTCGTCGGTGGCCCGGATCTCGTCCGGCCAGAGAAGGCCGTGCATGGCGATCACGTCGTCGACGACCCGCAGCATGCCGAGCCGCTCCCGCCCCCGGAGCGCGAACTTCGCCACGGCGACCTTCTGACTGCGCTTGAGCGCCTCGCGCAGCAGGATGTACGGCTTGGCGGCCGGGACGCCGTTCGCCGCCAGGTAGTACGCCGTGTCCATCTGGAGCGGGTCGATGCGCTCGGCCGGGACGAAGGCCACGATCTCGATGGTCCGGGTGGTCGGGACGGGCAGCGAGGCCAGGTCCTCGTCGGTGATCGGGATCAGGGTTCCGTCCACGTCCTCGTACGCCTTGCCGATCTCGGCGGACGAGACCTCGCTGTCCTCCAGCTCGCAGACCTTGCGGTAGCGGATGCGGCCGCCGTCGTCGAGGTGGATCTGACGGAAGGAGATCGCGTGGCTCTCCGTGGCGTTCATGACCTTGATGGGGATGCTCACCAAGCCGAAGGAGATGGCGCCGTTCCAGATGGATCGCACGTGCAGCACCCTTCCGATCACTTTGAGCAGGGTTTATGCCGTTTTCGTGGGATTGTCATGGTATGACGCCGATCACGGAGGTGGAGGGCAGGAGGCTCGCGCTCACCAATCTCGACAAGGTCCTCCACCCGGCCACCGGATTCACCAAGGGCGAGGTGCTGCACTACTACGCCACGGTCGCGGACGTACTGCTCCCCCATCTGCTGGACCGGCCGGTCTCCTTCCTGCGCTATCCCGACGGGCCGGACGGGCAGGTGTTCTTCACCAAGAACGTGCCGCCCGGTACGCCCGCCTGGGTCACCACCGCCGAGGTCCCGCGCACGGAGGGGCCCGCGCGCATGGTCCTCGTCCAGAATCTGGCGTCCCTGATGTGGGCGGCGAACCTCGTGACGGAGTTCCACACACCGCAGTGGACCATCGGCACGCCCGGGATCGCCGACCGGATCGTCTTCGACCTCGATCCGGGGGCCCCGGCCACGGTGGTGGAGTGCTGCGAGGTCGCGCTGTGGCTGCGCGAGCGACTGGCCGCCGACGGGATCGAGGCGTACGCGAAGTCGTCCGGGTCGAAGGGGCTGCATCTGCTGGCCGCCGTGGCGCCGACTCCGTCCGCCGACGTCAGCGCGTACGCGAAGGAGCTGGCCGTGGAGGCGGAGAGGGCGCTGCCGCGGCGGGTCGTGCACCGGATGACGCGGACCCTGCGGCCGGGGAAGGTGTTCGTCGACTGGAGCCAGAACGCCGGCCGCAAGACGACCGCCACCCCCTACACGCTCCGGGCCCGGGCCGAGCCGACCGTGTCCGCTCCCGTGACCTGGGAGGAGGTCGAGGAATGCGGGTCGCCCGACCGGCTGGCCTTCCAGGCGATGGACATCCCGCCCCGCGTTCAGGACTTCGGTGATCTCCTGGCGCCGCTGTTCGACGCGGAGCGTGCCGGTCCGCTGCCCTGAGCGCCGAGCAGCGGGCGCGGAGAACCAAAGGGTGTGGAGGGTGTGGAGGGGGCGAAAGACGCGGAGGGTGGGGGTGAGTGCGGAGGGTGCTTGCCGGGCGGGCGCGGAGAGCAGGGATGGGCGCGGAGGGTGGGTGCCGGACGGCCGCGGAGAGTCGGGATGGGCGCGGAGGATGGGTGCCGGGCGGCCGAGGAGAGTGGGGGTGGGTACGAGGGGTGGGTGCGGGCTCTGCCCCATGACCCCGGTCCGGCAGGGCCCGGCCCCGCACGACCCGGACCAGCACGGCTCAACCCGGCACGACTCGGCCCAGCACGGCCCCGCCCGGCACGACCCAGCACAGCACAGCACAGCTCAGCCCCGCACGACCCGGCCCGGCACGATCCTGCCCGGCACGGCTCCGCCTGGCACGACCCGGCCCGACCCGGCCCAGCACAGCTCAGCCCGACACGACCCGGCCCAGCACAGCTCAGCCCAGCACGACCCGGCCCAGCACGACTCAGCCCGGCAGCAATCGCCCCCGCCCGGCTCAGCCCCCGCTCACACGCTCAGCCACGTGTGCCGGTCTCGGGCCATCGCGTGCAGGGCCTCCACGTCCGCCGGTTTCAGTACCCCGCCGAACCGGGCGAGGCCCGCGAGGTCGGTGTCCCGCAGGACGCGGACCTCGCGCGCGGGTGCCGGGACGTCCAGGCGGGTGGCGCCGACCACGGCGAGGACGGCGCGGACCTCGGCGGTCAGGGCGTGCGACGCGCGGTCGGCGTCGGCGCGGACCCGGCGCAGCAGGGGGGCGGCCTCACGGCGGCCGACGGTGACCATCGGGTCGCTGACCCGGACGCGCTGCTTGTGGGCGGGCAGGGTGTGCAGGCAGAAGAGGCCGGCGGGGCCGATCAGCAGATGGTGGATGCGGTCGCCGCCGGGGAGAGGGACCGAGTGCAGGGTGTGCCAGCCGCCTCCCTCCAGCCGGTCGAGCGCCGTGCCGACGGTCTGCTCGGCGGCGAGCGCGCGGCGGCGCGGGTCGGGGCGCAGCCGGTGCGCCGGGCCGGGGTCCCGGTCGAGGTCGATCACCAGGGCCTCGCCGGGCCGGTTGGGCGCGAGGTCGTCGTCGGGGTGGAGCGCCAGTCGGGCCAGCTCGGCCGAGGTCGGGACGGGCGGCGGTCCGACGGTCACCGGGCCGGTCAGGAACGGTCGCAGCACGTCGAGCACGTCCTCGCGCCGGTCCTCGCTGAGCAGATTGACCCTGGCCGTGTCACGGTCGTACCAGGCGACGCTCCTGCCGTCGGTCAGGCACACGTACAGGCGCTCCTGTCCGTGCCGCCGGGCCGGTACGACGCGCAGTCCGTTCATGAACCATCACCCCATGACCATGGGAACAGGCGGGGTGCTCCAGGGGCAAGAACCCGGTTACCTTTGGCAGGAGTTGGGGCGGTTGGGTGGGAGGCGCTGTTGCGAACTCGCAGAAGATATCCGGATGTTCCGACTCCGGACAGCCCGTGGAGTGAGATCGTGCCCGGCCTGTGGATGGGCGGACACGAGTTCGCGGGGCGTTCGGGACAACGGCAATCCGTCGTCGTACACGATGAGTTCGACCTGGTTCTGTCGCTGCTGCGGCAGCCGGGGCACGGGCCCGATCCGGGGGTCGAGCACCATGTGTGGCCGATACCGGACGGACCGTTGGACGGTACGCAGCTCACCGGGGTGATGCGGCTGGCGCGGGCCGCCGACGACGCGCTGGAGGACGGGCGCCGGGTGCTCGTCCGCTGCCTTCAGGGGTACAACCGCTCGGGGCTGGTCGTCGCGCACGCGCTCGTCCTCGCGGGGCACACCGCCGACGACGCGATACGGCTGATCCGGGCCCGGCGCTCGCCCTGGGCGCTGCACAACGAGCTGTTCGTGGAGTACCTGCGGGCCGGACTGCCCACGGCCCGCCTTCTCGAGGAACTCGCCGAGTAGACCGGGCGGCCCCGCCAGGTCGTTCCATGCGTGCGGACAAAAAGGATTTCTGTATGAATAAGGGGTACGGGACGGCCGGTCGTCCCGTGTCGTGCCCGGTCGCCCGGGGTGTGCCCGTGCTCGGCGGTCACCCCTCGGACGGCCTCCGGCCCTTCTCCTTCGCCGGTCTCGTGCGGTAAGCGGCGCGGCAGCGCCCGCGGACGGGGCCGCGCCCGGCCCCGGGAGCCCCGTGACCCACAGCCGCCCCGCGCGAGGGCTCCGCCTCCGGCCCCGGGGAGCAGGTCGTCCGGGCGGGTCCGGCAGGTCCCGGACCCGCCCGCCCGGACGGACGGCTCGTGCTCTCCTGTGCGCCGTCGCCGCCCTCCTGGCGACGGCCGTGGCCGGCTGCGGCGACGCCGGGGCCCTGCACAGCGCCGGCGCGACCCCCACCGCGATCGGCCCGACCCGGCTGTGGCCGCAGCTCCCGCCCGCCGCGACACCCGCGATCGACTACGGCGAGGCCGACACCGAGACGGTCAAGGGCGTCACGGCGCCCGACGACGACATCCACGCCCTGGACCCCGTGACGGTCGTACGCGCCCAGGTCGCGGCCCATCCGGACGAGTACACCGGACCGCACGCGGCGTACGCCGAGACGGCGCGGCTGCTCGACGACTGCGGGAAGCCGGGCGCCCAGGGCCGGAAGTGCCCGGTCCTCCGGGCGTACTACCGCGATCTCACCGGTGACGGGAAGCCCGACATGGTGCTCGGCATCCGCTTCCCGGCCCATCAGCTCGCGGTGCGCGTGTACACGTTCCTCCACCACCGGCTGGTGCAGGTCATGGGCACCGCGGACAGCGTCGTCAGCGTGGAACTCGCGGGTCGCGATGTGATCATCCGCTCGCCCTCGACCCTGCCCGGATACGAGTTCCGTACGGTGTGGTCCTGGGACCCGCACCAGAACGCGATGCTGGCCACCCGCGACGAGATCCTGCGGGTCGGACCGCCGACGCCGACGGGCTCACCCGCCCCGGGCAGGTCCCCCTCCGCCCGCCGGGCCTCCCCCGCGGTCCCGCCGGCACGGTCTCCTTCCCCGAGCCAGGCCTCCCCCACGGCACCCGCGGTCCCACCGGCGCTCTCGCCCGCCGCGAGCGCCCGATGAGGCGGTCGCTGTGAGGCGGTCGCTGCGTCTGCCGCGCTGGACCGGCACCCTCACCTGGAAGGCGGCCGCGTTCATCGCGGTGATGTGCTGCTGCCTCGTCGCCCTCCTCGGAGTCCTCGTGCACGTCTCGGTGACCGACCAGACCGTCGGCGAGGCCCGGGGCCGCGCCCTCGACCGGCTCGCCGACGTCACGACCGCCTACGAGGCGGGCGACCGGCTCCCGCCGGACGCGGGCGTCGACCCACCGGGGCTGCCCGCGCGGCTGCGCGAACTGGCCCAGGACGGCAGGCGCGGCACGATGGTCGGCGAGCACGACACGCACCCCACCATGTGGGCCGCCGGTCCCGCGGGCGGAGGACGCGCGCTGGCCGTCCGGTTCGACTACGCCCAGGGCGCGCACGCCATCGACGCCCTGGACCGGGCGATCGTGTGGTCCTCGGCCCTCGCGATCGGGGTGACGCTGCTGGTCGGGGTGTTCGCGGTGACCCGGGTGACGCGCAGACTGCACGCGACCGCGCGCGTGGCACGGCGGATCAGCGCGGGCGACCTCGACGCGCGCGTCAACGACCCGCGCGCCCAGGATCCGACGCGCCCGCAGGACGAGGTGGCGGCGGTCGCCGGCGCGCTCGACACGATGGCGTCGTCGCTGCAGGGCAAGCTGCTGAGCGAGCAGCGCTTCACGGCGGACGTGGCGCACGAGCTGCGCACTCCCCTGACCGGGCTGCACGCGGCCGCCGAACTGCTCCCGCCGGGGCGGCCGACGGAGCTGGTGCGCGACCGGGTGGCCACCCTGCGCACCCTCACCGAGGACCTGCTGGAGATCTCCCGGCTGGACGCCGGCAGCGAGCGTCTCGAGCTGGACTCGGAACCGCTGGTGCCGCTGGCCGAACGGGTGGTGCGCGCCTCGGGGACCGACACCGCGGTCCGGGTGGTGCGGGGCACGCGGGTGGAGACCGACCGGCGGCGACTGGAGCGGGTGCTCGGGAACCTGGTGGCGAACGCCCACAAGCACGGCAGGGCACCGGTGGTGCTGACCCTGGACGGTCCGGTCGTCACCGTACGGGACCACGGGGACGGCTATCCGGGCTATCTCGTGGAGCACGGCCCGCAGCGCTTCCGTACCGAGGGCGGCGCGACGGGGCACGGGCTCGGTCTGACCATCGCGCTCGGTCAGGCGGAGGTGCTGGGGGCGCGGCTGGAGTTCGCCAACGCCCCGGACGGCGGTGCGGTGGCGACGCTGACGCTCCCTCAGGACGGGCGGCGGGAGCCGGGCGGCCCCGATGGCGGTCTGTGAACTGCGCTCCCCGGCTCCCGCTCCTAATGTGGCGATAAGTCAGCTTCGCCCCCTTCCTGGAGGAGCCCTCCATGTCCCTGCGGTCCACATACACCCGAATCGGTATGGCGCTGGCCGTCGGCAGCCTCGCCCTCGCCGGCGCCACCCCCGCACTCGCCGACAACGACGGCGGCACCGGAAGCAGTGACAACCACCAGTGGAGCGACGGCACCGGCGGTCACCAGTGGAACAACGGTGGCGGGGGCGGAGGCGACGACGGCCGCGAGCAGGGCACCGGTGGCGACGGCGGCGGCCAGTCGTGGAACAACGGCGGGGGCGGTGGCGGTGGCGGCGGCCAGTGGAGCAACGGGGGCGGCGGTGACGGCGGGGGCGGCCAGAGCGGGGACAACGGCGGGGGCGGTGGCGGCACCTGGGACAACGGTGGCGGCGGCAACCAGAACTGGAACAACGGCGGGGGCGGGAACCAGAACTGGAACAACGGTGGCGGGGGCGGGGGTGGCGGGGGCCGCGAACCCGGGAACGGCAACGGCAACGGCAACGGCAACAACCAGAACAACACGCCGCTGTACAAGGGCCGGGTCACCGCCCGCGGCGGGCTGGCCCTGCGCAGCTCCCCGACCCGCGGCAGCCAGCTCATCCGGGTCGCGCGGCAGGGGGAGATCGTCTCCATCTTCTGCAAGACCCCGGGCGAGACCGTCGGCGGCAACCCGCTCTGGTACCTCCTCACGGACGGCACCTGGGCCTGGGGCGCCGCGCGCTACATCGACAACATCGGCCCGGCCCCCCGCTGGTGCTGACACCCGGGGCTCCGCCATCCCGTAACGGGACATCGGGTCGCCCGCTTGCTACGTTCCGGACATGATCCAGCCCGGAATGTCCGGAACGGCCGTAGCGGCGGACCCGGCCCCACCCGCTGAACGCCTGCCCAGGCGCCGTGGCATCGAGCTCGCCCTCATCGTCGTCGCCGTCCTGCTCTGCGTGTACGGCTACTGCGCCGTCGGCCTCGCCAAGCACGGCACCGTCCCGCCCGGCGCCGCCGGTTACGGCGCCGGGCTCGGCGTGCTCGCGCTCCTCGCCCATGTCGCCGTACGCCTGCGGGCCCCGTACGCCGATCCGCTGCTGCTGCCCATCGCCGTCCTCCTCAACGGCCTGGGCCTGGTGCTGATCTACCGGCTCGACCTGGAGACCCCGGACGACCAGGCGGCCCCCATCCAGCTCATCTGGTCGACCCTCGGCGTCGCGTTCTTCATCGTCGTCGTGCTCTGCCTGCGCGACCACCGTGTCCTCCAGCGCTACACCTACGTGTCGGTGGTCGGCGCGCTGGCCCTGCTCGTCCTGCCGATCTTCTTCCCGGCGGTCAACGGCGCCCGCATCTGGATCCGGGTCGCCGGATTCTCCATCCAGCCGGGCGAGTTCGCGAAGGTCCTGCTCGCCGTGTTCTTCGCCGGCTACCTCGCCGCCAACCGCAATGCGCTCGCCTACAGCGGCCGCCAGATCTGGCGGTTCCGGCGGCTCCAACTGCCCACCGGCCGCGTCCTGGGCCCGATCGTGACGATCTGGCTGCTCAGCGTCCTGGTCCTGGTCCTGGAGCGCGACCTCGGCACCTCGCTGCTCTTCTTCGGCCTGTTCGTGATCCTGCTCTACGTCGCCACCGGCCGCACCGGGTGGATCGCGGTCGGGCTGCTGCTCGCCTCCGTCGGGGCGCTCGCCGTCGGCCGCCTCGAACCACACGTGCACAGCCGGGTGGAGGACTGGCTCGACCCCTTCGCCTCGATCACCGCGGGCCACGGAGCCAACCAACTGGCCCAGTCCCTCTTCGCGTTCGCCGCCGGCGGGATGCTCGGCACCGGCCTCGGGCTCGGCCATTCGGTCCTGATCGGGTTCGCCGCCAAGTCCGACTTCATCCTGGCCACCGCGGGCGAGGAACTCGGACTGGCCGGCCTGTCCGCCGTCTTCCTCCTCTACGCCCTCCTCGTCGAACGCGGCTACCGCGCGGGCCTCGCGCTGCGCGACCCCTTCGGCCGGCTCCTCGCGATCGGCCTCGCGTCGATCGTGGCGCTCCAGGTCTTCGTCATCGCGGGAGGCGTGACCGGACTGATCCCGCTGACCGGCATGGCGATGCCGTTCCTCGCACAGGGCGGCTCCTCCGTCGTCACCAACTGGATCATCGTCGCCCTGCTGATCCGGATCAGCGACTGCGCGCGCGGTCAGTACGACGGGACGCCGGCGCCATGACCAAGTACATCCGCCGGGCCATCGGACTGTGCGCCGTGCTGCTCGTGGCCCTCCTGGTCAACGCCGCCCGCGTCCAGGTCGTCCAGGCCCCGTCGTACGACCGCAATCCCGCCAACCGCCGTCCGGCGATCGCCCGTTACGGTCAGCCGCGCGGGGACATCGTCGTCGAGGGCCGCCCGGTCACCGGCTCCAGGGACACCGGTGCGCAGTTCCGCTACGAACGGACCTATCTGGACGGCCCGTTGTACGCCTCCGTCACCGGCTTCGCCTCGCAGCTCTACGGGACCACCCTGCTGGAGGGCACCGAGGACGGCATCCTGTCCGGCAGCGACCCGATGCTCGCCCCGCTCCCCCTGCTGGACGGCCTCACCCGGGCCCGCGGTGCCGGCGGCAGTGTCGTCACCACCCTCGACGCGGCCGCGCAGCGGGCCGCCTACGAGGGGCTCGACGGCCGCCGGGGCGCGGTCGCGGCGATCGAGCCGTCCACCGGCCGGATCCTCGCCCTGGTCTCCACCCCCTCGTACGATCCCGCCCGGCTCTCCGGGACGGGGGCGGCCGCGTCCACGGCCTGGGCGAGGCTGAACGCCCAGGACGACAAGCCGATGCTCAACCGGGCCGTCCGGCAGACATATCCGCCGGGATCGACGTTCAAGGTGCTGACCGCCGCGGCGGCGCTGGACTCCGGGGTCGTCGAGGACGTGGACGCGCCGACCAGGTCACCGAACCCCTACCGGCTCCCCGGCACCACGACGAGGCTCACCAACGAGATCGAGGGCTGTGAGGACGCCTCCCTGCGGTACGCGTTCACCTGGTCCTGCAACACGGTCTTCGCCAAGCTCGGCGTCGACGTCGGGCTCGACGGCATGACGAGGACGGCGGCGAACTTCGGCTTCAACGACCGCAAGCTGCGCATCCCGTTCTCCGTGGTGCCCAGCAACTTCGATCTGCGGCTGGACCAGGCCCAGTTGGGGCTCTCCTCCATCGGCCAGTTCGACACGCGGGCGACGCCGTTGCAGATGGCGATGATCGCCGCGGCCGTCGCGGGCGACGGCTCGGTCAAGACGCCCTACCTGGTGGAGCGGACGACCTCGCGCACCGGCGCGACGCTGACCACGACCGGTCCGCGGACCCTCCACCAGGCGATGAGCGCGTCCACGGCCCAGCGCATGCGGGAGCTGATGACGGACGTGGTGGAGAAGGGCACCGGAACCGTGGCCGCCATTCCCGGTGCCACCGTCGGCGGCAAGACCGGCACCGCCCAGCACGGCATCGGCAACTCCGGCACCCCGTACGCGTGGTTCATCTCCTGGGCCCGCGCCGACGGCTCCCCGGAGCCCGCCGTGGCCGTCGCCGTGGTCGTCGAGGACGCGGCGGCGAACCGCGGGGACATCACGGGGGGCGGGTTCGCGGGGCCGATCGCGCGGGGGGTGATGGAGGCGGTGCTGGGAAGTTGAGGGTGTCCGCGCCGGACGGTGGGACCACTCCATGAGACAGGGGGTGTGGCCACCCGGTCGGCCCGCCTGGCGTTCGGCCGTGTTCCCGCCCTCGGCGATCACTGACTGATCATCGACCTGACGGCCTAACAGGACAGGGGAGGTTCGAGCGGAGGGAGTGCGCCGGGTCAGGCGCTTCCGGGCACCGCCTCCCTGCGGCTCAGCCAGTCGGCGGCGATCGTGTCGACACCGGTGCGGGCCGCCACGATCCCGCCGGTGATGGCGCACGTCGTGTCGACGTCGCCGAAGCCCTCGGCCGCGCTCCAGAGCGCTGCCGTCAGGTCGTCGGGATGACGGGCGGCGCACCAGATCGAGAAGGGAACGGTGTCGTCGGCCCGCACCCGCTGACCGCTGCCCAGGATGTCCGACGCCTTCCACGGAGCGGTGGAGAAGGAGAGGTCCGCCGCCCTTTCGAGGCCGTCCCGGACAGCGCTCCGCGGGGTCGCCGCCGCGACGGCCGCGAGGCCCTGCTCGCCCCGGGCGGACAACGCGGCCGCCGTCGCCACCGCGACCGCGCCCGCGATGCCCTCCGGGTGCGCGTGCGTCACCTCGGCCGACAGCGCGGCCTGCTCCGCCACGTCCGGCAGGCTCGCCTGGAACCACGCTCCCAGCGGAGCGACGCGCATCGCCGCGCCGTTGCCGAGACTCCCCTCGCCGCCGAACAGACCGCGCGCCGTCTCAGGCCACCTGTGCGGCTCCTGGACCAGCCTCGGCAGGAGTTCGCACATGCCGCGGCCGTAGCCGCGGGCCGGGTCCGCTTCGAAGGCGAGCGCGAACGCCTGGGCCAGCTCGGTCTGCCGGATCTCGCCGTACTCGTCGAGGACCCGCATGATGCCGAGGGCCATCGCCGTGTCGTCGGTCCAGTGCCAGGTGGGCTCCTGCGGGGTCTGCCGGGCCTGGATCTCCTCGTGGGCCTGGAGCCGGTCCCGGAAGAGGGGGAACCAGCGCTCCCCGAAGGCGTCGCCGAGGGCCAGGCCTTCGAGGCTGCGTCGGGCGGCTGGGCGGTTCGGGGTGATCGACGGGGTCATGAGGGGATCATCCCGCGTCGGAGGTGGGCGGGGGGAGGCCAATTCGAGCGGATCCCGGGTCCGGCGGGGTGGGAGGCAGGGGGCGGCTGTTCGTCGCTCCCCGGCGCCGTCAAGCGCGGCCCTCGTCGATCGTCGTTCCTATCTCCGCGATGCGGGCCCGTTCCTCGGTCGCGAAGCGTTCCGCGTCCAGTTGTTCGGCCAGTTCCTCGTCCTGTGCCATCAGGAGGTCGAGGTTGGAGTTGCCCATCTCGAAGACGCCCATGTCCACGTAGGCCCGCTGGAGGCGTTCGCCCCACAGGCCGATGTCCTTGACGCACGGAACGATGCGGCTGAAGAGCAACTGGCGGAAGAGGTGCAGGAATTCGGAGTTCTCGCTGAACTCCTCGGCCTCCGCCTTGGGGATCCCGAAGTTCTCCAGGACCTCGACCCCGCGCAGCCGGTCCCGCATCAGGTAGCAGCCCTCGATCACGAACTCCTCGCGTTCGCGGAGCTCGGCGTCGGAGAGCTGCCGGTAGTAGTCGCGCAGGGCCATGCGGCCGAAGGCGACATGGCGTGCCTCGTCCTGCATCACGTAGGACAGGATCTGCTTCGGCAGCGGCTTGTCGGTGGTGTCCCTGATCATCCCGAAGGCGGCCAGCGCCAGGCCCTCGATCAGGACCTGCATGCCCAGGTAGGGCATGTCCCATCGCGCGTCGCGGAGTGTGTCGCCGAGGAGGGCCTGGAGGTTGTCGTTGATCGGGTAGAGCATCCCGATCTTCTCGTGCAGGAAGCGGGAGTAGACCTCCGCGTGCCGGGCCTCGTCCATGGTCTGCGTGGCCGAGTAGAACTTGGCGTCGAGGTCGGGGACCGATTCCACGATCCGCGCGGCGCAGACCATCGCTCCCTGTTCGCCGTGCAGGAACTGGCTGAACTGCCACGACGCGTAGTGCTTGCGCAGTTCACCCTTGTCGCGGTCGGTCATCTTCGCCCAGTACGGCGTGCCGTACAGGGTCAGCGCCTCGTCCGGGGTGCCGAGCGGGTCCTCGGGGTCGACCTCCAGACTCCAGTCGATGCGTTTCTGGCCGTCCCACTGCTTGTCCTTGCCCTTCTGGTAGAGGGCGAGCAGCCGGTCACGACCGTCGTCGTACTCCCAGTTGAAGCGGGCCGCCCCCGAGGCCGGTATCTGCCAGAGGGGATCTCCCGAGTCCGCGGCGTACAGCTCATGCGTCGGCATACCTCGCAGGCTCACACGGAGTAGACGCGTCGTCAACAAGTCCGGCACAGGGGATTGACGAGCTTACTGACAAGCAGTCTCATAAGTTGTGACCGCCGGTAACTTCTGAAGTGATCCCGTACGACGAGGTGGGAACAGCCATGACGACGGTGCCCGAAGCCGATGTGCTCCGTGACGCGCTCGGTCTGCTCAAGGACCGGGAGCAGGTGGCCGAGCGCCTCCTCGACTCCTCCGCCAAGCACTCCTTCGACCCCGACAAGGAGCTCGACTGGGACGCGCCCTTCGAGGAGGGCAAGTGGTTCTGGCCGCCCGAGCTGGTGTCGCTGTACGACACGCCGCTGTGGCGCACGATGGGCGAGGAGCAGCGGATCGCGCTGTCCCAGCACGAGGCGGCCGCGCTGGCCTCGCTGGGCATCTGGTTCGAGATCATCCTGATGCAGTTGCTGGTGCGGCACATCTACGACAAGGCGGCGACGAGCGCGCACGTCCGGTACGCGCTGACGGAGATCGAGGACGAGTGCCGGCACTCGAAGATGTTCGCGCGGCTGATCACGCGCGGGGGCACGCCGCACTACCCGGTGAGCCGGGCGCATCTGAATCTGGGGCGGCTGTTCAAGACCATCTCGACGACTCCGGGGTCGTTCACGGCGACGCTGCTCGGTGAGGAGATCCTCGACTGGATGCAGCGGCTGACGTTCCCGGACGAGCGGGTGCAGACCCTCGTCCGGGGGGTCACGCGGATCCATGTGGTGGAAGAGGCTCGGCATGTCCGGTACGCGCGGGAGGAGTTGCGGCGGCAGATGCTGACCGCTCCGCGGTGGTCGCAGGAGTTCACCCGGGTCACCTCGGGTGAGTTCGCGCGCGTGTTCTCCGTGGCGTTCGTCAATCCCGAGGTCTACACGAACGTCGGGCTCGACAGGCGGGAGGCCGTGGCGCAGGTGAAGGCCAGTGGGCATCGGCGGGACGTGATGCAGACCGGGGCCCGGAAGCTGACCGACTTCCTGGACGAGATCGGGGTCCTGCGCGGGGCCGGTCGGCGGTTGTGGAAGTCGTCGGGGCTGTTGGCCTGAGGGGGCGGTCACGGTCCTGTGGGTCCTGCTGATTCCGGGCGCTCCGGGATCGGCTGGGGCTTCGCGGCGGGGCCGGACCGTGCTGGGGCTTCACGGCAGGGCCGGCCGTGCTGGGGCTTCGCGGCGGGGCCGTGCTCGGCTGGGGCTTCGTCGCGGGGCCCGGTCCGGGGAGGGGCGCCGGGGCCGTCGTGGGGGCGGGGCCGCGCCGGTACATCCGCCCGCATCCGAACGGATCCCAGCGGGGTTGAACGGTGAGAGTTGATTCTGATCCGTCCGGCCTGCGGGCATTTGATGTACCGGCACGTCCCCTCGCGTCGTACGGCGGCCGCGGGCGCGTGGGGGCGGGGCGCGGCCGTCACAACGGCCTGGGGTTCGGTTTCCGCTGCACGGGGGGCTGTGCCGGTGTGCGGTTACGCTGCCCGACATGACCTCGCAGGCTTCCACCCCCGCTTACCGTCGGCTCAGTGTCGAGGAACGGCGCAGTCAGTTGCTCGAGGCCGCGCTGTCCCTCTTCGCCCAGCGCGTGCCCGAGGACGTGTCGCTGGACGATGTGGCGGAGGCCGCGGGGGTGTCGCGGCCGCTGGTGTACCGGTACTTCCCGGGCGGCAAGCAGCAGTTGTACGAGGCTGCCCTGCGGTCCGCCGCGGAGGAGCTGGAGCAGTGCTTCGCGGAGCCCGCCGAGGGGCCGCTGACCGAGCGGCTCTCCAGGGCCCTCGACCGGTACCTCGCGTTCGTGGATCAGCACGACGCGGGGTTCAGCGCCCTGCTGCAGGGCGGCAGCGTCATCGAGACCTCGCGGACAACGGCCATAGTCGACGGGGTCCGCCGGGCGGCGGCGGAGCACATCCTCGATCATCTGGCGGTGAAGGATCCCGGGCCCCGGCTGCGGATGACCGTACGGATGTGGATCACGGCCGTGGAGGCCGCCTCGCTGATCTGGCTCGATGAGGACAAGGAACCGCCGCTGGACGAGTTGCGAGACTGGCTCGTCGAGCAGTTCACGGCGGCGCTCGCGGCGAGCGCGGGGAGCGATCCGCAGACCGCGGCGGTGGTCCGGGCCGCGCTCGTGATGGAGCGCCCCGACGGCATCGCGGGGGCGCTCGTCCGCCGGGTGCTGCCCGTTGTCGAGAATGCGGCCCACCTGCTGTGACACTGGTCCGGTGAAGAGCGAAGACACCCCCTTTGTCGGCGGCCCGCTGGACGGGCGCGTCCTGCCGGTCCTGCTCGGGATCACCGGTCACCCGCCGAAGACGTACCGCGTCCCGGTCCCCGGCGCCGACGGCGGTCCGTCCACCGTGGTCGTCTACCGGCGCGTCCAGGCGGCTGCGAGCAAGCGGCTCGGGCTGCATCAGGGGTGGAAGTACGAGTACGACCCCGAGGGCGACGTCCCGGGACGCCGGTTCAAGCTGCCCTGGTCCCCGGGCACCGGCAAGGGCGGCGGTGGCGGCGCCACGCCGGGCGGCAACGCCGACGAGTGAGGTTCTTGGGCCGAAGCGCCCTCCCGGCGGGCGCCCGGGGTGCGGTGGTCCGATCCTGCCGGTGCGAGACGGGTGGTGGACGGACCACCCCGGCACCGGAGGTGATGGCGTGTCAGGAAGGCTTCTGCGTCTGGTCTGCACGGGGGCCGTGGCGGTCGGGGCACTGCTCCCCTCCACGCCCGCAGGTGCCGCGCCCGAGCCCGACTCCGGTGCCCAGCGGTCCGTGACCTCGCTGCTGACGGATCTTCAGAACCTCTACCGGGACGCCGAACGTGCCACCGAGACGTACAACGGCACCGCCGAGAAACTGAAGAAGCAGCGCGCCGAGGTCGCGAGGCTCGACGCCCGCCTCGCCCGGGCCCGGCTGTCGCTGGAGGACAGCCGGACCGCCGCCGGACGGCTGGCCCGGCAGCAGTACCAGAGCGGCGACGAGATCTCCCCGTACGTACGACTGCTGCTGGCCCGGGATCCGCAGCACGCACTCGACCAGGGGCACCTGATCGGGCAGTTGTCGCTGGAGCGCGCCCAGACCGTGCGGCGGGTCGCCGGCGGCGAGCGGCGGACCGACGGGCTCGCGCGGGCGGCCCGCAAGGCACTGGACGGGCAGCTCTCCCTCGCCGCGCGGCAGAAGAAGGAGCGGGACGAGGTGCGCGAGCGGCTCGACGACGTGGAACGGCTGCTCGCCTCGCTGACCGCGGAACAGATCGCCGAGATGGGCCGGGTGGAGAAGTCGGGGACCGACGCGGCCCAGAAGAAGATCATGGCGTCCGGCTCCCTCAGCAGTGTCCGTCCGCCCACGCCGGAGGGCGAGGAGGCACTGCGGTACGCCGTCGAGCAGATCGGCAAGCCGTACGAATGGGGTGCGGAGGGACCGAAAGCCTATGACTGCTCGGGGCTGACGTCACAGGCCTGGGAGCGGGCCGGCCGGCCCATCCCCCGCACCAGCCAGGAGCAGTGGGCCGAGCTTCCGCACATCCCGCTGGACAAGCTGCGTCCGGGCGATCTGGTGGTCTACTTCCCCGAGGCCACGCACGTCGCCCTGTACCTGGGCGACGGGATGGTGGTGCAGGCCCCGCGGCCCGGGGCGAGGATCAAGGTGTCGCCCATCGCGGCCAACCCCCTGCTGGGCGCCGTACGCCCGGACCCGGACGGGGAGCCCCTGCGGCGGTTCACGCCGCCGGAGCTCCCCGAGGGTGCCACGGACGGATCCGACGAGGGCTTCGCCTCCGGCGCACCGACGCCGGAAGGGAGCTAGCCGAGGCCGAAAAGCCCGCTCCGGTTCCCCGTCTTCGGCGTGATGTCCCCGACGATGCCGTGATCTTGAGACGGCACGGCGGCGGAGGTAGCGTACTGACGTTGCGATCTCAACTGCCCTCTGACCAAGGCAGGTTGGGATCGACGGACGCTTCAGCGATCCGAATGCCACGAACGCAAAACGGGGTTGAATGTGAAGTCTCTTCGTACATCCGCATGGCTCGCCACGGCCGTCGCACTCCTGACCGCGGGAGCCGTCGTCGCCCCGGCCGCGTCAGCCGGCGCAGCCGAACTGAAGCCCGCGACATCGGGCATGGCCGTCATCGACCTCAACGCGTCTTCCCGCGCTGCGGGCGGCGAGACGCACACCAAGGACGTCGGTGGTGGCTCCTGGACCTACGGCTGGGAGCTGACGAGCGGCGGGAAGCGCTGCTTCTCCTCGTACTTCCACGGCTCGAAGATGCACCACGCGACGGCGCGCATAGCCAACGGCGACAACAAGGCCTACGCCTTCGCCGGGCAGACGGCCAAGGCCAGCAGGACGGCCGGCGCCGCCTACACCTGCAGCGCGTACTGGAGCCTCGACGAATAGATTCTGCGGCCGCACCGCATCAGTCAGCCGCCTGGTTACCGAAAAGGACTTCGTGGAACGCCGTGATCTCTTCACGCTCCTTCGTGCTGGCACCCGCCGCCGCGCTCCTGGCCGGTGCGGCTCTCGGAGTCCTCACCCGCGCTCTGGAGACGGACGCCTCCACGGCTGGCCGGGGCATCTACCTCGTCCTGAACGAGGCCTGGCCCTGGTCGGCCCTGGCCTTCCTCGCCGGCCTCGCCGTCGCGTCGCGGGCCGCGTCCGCCGTCGTGGCCGCCGTGTCCCTTGCGGCGGCCGTCGCCGCCTACTACGTGGTCCATTCGGACACCACGTGGTCCGGGGCCCTGTCGGCGACGCTCGCCTGGGGTGCGGTCGCCCTGGTGGTCGGGCCCGTCCTGGGACTCATGGGCAACCTGGCGCGCAGCCCGGGACTTCCCGGCCTGCCCTTCCGGCTGGTGATCCCGGCGCTGGCCGTCGTCGAGACGACGGCGCGGCTGCGTGCCGAGGTCTCTCTGCAGGGGCCGGTCGGCGAGACGGCGTGGACGATCACCCGCTTCGCGGCCGTCGCCGTCTGCCTCGCGCTGGCCGCACACGCGGTAGTGATCAACCGCCGGCATGGCAGCAGGAGCTGAGGGCTCCGTCTCCGGCCCGCGTACGGAGACGGGAGGGGCCCCGGCCGTCGGCCGGGGCCCCTCCCGTCGATCGTCGCCGAGGCCGCTCACATCGGTCCGGCCGAGGTCAGGCCCCGGTGACCGAGGCCAGGTAGGCGTTCGTCTTCTCGGGGTCGAAGAAGAAGTTCTCGAAGTCGGCCGGGTCGTTGAAGCCGTTCGCGAAGCGGTCGGCCACGGGCTGGAGTTGGCCCGCCGCGCCGATCAGGTTCAGCACGTGCTCCGGCGGGACGCCCAGCATGGCGTTGGTCCACTTGGTGACGTGCTGCGCGGTGTCCCAGTAGCGGTCGAACGTCGCCTGCATCCACTCCTCGTCGAAGGGCTTGTCGCCCTGCTCGACGATCGAGGCGAGGTAGGCGGCGGCGCACTTGGAGGCCGAGTTGGAGCCCTGACCGGTGATCGGGTCGTTGGCCACGACGACGTCGGCGACACCGAGGACCAGTCCGCCGCCGGGGAGACGGCCGATCGGGTTGCGGACCGTGGGGGCGTAGCGCCCGGACAACGTGGCGCCCGCGTCGGTCAGTTCGACGTTGGTGGCGCGCGCGTACTCCCAGGGCGTGAACCGCTCCATGAGTTCCAGGGTCAGCGAGAGGTGCTCGGCCGGGTCCTTGACGCCGTTGAAGACGTCCAGCGGACCGCCGGGGATGCCCTCCCAGAACAGGATGTCGGCGCGTCCCGACGTGGTGAGGGTCGGCATGATGAAGAGCTCGCCGACGCCGGGGACCAGGTTGCAGCGGACCGCGTCGTAGTCCGGGTGCTCCGGGCGCGGGCCCAGGCCGTGCACGTACGACACCGCGAGGGCGCGCTGCGGCTCGGTGTACGGGGAACGGTCGGCGTCACGGCCGAACATCGAGACGAGTTCGCCCTTGCCCGCCGAGACCAGCACCAGGTCGTAGGCGCGGGAGAAGTAGTCGAGGTCGGAGACCGCGGCGCCGTGGATGACCAACTGGCCGCCGCGCTGCGCGAACGTCTCCATCCAGCCGGCCATCTTGACCCGCTGGTCGACCGACTGCGCGTAGCCGTCGAGCTTGCCGACCCAGTCGATGGCCCGCTGCGAGGGGCCCGGGTCGAACGAGCCGGGGACCGCGACGGAGACCCCGAGTCCTTCGATCTTCGGCGCCTGGGACTCCCAGAAGTTGAGCTGAAGATCGCGCTCGTGCTGGAGCGCCGTGTCGAACATGCACTGCGTCGACATGACCCGGCCGGAACGGATCTCGTCCGCCGTCCGGTTCGACATCAGGGTGACCTCGTACCCCTGCGACTGGAGTCCGAGGGCGAGCTGGAGGCCGGACTGGCCGGCCCCCACGACGAGTATCTTCCGCATGCGGGGTGCTTCTCCTAGGAGTCGGGCGTCCCTATTCGGGGCTGACTTCGAGTGCGTGACCGACGAGCGCGAGCAGGGTCTCGACGACCGAGATCTTGCGGCGCGCATCCATGATCATGACAGGTATGTGCGGAGGAACCGTGAGGGCCTCGCGCACATCCTCCGGCTCGAACTCGTCGGTTCCGTCGAAGTGGTTGACGGCGACGACGTACGGCAGTCCGCAGCTCTCGAAGTAGTCGAGCGCCGGGAAGCAGTCCGAGAGGCGGCGGGTGTCGGCGAGGACCACCGCGCCGATCGCGCCGCGCACGAGGTCGTCCCACATGAACCAGAACCGCTGCTGGCCCGGCGTACCGAAGAGGTAGAGCACCAGGTCGTCGTCGAGCGTGATGCGCCCGAAGTCCATGGCCACGGTGGTGGTCAGCTTGTCCGGCGTACCCGTGAGGTCGTCGGTTTCCTCGCTGGCCTGGGTCATCAGCGCCTCCGTCTGGAGGGGCGTGATCTCCGAGACGGACGTCACGAGCGTGGTCTTGCCGACGCCGAAGCCGCCGGCCACCACGATCTTCGTGGCGATCGGCGCGCGCGTGCGGTCCGTCTGCCAGGCCTGCAGATTCTCCTCGTCGTCGAGGAGGGGAGCGACGCCAGGTTCGGCGTCAGAGACGACGGAGTCCACTCAGCACCCTTTCCAGCAGGGCACGATCCGGCTGTCCCGGACCGTGGCCTGTTCCGTACACGCGGATCTTTCCCTGGTCCGCCAGGTCGCTCAAGAGCACGCGGACCACTCCGAGCGGCATCCTGAGAAGAGCGGCGATCTCGGCCACCGTGCGCATGCGGCGGCAGAGTTCGACGATGGCCCGCATCTCGGGCATCACCCGGGTGGTGAGCGAGCCGTTGGTCAGCTCCTTGCGCACCTCGGGGGCGTCCAGCGCGGCCACGAACGTCTCCACCAGCAGGACGTGGCCGAAGCGCGTCCGTCCACCGGTGAGCGAGTAGGGCCGTACGCGGGCGGGCTTGCGGTCGCCGCCGCGGACGGGGAGCTTCTTGACGACGTTCGACGCGGTCATCAGGCACTCCCGGGAGCGTCGGCCTCGAGGGATTTTCGGAGCTCGATGCGCAGCTCGGGGGTGAGGACGTGTCCGGCCCGGCCGACGAAGAGCGCCATGTGGTACGCCACCACGCTCATGTCGCAGTCCGCGGAGCCGTGCACGCCGAGCAGCGAGCCGTCGCTGATCGCCATGACGAAGAGGCTGCCCTCGTCCATCGCGACCATGGTCTGCTTGACGCCGCCGCCGTCCATCAGCTTGGCGGCGCCGAGGGTGAGGCTGCCGATGCCGGAGACGATGGTGGCGAGGTCGGCCGCGGAGCCCTTGGGTCCGGTCGGCCTGACGCTGTCGGCGGTCCTCGCCTCGGCGTTGCGGCCGGGGTCGGAGGAGAGCAGCAGCAGGCCGTCGGAGGAGACGACCGCGACCGACTGGAGGCCGGGCACCTCCTCGACGAGATTGGTCAGAAGCCAGTGCAGGTTACGTGCTTCGCTGCTCAGGCCGAAGGTACTGGTCGCGGTCAACTGCTTGCCTCCTCGGCTGTGCCCCCAGGTGCTTTCACGTCCTGTGCGCCGGGCCGGTGCCCGCTGGGCGCGGGTCCGGCGGGCGCGTGTGCGGGTGCGGGGGCCGGCGGGGTCTGTCCTTCGGGCGTGGGGGTCTCCGCCGTCCGGTCGGCGATCTCGGCCTCCACGTCGCGGCGGCCTTCGATCGCACCCCGGTGGAACCCGCCGAGCCTGCGGCGCAGGGCCTCGGCGTCCACGCCGCCCGCGCGGGGCCGCGGGGCGGCGGCGGGGGCGGTGATCTTCGGTGTGCGTTTGGGCAGGCCCTTGTCGGTGAGCCTGGGGTGTTCGTCGGCGGCACGCTCGGCGTCGGCGGCGGCGCGCTCGGCGTCGTCGGGGACACGCTCGTGGTCGTCCGGGCCGATGGCGTACGGGTCGGTCGCCGCCGGATCCGGATCGGCGGGCCTTCCGGCGGTGTGGGGGGCGGAGACCGTCGTGCCTACGGCGTGGGTGGTGCCGGTGGTCGTGCCCGTGGTGCCGGTCGTGTCGGTCGTGCCCGTGGTGCCGGTCGTATCGGTGGCGCCCGTGGTGCCGGTCGTGTCGGTGGTACCGGCGGTGTCCGTGGGGGCCTCGGGGGCCCAGGCGTCCGTGCGGGCGGCGGTCGCGTCGGTGGCGAAGGCCGGAGACGGCTCGGCGGCGGCGCCGGGTGCCTCGGGCGCCGCGAAGGCGGCCGGGGCGGGGGCGTCGGTCGTGCCCGCCGGTGCTCCGGCCGTGGCCGGGGCCTCCGGGGCCAGCTCCGGGAGCAGCAGCTCCATCGTCGTCTCGGAGGTGAGCTCCGGCTCGGGCTCGCGGGGGCCCGGGATGACCGCCGTCCGCGCGGCCGGTCCGGACTCGGGGGCCGGCGTCGGTCCGGGCGCCGCCTCCGGGTCGGCGGCCGAGTCCTGAACGGCCGCCTCGGCCGCCGCGATCAGCGGGTCCTCGGCGTCGGCCGGGGCCGTCAACGGGGCGCGCCGGATCGAACGGCCGCGCAGCACGTTGGAGTTGGCCTCGGCGTCCGCTCCGGGCAGGGCCACCGCGGGGGCGCCGCCGGCCAGCCGGACGGAGGCGGGGACGGTGGACGCCGGGGCGGCGGCGAGCAGCGTCTTCGGGAGGACGACCACGGCGGCCACCCCGCCCTGCTTCTGCTCGCGCAGCTTCACGCGTACACCGTGCCGGTGGGCGAGCCGGGCCACGACGTACAGGCCGAGCCCGAGTCCCTCGCCGCTCTCCTGGTCGTACGTGTCCTCGGGGTCGAACTCGGAGAGGCGGGCGTTGAGGTGCCTCATCCGGTCGTCGGTCATGCCGATGCCCTCGTCCTGCACGGAGAGCATCACGTCACCGCTCTCCAGCAGCCAGCCGGAGACCTCGACGGGTACGTCGGGCGGCGAGAACGAGGTGGCGTTCTCCAGGAGTTCGGCCACCAGGTGGCTGATGTCGTCGGCGGCGTACCCGGCGATGTGCGCGTGCGGGGGCAGCGCGGCGATCCGTACCCGCTCGTACCGCTCGATCTCGCTGACCGAGGCCCGCGCGATGTCGACGAGCGGGACCGGGCCCGCGTGGTGCTGGACGTGCTCGGCGCCGGCGAGGACGAGGAGGTTCTCGCTGTGCCGCCGCATGACGGTGGCGAAGTGGTCCAGCTTGAAGAGGGTGGAGAGGCGGTCCGGGTCCTGCTCGCGCTCCTCGAGGCCCTCGATGACGCCGAGCTGGCGCTCGACGAGACCCAGCGTGCGCAGCGCGAGGTTCACGAAGGTGCTGTGGATGGTGCCGCGCACCTGCTCCAGGTGGGCCGCCGCCTCGGCGAGTTCGCCGCGCAGCCGGTCGCGCTCGTCGGCCATCTGCTGGCGCTGGCCGATGAGGTGCTTGCGGTCGCCTTCGAGGGTGGAGTTCCGCTCGTGCAGCGTGGCCACGTGCTGGTGCAGCGCGTTGACGGAGCGGACGACCTGGGCGAACTCGTCGTTGCGGCCGGTGAACTTGACCGGTTCCGCGGCGGCCGGATCGGCGGCGAGGCGGGCCGAGCCGAGCCGCAGGACGGCGAGCGGCCGGGTGAGGCTGCGGGCCATGGCCATCGTCATGCCGGCCGCGACGAGCATCAGGACGCCGAGGAGGGTGACGCGCAGCTCCAGGGCGGTGACGTCGTCGTCCCGCAGCTTCGCGAGGTCCTTGGTGCGGTGGTCGTTGAGGGAGGCCTCCGCGCCGCGCATCAGGTCGACCCGCGCGGACAGGGCCGCGTCCAGCTTCTTGGTGTCGGTGCCGAGCGCGGAGTCGGAGAGCTTGGGCTGACCGGTGAGGTTCGCCAGGTACTTCTCCGCGGAGCCGACGTCGGGGCCGGTGACCGTGGAGTCGTACGACGTCACGGCCTGCTTGGGCGCGGTCTCGCGGAAGTCCGCGACGGCCGCGTCGGAGCGCAGGCGCGCCTGCTGGGCGGCGGCGCTCAGCGCGTCGCGCTGCTTGGTGGCGGCGGCCGAGGAGACGTTCGTGGTGCTCGTCAGACCCGTGATCGGGTTGTAGACGCTCTGGGTGGTGTGGGGGATGCCGAGGGCCGCGAGGAGCAGTCCGCGGGCGGCGGCGGACTGCTGGACGGCGGTGTCCAGCTCGGCGAGGGAGTGCGCGCCGGAGCCCGCGCGCGGCGGCATCCGGTCGGCCAGGTCCTCGGCGAGGGCGTGGAGTTCGGCGATGGCGTCGGAGTACGACTGGTGCGCTTCGAGAGCGGTGCTCTTGCCGGTGAGCGCCGCTCGCCTGAGCGTCGCGATGCCGTCGAGGTCCTGGAGCAGGGCGGCGGGGGCGTCCGCGTCCGCGCGCAGTTCGTCGACCTGCCGGTCGACCAGGGCGCTGCGCTTCTCGGAGGGGGCCTTGGCCTGGGGCCTGCCGGCGGCGACGTACGAGGTGACCTCGTCGCGCTCGTCGGCCAGCGCGTGCGCGAGGGTCAGCGCCTGCTGGGTGCGCTCGGCGAGCGTCACCAGGTTCTGGGAGTCGTTCAGTTGCTGTGAGGCGGACAGCACCATGGGCGCGCCGGCTCCGGCGATGGCGGCCGCGACGACCGCCACGGCCACGATCAGCCGGTTGCGTACGTGGGCGGTCCTGCCCCGGCCCGTGGAGTCGGTGGCGTCGCCCACGGCGCCACCCTCTGTGGAGTTGGAGGCCGTCTTCTTGCCTGTGCGCCTCGGCCGCGTCTTCTGCACCGGTGCTCGCATTCCTGACTCGTGTACCCATTTGGGGCCCGGGTGACGTCCCGTCAATCGCGGCGTACGCCCGGTACGGCTCCCGACCCTCCCAGTGCCGGTGGGCAGTGGTCCCGCATCATCTGACCCGCCACCCGAAGGAGTGAACATCGGAGGGGAGTTGGCGGGCAAGTCTCCCCGGCGCCCGCGACCGGCCCGCGCGGCGGGCCGGTTGGACGTCGGGGACGGGCTTTGGCAGTATTCGCCGCCACGCCTTGCCGGAGTCGATCATTCCAGGCCAAACCCGGCGCCCGTGCCGCTGAACCGCACGTCGGGCGTCGCCCGGCGTCTTCCGGAGCCCTTGTGAAGGGCTCGTGCAGACTGGCGGAATGCGCACTGAACTCGTGTCGGAGCCCGGAGACCCGGACCGCCCCAATGAGGACTTCGCATCGGTCGGGCTTCCCGCTTCAGGACAAGGCGGTTCACTGGTCGTGCTCGACGGGGTGACACCTCCCCGGGGTGACGACGGCTGTCTGCATTCGGTCCCCTGGTTCTCCGCACGGCTCGGCGGAGCGCTGACCGAACTGTCCGTTTCGCAGGGGGATTTGCCCCTGCCGGAGGTCCTGTCCCGGGCGATTCGCCGCGTCGCCGAGGCGCACGCCGACACCTGTGACCTTTCTCACCCGCGTACGCCCCAGGCAACCGTGGTCCTCGCGCGGTGGTCCGCGTCGCAGGTGGAGTACCTGGTCCTCTCGGACTCGGCGCTGCTGGTGGAATCCCCCGCCGGGGAGGTCGCCGTCCTGCTGGACGACCGCCTCTCCCGGCTCCCGCGCACATCCCTCGTCTCGGACGCCGTCGCCGACTCCACCGTCCGCAACAAGGAGGGCGGCTTCTTCACTGCGGCGGCGGATCCCTCGGTGGCCTCGCGCGCGGTGACGGGCACGCTCCCCCGGTCCTCGGTCCGCGCCCTGACGGCTCTCTCGGACGGCGCGAGCCGATGGGTGGAGCGGTTCCACGCGGGTGACTGGTCCGAGCTGTTCGCGCTGGTGCGCGAGGAGGGCTCCGCCTCGCTCGTCGAACGCGTACGCGGCCTGGAGCGCGCGGACGCGGCGGCTCGACCGGGATCACGGCGCGGCAAGACACACGACGACGCGACGGTGGTGTTCGTGGAGCTCTGATCGGAGACGGACGGGAGGGCCCCGGGCCCTGAAGGGTTGTTGCCGGCCGGGGCCGCGTGGCCGGCAGTGGTGAGTGGCCGTTCGAGGTTCTGCGGGGCCGTGCCAGGTTCTGGGTGGCCGAGGGAGGTTCTGCAGGGCCGAAGGCTGTGGGTGGTCGGGGGCGGGAGGGGTCGTGCGTCGAGCTGGGGGAGCCGTGGGCGCCCGGCAGGGCTACTTCTCCATTCCGCGGTTGAGTTGGTTCAGCAGTCGGGCGAGTTCCGCCACCTCGTTCTGGTCCCAGTGGGCGAGCTGGCGGACGTAGCGGGCCCGGCGGGCCTCGCGGACGCTGGAGACACGGCCGCGGCCCTCGTCGGTGAGGTGGACGAGCCAGGCGCGGCCGTCGGCGGGGTCGGGTTCGCGCGCGACCAGACCCAGCTCCTCCAGGGCGCGGAGCTGCCGGGACATCGTGGCCTTGCCGACGCCGATGTAGGCGGCGAGTTCCGTGGCGCGCTGGCGGCCGCACTCCTCCAGACGGACGAGGAGTCCGTACGCGGCGGACTCCAGGTCCGGATGCACCTCGCGGGCCATCTCCCCCTGGTTGGCACGGGCGCGGCGCAGGAACACGGTCAACTCCCGCTCCAGGGAAAGGAACTCGCGGTCCCCGACCCCGTGCGCCGCGGGCCGGTCCATACCATTTCCCGACACGCCGGATTCGACCGGACGTCCGCCGTCGTTCCCGCCCTCGTGCACGTCAGCACCCCTGACCCGGTTTCCCGATCCTGAAAGTTTCTGCCAGAACTCACCGTTGCCGCAGCTCCGCCAGTATTTCGCAGGCGTAGACCAACGGCAGCCTCCGGCCCCTCTTCCCACGCCGTCGTCTACGTGCGTAGCTTCTTTATCAGACACATTTACTGGCATGCGCACGCCACTCCCAGGTCAAGGACGACCTGATCCCCCCGGGGCACGCATGCCCGCGCTTTCCCCCCACCGAGCTCCGTCAGGGCTCCCCCAGGGCTCCGGAGCTCCCTCGCCCTTCGGAGGCACGCACATGTCCGTGCACAGATCCGGAACGGCCCGCCGCCTGCGCCTGCTCGCGGCCGGAACCCTGCTCGCCGCCTTCTCCCTCCTCTCCACCCTCCCCTCCTCCGCCGCCGACATCCCCGCCCGGGGCACCGCCCGGATGGGCATGGGAGTCGTCGCCCACGACGGTCAGGGCGGCACGCCGACCACCGGCGACGCCACCCAGACGGAAGGGGTCGACGTCGCCGGGTACCAGGGCAACGTCGCCTGGTCGACGCTGTGGAACAGCGGGGTCAGGTGGGCCTACACCAAGGCGAGCGAGGGGACGTACTACACGAACCCGTACTTCGCCCAGCAGTACAACGGCGCCTACAACATCGGCATGATCCGCGGGTCCTACCACTTCGCGACCCCGGACACCACGACGGGCGCCACCCAGGCCAACTACTTCGTCGACCACGGCGGCGGCTGGTCGGGCGACGGCAGGACGCTGCCGGGCACGCTCGACATCGAGTGGAACCCGTACGGGGCAGCCTGTTACGGCAAGACCCAGAGCGCGATGGTGAGCTGGATCAGCAGCTTCCTCAGCCAGTACCGGGCCAGGACCGGCCGTGACGCGGTGATCTACACGGCCGCGAGCTGGTGGACGCAGTGCACGGGCAACTACGGCGGCTTCGCCTCCGCCAACCCGCTGTGGATCGCGCGGTACGCCTCCGATCCGGGGACCCTCCCGGCGGGCTGGGACTACTACACGATGTGGCAGTACACGTCGTCCGGACCGACGGTCGGGGACCACGACAAGTTCAACGGTGCCCTGGACCGCGTCCAGGCGCTCGCCAACGGCTGAGACGCACCTGCCGTACGGCACGGCGGCCGGCGTGGAGCCGGCCGCCGGTCGTACGGCGAAGGTGACGGCACGCGGCACGGCGAAGGCCCGGGCCTCCCTCACGGGACCCGGGCCTTCCCTTCCGGCCGCGTCCGTCACGCCGCCACCGGAACCTCCGGCACGGCACCGTTCGTCGCCGGCGCCAGTGCCAGCTCCAGGACCTGGCGGACGTCCGTGACGGTGTGGACGTCGAGCTTCTCCAGGACCTCGGCCGGGACGTCGTCCAGATCGGCCTCGTTGCGCTTGGGGATGATCACGGTCGTGACACCCGCCCGGTGCGCGGCGAGCAGCTTCTGCTTCACCCCGCCGATCGGCAGGACCCGCCCGGTCAGCGAGACCTCACCGGTCATGGCCACGTCCGTGCGGACCAGCCGGCCCGACAGCAGCGACGCCAGGGCGGTCGTCATCGTGACACCCGCGCTCGGACCGTCCTTCGGGACCGCGCCCGCCGGGAAGTGGATGTGCGCGCCGCGGTCCTTCAGGTCGCCGACGGGGAGTTCGAGCTCCGCGCCGTGCGAGCGCAGGAAGGAGAGCGCGATCTGCGCCGACTCCTTCATCACGTCGCCGAGCTGACCCGTGAGGGTCAGACCGGCCGCGCCCGTCTCCGGGTCGGCCAGCGACGCCTCCACGTAGAGGACGTCTCCGCCCGCTCCCGTGACCGCCAGGCCGGTGGCGACACCGGGCACCGCCGTACGGCGCTCGGCCGGGTCCTGCGCCGACTCGGGCACGTGGTGCGGGCGCCCGATGAGCTCGCGCAGATCGCCGTCGGTGACCGTGAACGGCAGCTCCCGGCGGCCCAGTTCGTGCTGGGCCGCGACCTTGCGCAGCAGCCGGGCGATGCCCCGCTCCAGGTTCCGTACGCCCGCTTCCCGGGTGTACTCCCCCGCGAGCTTGCGCAGCGCGCTCTCGTCGAGGACGACCTCTTCCTTCTCCAGGCCCGCCCGCTCCAGTTGGCGCGGCAGCAGGTGGTCCCGGGCGATGACGACCTTCTCGTCCTCGGTGTAGCCGTCGAGGCGGACCAGCTCCATACGGTCGAGCAGGGCCTCCGGGATGGCCTCCAGGACGTTGGCCGTGGCGAGGAACACCACGTCGGAGAGGTCGAGTTCGACCTCCAGGTAGTGGTCGCGGAAGGTGTGGTTCTGCGCCGGGTCGAGGACTTCGAGCAGCGCCGCCGCCGGGTCGCCCCGGAAGTCGGAGCCGACCTTGTCGATCTCGTCGAGCAGGACCACCGGGTTCATCGACCCGGCCTCCTTGATGGCCCGGACGATCCGGCCGGGCAGCGCGCCGACGTACGTACGGCGGTGGCCGCGAATCTCGGCCTCGTCCCGGACGCCGCCGAGGGCGACACGGACGAACTTGCGGCCCATGGCGTGCGCGACGGACTCGCCGAGCGAGGTCTTGCCGACACCGGGCGGGCCGACGAGCGCGAGCACGGCGCCGCCGCGCCGGCCGCCGACGACCCCGAGACCGCGCTCGGAACGCCGCTTGCGCACCGCCAGGTACTCGGTGATGCGCTCCTTCACGTCCTCCAGACCGGCGTGCTCGGCGTCGAGCACGGCCTGGGCGCCCCTGATGTCGTACGCGTCCTCGGTCCGCTCGTTCCAGGGCAGCTCCAGGACGGTGTCCAGCCAGGTCCGGATCCAGCTTCCCTCCGGCGACTGGTCACTGGAGCGCTCCAGCTTCTCGACCTCCTTGAGGGCGGCCTCGCGGACGCTCTCGGGAAGGTCGGCCGCCTCCACGCGGGCGCGGTAGTCGTCGGACTCGTCCTCGCCGTCCTCTCCCTTGAGGTCGCGCAGCTCCTTGCGTACGGCTTCGAGCTGGCGGCGCAGCAGGAACTCGCGCTGCTGCTTGTCGACGCCCTCCTGGACGTCCTTGGCGATGGACTCGGCGACATCCTGCTCGGCGAGGTGCTCGCGGAGCTGTTCGGTGGCGAGCTTGAGGCGGGCCACCGGGTCGGCGGTCTCCAGCAGCTCGACCTTCTGCTCCACGGTGAGGAACGGTGAGTAGCCGGAATTGTCGGCAAGGGCGGAGACGTCGTCGATCTGCTGCACCCTGTCCACGACCTGCCAGGCGGCGCGCTTGCGCAGCCAGCTCGTCGCCAGGGCCTTGTATTCCTTCACCAGGTCGGCGACCCGGCCGGGCAGCGGGTCGGGCACGGTCTCCTCGACCCGGGTGCCCTCGACCCACAGGGCGGCACCGGGACCGGTGGTCCCAGCGCCCACCCTCACGCGCCCACGCCCCCGGATCAGCGCGCCCGGGTCGCCGTCGGCCAGCCGGCCGACCTGCTCGACCGTGCCGAGCACACCGGTGCTCGCGTAGGTCCCGTCGATGCGTGGCACCAGGAGTACCTGAGGCTTTCCGGGCGTTGAACGGGCGGCGGCCTGAGCGGCCTCCACCGCGGCACGCACATCGGTGTCGTTCAGATCCAGCGGCACCACCATTCCGGGCAGCACGACCTCGTCGTCGAGCGGCAGCACGGGCAGGGTGAGTGATGCGGACGTCGAAGCCATGATCTCCCCTTCGGCAGTCAAGTTGAGTTATGTCGACTCAATGCACGGGAGGCTCGCAATGTTCCCTGGGGAGCGTTCGCTGTGAGCGATCGGCGGGAGTCGCGGGCCGGGCGGCCTGGTGGAGGGCGTCGCGACCGAGCGGCGTCGCGACCGAGCGGCGTCGCGACCGAGCGGCGTCGCGACCGAGCGGCGTCGCGACCGAGCGGCGTCGCGGACCGCGCGGCGTCGCGGACCGCGCGGCCTCACGGACCGCGCGGCCTCACGGACCGAGCGTCGCGGGCCGAGCGTCGCGGGCCGATGCGGCGTCGGGGCCGCCCTCCGGGATGCGGGGTGGCCGTCCGGCTCGGATCGTGGAGTCATGAACCATCACCTCGCCCAGAGCAAGCTCGAGATCGACACCCGGCTCGTCACGACCGGTGCCGTGCTGACCGCGGCCGGTGCCCTGGTGGCGTGCACCGGCATGGTCATCGCGGCCGCCGCCGTGTTCAGCGCGGGCCGGCGCATGATCCGCGCCATGGATGTGCCTCCGTCGCAGGTGGCGGCCATCAAGTGGCGGCAGGCCAAGGAGGCCTCCCTGGCGGGCATGCAGGCATGGCAGTCCGCGTCCGACGCCCGCAACGGGGCGCCCATCCGCTAGCCGGTCCTCCCTCCGATGGCTCAACGGGCCGCTTCTCGTCCGCCGGGGCGGGGAAGGGGCCCGTGAGCCGGTCGGGGCGGCGTCCGGTCGAGGTGACTCTCGACGGGGAGGACGTCCGATCGCGAGGCTCGGCTCGTCGGGGAGCCCGCGTCTCAGGTCCGGGCGGCCTGTTCCGTCCCTTCCGCCCCTTGCGGCTGTTCCGGCTGTTCCGGCTGTTCCGGCTGTTCCGGCTGTTCCGGCTGTGTGACGTACGCGGCGGGGCGATGCCCGCGTCGCCGACGCCGGACCGCGGGCCAGGTCGCGACGCCGATCGCCAGCGCGATCAGGTGGCCCGCGTCCGTCACCGGATCGGCGAGGACGATCAGGTCCTGGGTGAGGACCGCGCCGAAGCCGATCAGCAGGGGCCGGCCCAGCCAGGGTGGCAGGAGTCCCGCCAGCGAGCCGACACTCGCGGCGACGCCGAAGCTGATGCCGTAGTCGAGCCGGTGCAGCGAGCCGACGGGCAGGCCGCCCGCCAGCACCGCGACACCGACCGGCAGCTCGGTGACCAGCGTGGCCACCACGTGCCCGGCCAGGAAGACCCCGGCCGCCCACGCCGTGCCGGTGCGGCGCTCCAGCGCGGTCAGCACGAGCAGGAAGCCGGCCGCGTACGGCGAGGCGATCCCGCCGACGATCCACAGCGCGCTCGCGATCAGCACGAGCACCGGGTGCCGTACGAGGTGCGCGACGTCCGTGCTGGACGCCTGGTGCAGGGCGTGGACGAGCGCGGGGCGCGTGTGCCCGGCGAGCCAGGAGACGAGGGCGAGGACAGCCGCGTACCCGAAGGTGAAGGGAGTGCTCCGCGGGGTGGGCAGCAGGCTCCGGAGTCCCTGGAAGCGCGGTCGGCCGGGGCGGCCGAGGACGGCAGGCGGTCCGGAACCGTCGCCTCGCGCGGGGCCGGGGACTGAATCCGAGCCGGGTCGCGGGGCGAGGCCGGAACAGGACCCGCGTTGCCGCGGCACCGCGGGGAGAGGACCGGATGAAGCCGCACCGCGATCCGCCCCGGCGGACACGGAGGCCTCGCCGGGGTGCACCGCGACTCCGTCCGCGGAGGCGGAAGCCTGCCCGGCGGACACCGGAACCCGCCTGGCGGACCCGGACACCCCACCGGTACGGGCGGCGACCCCATCGGCGGATACGGACACCCCGTCGGTACGGGCGGCGACTCCACAGGCGGACACAGGCATCCCACCGGTGCGCGCGGCGGCGACCCCACCAGCGGACACGGACACCCCATCGGTACGCGCGGCGACCCCACCGGCAGACGCAGGCACCCCACCGGCACGCGCGGCGACCCCGTCCGCAGACACGGAAGCCTGCCCGGCGGACGCCGGGGCCCGACCGGCCGACACGGAACCCTCATCGGTACGCGCCGCGGCCTCGCCCGCCGGCGCGGAGGACCGGGTGACGGGAGCGGCCACTTCCGTCGCGGACCGGGGAGCCGGGGCGGCCGCCGTGCAGGGGTCTTCGGTGGGGGTCCGGTCCACGGTGCGGCGCTCCTTCCGTCGCGGGCCAGCCTTCGCGCCCCCTCCGTCCCTGTCTATGACCGGCGCCACGTGACGGCCGATTCTCAGGGACTCCTCAAGAAAGGGGTGGGCCGGTCAACCTCGTGCGGCCCGCCGTCACTCCGGCGGCCGAGGGAACCGGCGCCCGCAATTCCCGCGACCCGTACAGGTGAAAATGCCAGGATGGCGGCCATGACCTCGTACAGGACTCCCGAAGTCATCGACCGTCGCCAGGGCCCCTACGGCGAGGTCGTGCTGCGGCGCCACGGCGACCTGCTGCAGATCATCGCCAACGGATGCTTCCTGATGGACACCTCCGACGGGCGTTCCGAGCGGCTCCTCATGGACGCGGCGTACGACGCCCTGGACGGGCGCCCGGAGCCGAGCGTGCTGATCGGCGGCCTCGGCGTCGGGTTCTCGCTGGCGCACGCCGCGGCCGATCGCCGCTGGGGACGCATCACGGTTGTCGAGCGCGAACGGGCGATCATCGACTGGCACCGGGACGGCCCCCTCGCGGCGCTCTCGGCCCGGGCGCTCGCGGACCCGCGCACCGACATCGTCGAGAGGGACCTCGTCGAGTACGTCAATGAGATCTCCGACACGTTCGACGCCCTGTGTCTCGACATCGACAACGGACCGGACTGGACGGTCACCGAGGGCAACGCGGGACTGTACGGGGCGTCCGGACTGGCAAGCTGCGCAAGGGCGTTGAGGCCGGGTGGCGTCCTCGCGGTGTGGTCGGCGCAGCCCTCTCCGGAATTTGAAGGAACCTTGCGGAATGCCGGATTCCGACGGGTCCGTACCGAAGTGATCCCCGTTGCCCGGGGCGTTCCCGACGTGGTGCATCTCGCGGTGAGGCCTGGATAGCCGAGCCGCACCCACTGCCCGTACCCTGCTTGCCTGACGCGGATCATTCAAGCGTCAAGCGCAGTCATGGGATCACCCCACGGATTCCGGAAAGCACACTTCAGGGGCGGGCGATGGAGCAGACACACACCTCCCAGAACGGCACGGCGGCGACCCCGGGCGCACAGCGCCGGGTTTTGGTCGTCGAGGACGACCCCACGATCGTCGACGCCATCGCGGCCCGTCTGCGAGCCGAGGGATTCCTCGTGCAAACCGCGGGCGACGGCCCTGCCGCCGTCGACACCGCCGAGGCTTGGCAGCCCGATCTGCTGATCCTCGACATCATGCTGCCCGGCTTCGACGGTCTGGAGGTCTGCCGGCGCGTGCAGGCCGCCCGCCCGGTTCCGGTGCTGATGCTCACCGCGCGCGACGACGAGACCGACATGCTGGTCGGGCTCGGGGTCGGCGCCGACGACTACATGACCAAGCCGTTCTCGATGCGCGAGCTGGCCGCGCGGGTGCACGTGCTGCTCCGCAGGGTCGAGCGCGCGGTCGTCGCGGCCTCCACCCCGCGCAGCGGCATCCTGCGGCTCGGCGAGCTGGAGATCGACCACGCGCAGCGCCGGGTGCGGGTCCGCAGCGAGGACGTGCACCTCACGCCGACCGAGTTCGACCTGCTGGTCTGCCTCGCGAACACCCCGCGTGCCGTACTCTCGCGCGAGCAGCTTCTCGCCGAGGTGTGGGACTGGGCGGACGCCTCCGGTACCCGGACCGTCGACAGTCACATCAAGGCGCTGCGCCGCAAGATCGGCGCCGAGCGGATCCGTACGGTGCACGGCGTCGGCTACGCACTGGAGACCCCGACTCCCTGAGCGGGACCTCCTTGGGATCGTCGGGCCCCGTGAGAGCGGGACCCGCGTGAGGGGCTGATGTGATGAGCGGACTCGGAGAGCAGGGGCGCGGGCTCGGCGAGCGCGCGTCCGCGGGGCGCAGGAACTCGGGCTGGGGTGAGGTACGGCCCTTCTCGATCAAGACCAAGCTGGGCGCACTGGTCGTCATCTCCGTGCTCATCACCACCGGTCTGTCGATGATCGCGGTGCACACGAAGACCGAGCTCCGCTTCATCACCGTCTTCTCGATGATCGCCACGCTGCTGATCACCCAGTTCGTGGCGCACTCGCTCACCGCTCCGCTGGACGAGATGAACGCGGTGGCCCGGTCGATCTGGCACGGGGACTACACCCGCCGGGTGCGGGACGACCGGCGGGACGAGCTGGGCGACCTGGCCCAGACGATCAACCTCATGGCCGACGAGCTGGAGGCCCAGGACCGTCAGCGCAAGGAGCTCGTGGCGAATGTCTCGCACGAGCTGCGCACTCCCATCGCGGGTCTGCGCGGCGTCCTGGAGAACGTCGTGGACGGCGTCTCGGAGGCCGACCCCGAGACGATGCGCACCGCTTTGAAGCAGACGGAGCGCCTCGGCCGGCTGGTGGAGACCCTTCTCGACCTGTCGCGGCTGGACAACGGCGTCGTACCGCTGCGCAGGCGGCGCTTCGAGGTGTGGCCGTATCTGTCCGGGGTGCTGAAGGAGGCCAACATGGTCGCCTCCGCGCGCGCGGACCTCGCCTCGGGCTCGGGCGGCGGTCACACCCGCACGGACGTGCATCTGCACCTCGACGTGTCCCCGCCGGAGCTGACCGCGCACGCGGACCCGGAGCGGATCCACCAGGTCGTGGCGAATCTCATCGACAACGCGGTCAAGCACAGCCCGCCGCACGGCCGGGTGACGGTGCGGGCCCGGCGGGGCGACCATCCCGAGTCGCTGGCCCTGGAGGTCCTGGACGAGGGGCCCGGCATTCCGAAGTCGGAGTGGCACCGCGTCTTCGAGCGGTTCAACCGCGGCGGGGTGCCCGCGCCCCACGGTCCGGGCAGTGACGGCGGTACGGGACTGGGGCTCGCGATCGCCCGCTGGGCCGTGGATCTGCACGGCGGACGCATCGGTGTGGCCGAATCTCAGCGGGGTTGCCGGATCCAGGTCATCCTTCCGGGCCTCCCTTCTCTGCCAAGTTGACGTAAAGTTCGAACCGGAGCCGCAAGATCCACCGCTGTCGCCGGGTGCGTACACGTGTGATCAGGCACAGGGCCGCGTGAAGCTTGCCGCGACCCGGGGCCGCCGTACCCATTCCGATGCGGAACCACGCTTGTTTCCCGCCATTTCCATGGGCGAAACACGGATTCCGATGTGACTTACGCGACGTTGGACAGGCCCGGCCTGACCTTCTCGGCCAGGGAGGCGTAGCCTTTATTCCCGCTGTCCATCACCTTGTGAAGCGGAAGAGGGCGGTTAGCGCCGTGTCGCCACAGTCCCCCAGTAACTCGAGTATCTCGACCGATGACCAAGCCGCCGGGAAGAACCCCGCGGCCGCCTTCGGTGCCAACGAGTGGCTCGTCGACGAGATCTATCAGCAGTACCTCCAGGACCCGAATTCGGTAGACCGAGCCTGGTGGGACTTCTTCGCCGACTACAAGCCCGGGGCGCCCGCCGCCGCGGCTACGGCGGGTGCTGCGGCCGCGGGGGCCGCAGGCACCACCACGGCCGCGCCGGCCGCGCCCGTGCCACCCGCAGCGCGCCAGGCTCCTCCCCAGGCCCCGGCTCCGGCCGCGCCCGCTCCGGCCGCCGCTCCCGCGGCTCCGAAGCCCGCCGCCGCCGCGCCGGCTCCCGCGAAGGCCGCTCCGGCCGCCGCGAAGCCGAAGGCCGCTCCGGCCGCCGAGGCGCCCGAGGGCCCCGAGTACGTGACCCTGCGCGGTCCCGCCGGTGCCGTCGCGAAGAACATGAACGCCTCCCTGGAGCTGCCCACGGCCACGTCCGTGCGCGCGGTCCCGGTGAAGCTGCTCTTCGACAACCGCATCGTCATCAACAACCACCTGAAGCGCGCCCGGGGCGGGAAGATCTCCTTCACCCACCTCATCGGGTACGCGATGGTGCAGGCCATCAAGGCCATGCCGTCGATGAACTGGCACTACGCGGAGAAGGACGGGAAGCCCACCCTCGTCAAGCCCGCGCACGTCAACTTCGGCCTCGCCATCGACCTGGTGAAGCCCAACGGCGACCGCCAGCTCGTCGTCGCCGGCATCAAGAAGGCCGAGACGCTGAACTTCTTCGAGTTCTGGCAGGCCTACGAGGACATCGTCCGCCGCGCCCGTGACGGCAAGCTGACGATGGACGACTTCACCGGGGTCACGGTCTCGCTGACCAACCCCGGCGGCCTCGGCACCGTCCACTCGGTCCCGCGTCTGATGCCCGGACAGTCGGTCATCATGGGCGTCGGCTCGATGGACTACCCGGCGGAGTTCCAGGGCACCTCCCAGGACACCCTGAACAAGCTCGGCATCGCGAAGGTCATGACGCTCACGTCGACCTACGACCACCGGGTCATCCAGGGCGCCGCCTCCGGCGAGTTCTTGCGCATCGTCGCGAACTACCTGCTCGGCGAGACCGGCTTCTACGACGAGATCTTCGAGTCGCTGCGGATCCCCTACGAGCCGGTCCGCTGGCTCAAGGACATCGACGCCAGCCACGACGACGACGTCACCAAGGCCGCCCGCGTCTTCGAGCTGATCCACTCCTACCGGGTCCGCGGCCACGTCATGGCCGACACCGACCCGCTGGAGTACAAGCAGCGCAAGCACCCCGACCTGGACATCACCGAGCACGGGCTCACCCTGTGGGACCTGGAGCGCGAGTTCGCCGTCGGCGGCTTCTCCGGCAAGTCCCTGATGAAGCTGCGCGACATCCTCGGCGTCCTGCGCGACTCGTACTGCCGCACCACCGGCATCGAGTTCATGCACATCCAGGACCCGAAGCAGCGCAAGTGGATCCAGGACCGCATCGAGCGCCCGCACTCCAAGCCCGAGCGCGAGGAGCAGCTCCGCATCCTGCGCCGGCTGAACTCCGCCGAGGCCTTCGAGACCTTCCTGCAGACGAAGTACGTCGGCCAGAAGCGCTTCTCCCTGGAGGGCGGCGAGTCCGTCATCCCGCTCCTCGACGCCGTCATCGACAGCGCCGCGGAGTCCCGCCTGGACGAGGTCGTCATCGGCATGGCCCACCGCGGCCGCCTGAACGTCCTCGCGAACATCGTCGGCAAGTCGTACGCGCAGATCTTCCGCGAGTTCGAGGGCAACCTCGACCCGAAGTCGATGCACGGCTCCGGCGACGTGAAGTACCACCTGGGCGCCCAGGGCACCTTCACCGGCCTGGACGGCGAGCAGATCAAGGTCTCGCTGGCCGCCAACCCGTCCCACCTGGAGACGGTCGACCCGGTCATCGAGGGCATCGTCCGCGCCAAGCAGGACATCATCAACAAGGGCGGCACGGACTTCACGGTCCTGCCCGTCGCCCTGCACGGTGACGCGGCCTTCGCCGGCCAGGGTGTGGTCGCCGAGACGCTCAACATGTCGCAGCTCCGCGGCTACCGCACGGGCGGCACGGTCCACATCGTCATCAACAACCAGGTCGGCTTCACCGCCGCCCCGGAGTCGTCGCGCTCCTCCATGTACGCCACCGACGTGGCCCGCATGATCGAGGCGCCGATCTTCCACGTGAACGGTGACGACCCCGAGGCCGTCGTCCGTGTCGCGCGCCTGGCCTTCGAGTTCCGTCAGGCGTTCAACAAGGACGTCGTGATCGACCTCATCTGCTACCGCCGCCGCGGACACAACGAGTCCGACAACCCGGCGTTCACGCAGCCGCTGATGTACGACCTGATCGACAAGAAGCGCTCGGTGCGCAAGCTCTACACCGAGTCCCTCATCGGTCGCGGCGACATCACCCTCGAAGAGGCCGAGCAGGCGCTCCAGGACTTCCAGGGCCAGCTCGAGAAGGTCTTCACCGAGGTCCGCGAGGCCGTCGCGCAGGCGCCCGAGGCCCACGTCCCGGACGTCCAGGCCGAGTTCCCGGTCGCCGTGTCCACCGCGGTCTCCCAGGAGATCGTGAAGCGGATCGCCGAGTCCCAGGTCAACATCCCCGACAACGTCACCGTGCACCCGCGGCTGCTCCCGCAGCTCCAGCGCCGCGCGGCGATGATCGAGGACGGCACGATCGACTGGGGCATGGGCGAGACCCTCGCCATCGGTTCGCTGCTCCTGGAGGGCACGCCGGTCCGGCTGTCCGGCCAGGACTCGCGCCGCGGCACCTTCGGCCAGCGCCACGCGGTGCTGATCGACCGGGTCAACGGCGAGGACTACACCCCGCTGCAGTACCTCTCGGACGAGCAGGCCCGCCTGAACGTCTACGACTCGCTGCTCTCCGAGTACGCGGTCATGGGCTTCGAGTACGGCTACTCGCTGGCCCGCCCGGACGCGCTCGTGCTGTGGGAGGCGCAGTTCGGCGACTTCGTCAACGGCGCGCAGACGATCGTCGACGAGTACATCTCGGCGGCGGAGCAGAAGTGGGGCCAGACGTCCGGCGTCACCCTGCTGCTGCCGCACGGTTACGAGGGCCAGGGCCCGGACCACTCCTCGGCCCGGATCGAGCGCTTCCTGCAGCTGTGCGCCCAGAACAACATGACGGTCGCCCAGCCGACGCTCCCGTCGAACTACTTCCACCTCCTGCGGTGGCAGGTGCACAACCCGCACCACAAGCCGCTGGTCGTCTTCACCCCGAAGTCGATGCTGCGCCTCAAGGCCGCGGCCTCGAAGGCGGAGGAGTTCACGTCGGGCCAGTTCCGCCCGGTCATCGGCGACGACTCGGTCGACGCGGCCGCCGTGCGCAAGGTCGTGTTCTGCGCCGGCAAGCTGTACTACGACCTGGAGGCCGAGCGGCAGAAGCGCGGCTCCACGGACACGGCGATCATCCGTATCGAGCGTCTGTACCCGCTCCCGGGTGCCGAGCTCCAGGCGGAGATCGCCAAGTACCCGAACGCCGAGAAGTACCTGTGGGCCCAGGAGGAGCCGGCGAACCAGGGTGCCTGGCCGTTCATCGCGCTCAACCTGATCGACCACCTCGACCTGGCGGTCGGCGCGGACGTCCCGGGCGCGGAGCGCCTGCGCCGCATCTCGCGCCCGCACTCCTCCTCCCCCGCCGTCGGTTCCGCGAAGCGGCACCAGGCGGAGCAGGAGCAGCTGGTGCGTGAGGTGTTCGAGGCCTAGGCCTCCGGCACGAGAGCAGCACGAAGGGGCCCGGCCCCGAGTCCAGTGGACTCGGGGCCGGGCCCCTTCCGCGTCGTTGCCCCGGTTCTACGTCGTCACGTCTCCTGCGGTTCGAAGTCCCAGAAGGGCCGGTTGCGGGAGCGGGCGGAGATGGTGTGGACGTGCTGGGCGCCCAGGGTGGTGGCCAGGTCGTCTAGGGCCGCCTGCTCGACCTTCTCCGCCTGGCGGCGGTCCCGCAGCCCGCGCAGATCGGCCGCGAGGGCGATACGGGCCGAGAGGGTCAGCGGGTGGGTGCGGCCGAGGACCTCGGTGGCACGGGTGACGGTGTCCTGGGTGAGCGCCGCGGCCGACTCGGGGTCGCCGATGAGGTTGCGCAGGGCGGCGGCGTTGATGGCGCAGCCGAACGTCCAGGGGTGGTTCTCGCCGACCGCCATCTTCATGGCGGCCAGTGCCTCTTCGATGACGGCATGGGCGTGATCGCGTTCGCCGACGCTGCGCAGGACGAGGGCGTGATTGGCCTGGACGCCCGCGATGTAGGGGTGCCCTTCCTGGAGCATCACCTCGTAGCGGGCGACGACGGATTCGCCGATCTCTCTCGCCTGGTCGATGTCGCCGTGCTCGCGCACGAAGCAGCTCGTGTTGGCGGCGAACCGCAGGGTCTGCGGATGCGTCTCGCCCAGTACGCGCTCACAGCGTTCCAGCACGCTGGCGAACAGCGTCCCCGCTGCTTGGCGGTCTCCGCTGCGGTACTGGCACAGGGCCAGACTGTGCTCGGCGTCCAGCGTCTGCGGGTTGTCCGGCCCCATGACGATGCGGTGCTCGCGCACGCTCTCGATCTGGACGGACTCCGCCTCGGTGTACCGCCCGAGGTAGCGCAGGTCGGTCGCGTAGTGGATCTGCGAGGAGAGCGTCCAGGGATGCCGGCCGCGCAGGAGCTGCCTGCGTGACTCCATGGTGCGCCGGTCGATGTCCAGCGCCTCTTCGAAGTGCCCGAGCAGCCGCAGCGACACGGCCAGATTGTTCTGGGCGCCGAGGGTGCGGGAGTCCGCGTCGCCGAGGAGGTCCCGGTAGGCGGTGAAGATCCACCGGGAGAGTTCGAGGGCTTCGTCGTAGCGGGCGAGACCGCGGAGGTCGGCGGCGAGGCCGGTGGCGGCGCGGAGGTGCTCCAGGTCCTGGGGGCCGCGTTCCTCGCGCAGGTGCTCGACGGCCGCGCGCTCGATGGCCTCGGTGTGCTGGTAGTCGCCGACGGCGCGCAGCAGGTTGGCGTAGTGGTGGGTCAGCTCCCACACCCGCGGGTGGTTCTCTCCCAGGAGGGGCCGCCAGGCCTCCATGGCGCGTTCGCCGAGCCTGATGCCCGACTGGTACTCGCCAGAGATGTACATGTACCGCAGGCAGTTGAAGACCAGCATCTGGACCGCGGAGTCCTTGCTCTGCAGTACGTCCGCGTACTTCAGGTGCGGGACGATCTCCGCGTAGCCGGGCCACAGGCGGGTGTCCGTGGGGCGGCGGGGATCGGCGGCGGCGAGGGCGCGGCGGACCACGTCCATGAACTCGCGGCGGTCCTCGTCGGGCATGTCCTTGTGGACGATCTGGTGGACCATGCGGTGCAGGTACAGGGACTCGCCGGAGGATGCCGCCTCGTCGCCGGCCGCCTCGTGGGACTCCAGGCGGACGACAGAGTACTGGCGGAGCTGGTTGATCGCCCTGTTCCACAGCAGCGGGTCGTTGAGCAGGCCCGCGATCTGTTCCGGCAGTTGGTCGTGCGGCATCTCCTTCAGAAGGCGTACGGGGATGAAGCCGGGCGCGAAGAAGGTGCACAGGCGGAGCAGGTCGACGGACTCCGGGACGGTGTCGCGGAGTTTGTTCAGCAGTATCGACCAGGCGGTCTGGAAGGCGACCGGGAAGTCGGCGGAGATCTTGACGACGTCCTGGTCGATGCCGCCGTCCAGGAGGGCGATGTACTCCTGCACGGACAGGTCCGAGTCGTTGAGCCAGCCGGCCGTCTGGTCCAGCAGGAGGGGCAAGTCCTCCAGCGCCTCGGCGAGTTGGTCCGCCTCGGGTTCGGTCAGGCGGGGCGCGCGGCGGCGGATGAAGGCGACGGACTCGTCGCGGGCGTAGACCGGCACCTCCAGCAGCTTGCTGTTGTGCTCGCTCCACTCGGGGTTGCGCGAGGTGATCAGGACGTGGCCGGGCCCGGTGGGGACGAGGTCGTAGATCTGGTCGGGCTCGTCGGCGCCGTCCAGGATCAGCAGCCAGCGCGAGTACGGGTCGCCCCGGCGCAGCGAGTCGCGTACGGCACGCAGCCGTTCGCCGTACTCGGCACCGGTCGACAGGCCCAACTGCGGTGCCAGTTCGGCCAGTCGGCGCCGGTAGGTGACGCGCTTCTCGGCGTTGACCCACCACACCACGTCGTACTCGGAGCCGAAGCGGTACACGTACTCGGCGGCGAGCTGGGTCTTGCCGACCCCGGACATGCCGTGCAGCGTGACCACGCCCGCGCCCGCCTCGGCGCCCTGGAGCAGGTGGTAGGCGTCGTTCAGGAGCGGCTCGCGGCCGGTGAAGCGGGTGTTGCGGCGGGGTACTCCGCCCCAGACCTCGGGCATGGCGGCCGGGAAGCGGGGGCCGCGCCGGGCGCCCTCGACGGAGTCGGGGAGGGGCTCGGATGCCAGGTCGAGGCGCTCCAGGACGCGACGCTCGGCCTCGTCGGCGCCCATGTTGTTCAGCTCGACCGCGCCGAGCACGGTGGTGGCGGTCGGCAGCGTGCTGTTGGTGACGGAGACGGCCGCGAAGCGGGACGGGTCCGGCGCCACGACCTCGCGCAGCGCGGCGTTCCACTCCTCGTGGGTGCGCGGGCCGAGCTGGAAGTACCACTCACTGACGACGATCAGGATGCGGCCCTTGGCCAGGGTCAGGTCGCGCAGCAGGTCGGCGAGGGGCACCTCGGCCGGGGAGTCCCAGCGCTGGTACACCACGCGATGTCCACGCCGCTCCAGACGGTCCCCGATCCAGGCCGCCCAGGCCCGGTTGAAACCGGCGAAGCTGATGGTGACGGTCTGCTTCGCGGACCCCCTCTCGGCTGGCCCGACCGGTGTACGAGCTCCAGACATGCAGCGGCCTCCCCGCGCGTGATTTTAGAACCGCCGCGAGGGTCGGCGATAGGGCGCAGACGCACGCCGGTCGCCGGCTCCACGGTTCCTTCCCAAACGTGTTCAGCGTCGATCTTGGCGCACGGGCCCTCCCGCGTCCGGGAACCGACTTCTTTCGGCGAGGATGGCGCAATCGAGACGGGTCGTGGCCTGATCGGCAGGCGCGCGGGGCGCGTGCCGAGCAGGCGACGCGACTCGATCGGCCTCCGCCGCGCCCCCCTTGGGATGCGGGCTTCATTCGCCCGGCGCGTGGCGCCGGTTCCACAGGGTCCGGGCGGCCTGTACGTACGCCGTCGCGCGCGCCGCGTGTCCGCGCGGCGGAGGCTGTTCGGCGAGCCGTTCGTACACCTCGACCATGCGGTCGACGAACCGGCGTCCCCGCACGGTGAGATCACCCGATCCGACGAGCGCCGGCAGGACGGCCCCGACCTGTGCCTGGCAGCGCGCGTGCTGCGCCCAGGCGGCGTCGCGGCGGGCGGGAAGCGTGGCGGCGAGCGCGCTGCGCTGGAAGAAGTCCGCGAGCGCGAGGTGGGAGTAGGCGCCCTGCAACAGGCCGTCGTACGGGCGGGGGTCGGGTCGCCAGGGGGCGAAGTGGCGTGCTTCCGGGCTCGCGTGATGAAGCGTCACCATGTCGCTGAGCGCGGCGAGTTTGGCGTGCTGGATCTCGTGGACGAGGGTGGCCGCGAAGGCGGTGGCCGTCGCGGGCGCGCTGCTGAGGATCGCGCCGAAGGCCTCGCGCCGGGTGCCGCTGCAACTGCCGCCCGTGCCGCCGGGGACCGAACCGGGCGGCGCGGCCAGCGGCACCATGCAGCGCAGCAGGGCGGCGGATTCCGCGAGCCGGTTTCCGCCGCCCGTCGCGAGCGCCGCGGCGGTGCCCGACCAGGTGTGCAGCCAGTGCTTGCGGTCGGCTTCGTCGAGCGCGGCCGGGCCGCTCAGGGTGTCCGGGCGGGGGCCGCCGCGGGCGGTGCGGTACGGGTCGAGGTCGTCCAGCGGTACGGCGGCGGAGCCCGGCACCAGACCGGGCAGCGTGTACGCCGATGTCCAGGCGGCCGACTCCGACCAGGCGCCGGTTCCGCTCTGCGGGCGGACGACCACGTCCGTCTCGCCGCGCCGCCGGAACGTCAGCCGGCCTCGCCGGTGCACGACGGTCACCTCGGTCGCCCCCGAACCGGGAGCGCCCGTACGCAGTGCGCCGAGCGAGGGCAGCGCCAGCACGCCGTCGTGGGCCGTCAGGCGTACCGCGTAGGACACTCCAGCACGGGCGGCGGCCGCCGCCGCGAGTGCCCCGAAGTGGGCGAGCGCGCGGTCCTGTTCACGAGCGTCACGGCCGGGGAGCGGACCCGTTCCGGCCCCGAGCGCGCGCAAAGTGGCCCGGGCCCAGGGGCCGATGAAGGGGTGGAGGAGGAAACCGCGTACGAGCGACACCGGGTTCGGGGAGAGGGGATTCGGGTTCGGGGAGGCGGGGATCAGCCCCGGGGACGCGGGGATCAGCCCCGGGGACGCGGGGATCAGCCCCGGGGACGCGGGGTTCGGGCTCGGGGACGCGGGGTTCGGGTTCGGGGACGCGGGGTTCAGATACGGGGACAGGGGGTGCAGGTTCCCGGATACCGGGCCCGGGTGCACGGACACCGGGCCCGGGTGCAAGGACACCGGGCCCGGGTGCAAGGACACGGGGTCCGGATTCGCGGACCGCTCCCGTCGTTCGGCCTCCTCCAGCAGGGACCAGTCCGCACGCAGCCGGTTCAGCGCGGCGGCGGGACAGACGTCCGGAGCGGCCGACTCCGCGGCGTCGAGGACCGCACGGAGCAGGAGCAGCCGGCGGGTGTGCTGGTCGCGGACGAGGAGCCCGAGGGTCTCGGGGCCGCCTTCGGTGCGGCCGAGTTCGTCCACGGCCCGATCCGGGACCGCGGGGAGGATCACGGGACATCTCCTTGGGAAGCGGCGGGGGTGGCGGGGACGGCGGCCTCCGTGAGCCTCCCGGCGACATGGCGGATGAAGCGCTGGAGGTCGGCGCAGTACACGGACGGGTTGGCGAAGCCGTGGCCGGCCCGGTATCGATGCGCGTAGTGTCCGCCGCCACACACGGAGAGCAGGGGGCAGGCACGGCAGCGCGCGGCGAGCGAGGCGGCCCCCGCCTGCCGGGCCGCGACGCCGGGGTGGCGCAGAGCCTGGTCGAAACTGTTCCGGAAGACGTCGAGCCCGGTCCGGGCGGCCCCCTCGTAACAGGACTTGAGGGAGTCGACCTGTTCGATGGAGCCGTCGGTCTCGACGACGACGGCGTCGAAGGGCGCGAGGCCGAGCGACTCGGTGGCGGCGGGCAGCCCGAGCAGCAGCGCCAGGCACTCCTCGAAGAGCCGCACGCGCGTCTCGCGCCGCCCGGCCCGCCACCAGCGGTCGAAGACGGCGCACAGCCAGTCGCCGTAGGGGGTTCCCGGTCCCTGCCGGTGCGGTGGGGGCGCGGACCAGTTGCCGTGCGGGAGCAGCAGGTCGAGGGCCGGTGGCCGGAGCGCGAGCAGGGACTCGTACAGCTCGACCGGGTCCGTCGTGGGGTCGACGACGGTGAGGATCCCGGCGTACGCCTCCGGGTGGCGTTCGGCGATGAGCCGGGCGCCGCGCGCGGCGGCGGGCCAGGACGGGCGGCCGGCGTGGTCGGTGCGCAGCGTGTTGTGCTGTGGCAGGCCGCCGTCCAGGCTGATGCCGACGCGGACGGAGTGCCGGGCCAGGACGGCGAGCCGCCGTTCGGTGAGCAGGGTGGCGTTGGTCTGGACGGTGGCGTGCACGGTGCAGTCGTGCGGGACCAGATCGCGTACGAGGCCGGCGAACCGGACGAGGGTGTCCGCGCCGGCCAGGAGGGGTTCGCCGCCGTGCAGGACCAGGGACAGGGCCGTCATGCCCTGGGCGTCGGCGTGTTCGCCGATCCGCTCCGCGGTCCGTTCCAGGACCTCGGCGGGGGCGCCGGCGGGGCGGGTGCGCCAGGTGTGGTCGGGGCCCTCGTAGAGGTAGCAGTAGCGGCAGGCGAGGTTGCAGCGGCCGTGCATCTTGACGATGAACTGCCGGAAGGGAAAGGGCGGTTCGGGTACGGGACCGTCCCGCGGAGGTCGTACGGGGTGCGGCGCGGAGGTCACGGCGACCGGTGTCGGAGTCGATGCCGGAATCGGCGTGGGCTTCGCCATCGGCATCGGCAGGGGTGTCGGTGTCGGGGAGGTCGCCTCTGCAGACACTCCGGCACCCCCATGGTGTACGGCCGCACGATCCCACGCCGCGAACCGCGCCACGGCCCCCTGCCCGTACCGGGCGACATGCCCGTCCGCGTGCCGGTCACAAACACCGGCCGTCCGAAGTTGTCCGGTTCATTCACAGGGGTGGCTGGCCTTGAACTGACCGCTGGTGAGCGACGGTTGTCCGGGCGGTCGCTCACTTCGCGGTTCAGAAGGCGTTGTTGAACCCCCAGAGCATCTCGCTCGGTTCTCCGGCGCGGGCTCGCAGGTCGGCCAGCACGTCCGTCAGGACCGGGTGTCGGACGGTCCGCAGCTCGGCGAGGTCCAGCTCCAGCAGGTCGGGGACCGGGAGGTCCGCCGGATCCGGCGCCCCGGTCGCCGCGTCCGCGACGGTGTCGTCCCGTACGGCGTCGTCCCACACGCCATCCCGTACGTCGTCGTCCCGTATCCCGTCCCGCGCGTCGTCGTCCCGTATCCCGTCCTGCGCGTCGTCCCGTGCGCCCATGTCGTCTCCCTCGCCGTCCCTGACTCCGCCCCGGCGGCCGCCGGCAGGCGCTCTCACTCCAGCTCGGCCAGCCGCTGTGCCGTCTGGCGGGCCGTCGGCTCTCCCGTGCTCGCGACGCCGTCCGGCAGCCTGGACCACTCGGTCCGTGCGGCCCGGTAGGCCTCGCGCGCGGCACGCGGGCGCGCCGCCGCTTCGTAGGACATACCCCGCCAGTGCTGTGCCCGAGCGGCCAGTTCCACGGCCTCCTGGCGCGAGCGCTCCGTCTCCGCGTCCTCCTCGGCCTCGCGGGCCGACTCGGCCGCGGCCCGGAAGGCGTCGATGGCCTCGTCGAGCCGCGCCTTGCGGCCGAGGCTCTGGTACGCCTCGAACTGGGCCTGTCCGAGCTCCAGCCAGCAGTGGGCGGTGGTGAGCGGCGGGCCGTCCTCCAGGGCCGCGAGGCCGAAGAGGTGCTCGGCCTCGCGCAGGTCGACCCGGTCACCGCGGGCGCGGTAGCGCAGCATCAGCGCGCGGCCGAGGAGCTGCAGGCGGTGGGCGAGTTCACCGCTGCCCGCGGGCGTCTCCGTACGGCAGTCCCGCAGCACCCGGATGGCCCGGTACAGCGATTCGCCGGGGACGCGCGCGCTGTCCGCCACGGCGTGGCGCAGCAGGGCCTCGCCCCATTCGGCGAGGACGTCGGCGTGCGCGGGGGCGTCCCGGGGCACGCCGCGGGAGGCCTGCTCGAACCGCGCGGCGGCGTCCTGGAGTTCGCGCGGGTCGCCCGTGTCGGCGTACCGGGCGACGTGGACGCGTCCGGCGCGCACCAGCAGGGCGGAGCGCAGCCCCTGGTCGCGGGTCAGGGCGAGCGCCTCCTCGACGTGGTCCCGGGCGTCGTCCAGCGCGCCGCCGGACCCCAGGATCGCGTCGACGAGGTCGAGGAGGATGCGGACGCGTGAGGACCGGCCGTCGGGCGCGGGCGTGTCCTCCGGTTCGGTCTCCAGGGCGGCGCGCAGGGAGCGTGCGCCCTGTTCCGCGTACAGCCTGGCCTGTTCGTGGTCGGCGGTGGCGCCCGAAAGGCGCAGCAGGACGCGGCCGTGGGCGAGCGGGAGCCCGGAGGGGCGGCTTCGCCGGTCGGGCCACACGTCGGCGAACGCCTCCAGCATGCCGACCGCGCCCTGGAGGAGCGCGCTGTCTCCGCCGAGACGCCACTGCGCCTCCAGCGCCCGGACCCGTTCCAGGGTGAGCGCCAGGGCCTCGGCGGCGTCCAGGTCGGGCGCGGCGCAGGCCACGGCGTACTCGCGGTCGGCGCGTCGCAGCAGGTCGAGCGCGCCGCGCCGGTCGCCGCGCCGCCTGCGGTCGGTGGCGGCGGCGTGCAGCACCCGGGCCAGGACGGCCCTCTCGCGCAGGGCCCGGGGGTGCGCGACGGCGCGTTCGGCGGCGGCCTCCGCCTCGCGCAGCAGGTCCGCGCCGCCCTGCACCTCCCACAGCAGCAGGACGCAGTTGGCGTACTCGGCCCACAGTTCGGGGTCGGCGCCGGGGAGCACTTCGTGTTCGGTCGCGCCGCGCAGCAGTTGTACGGCGTCGATGAGGTCCTGCACCATGCGGTCGCTGCCGAACTGGCCGGCCAGTGAGCGGGCCCTGAGCACGGCGGGGTGGGTGGGCCCGCGGCCCGGCGGGTCGTCGGGGTGGCGGGTCGGCGCGTAGGTGGCGAAGTGTTCAGGCAGCGGCATGAATCGCTCCAGTACCCGTGCGGCGACCTCGGCGAAGGGCTGGGGGACGAGGGTGGCGCCGCCGTTGTCACCGTTCTCGCCCGGGTATCCGGCGCCGGGCGACAGGGGCGGTCCGGAGCCGTCCTCGCCGAGCTGGGCCAGGGCCAGGGCGGGGAAGTTGGGGCCTCCCTTGCCGAAGCGCTGCTCGATGTACTCGGAGCAGTGCTTGAGCACCAGCATGGCCTCGTCCAGGCCCAGCGGGGACAGCAGGGCTTCCTGCGCGCCGGGCGCGAACTCGTACCACTGGGTGCCGTCCGCGCCGTAGTCCTCGGCCTTGGCGCGGGAGACCAGCCCGCTGAGCAGGACTTCGGCCAGTTCGGCGGGCCCGGAGTCGGGGAGCATGGTGCGCTGGACGAGCTGCATGACGGGGAGGCTGAGGGGGGCCGCGGCCAGATAGCCGGCCAGTCGGCCCGCGGTCTTGGAGGCGTTGGAGCGGAACCGGCTGACCAGTTCGAGCCCGGACATCCGGCGTCCGGGGCGGGCGCTCGGGGCGGGCTCGTGGTGCCTGCGCACCCAGCCGACGGCGCCGGCCACGGGTCCGGCGCCGGCTCCGGAGAGCAGGCGGGCCCAGGCGCCGAGCGCGGCGGGCTCGGGCGGCAGGACGGGCACGGGGAGCGCGCCGCCGCGTGCCTCCGGCGGGGTGCCGGCGGGCAGCCGGACCTTGAGTGTGGCGGCGCCCGCGAGGGCTTCGCCGCGTGTCAGTTCGCCGTACGACACCGGGAGCCGGGTGCGGTTCCACATGCGCTGCGGCAGCGGCTGGAGTACGGCGGCGGGGCCCAGTCGGGACAGGTGGTGCAGGAGTCGGTGGGCGTGGCCGCTGTGCCACAGGGGTCCCGCGCAGTCGCTGACGAGGAGGGTGACGCGGCGGCCCGTCGGGTCGCTGAGCCGGTCGGCGGAGTGCAGCGGGGCCGCCCCGGGTTCGGGGCTGCGGCTGACGGCGGGTTCTCCGTCCGGGCCCTGGTGGAGGTGGCTGATCTGGATGTCCCGGAAGGCGCCGAGCCGGCTGAAGACCTGTTCCAGTTCGGCGAACATCCGGTCCCACACGCGCATGGACGAGGAGGCGTCCATGACGAGCTGGAGCGCGGCGTCGGCGCGGGTGACCCCGCGGAACACCGGCAGGACCAACCCGCCCGCCCGGGCGGTCCGTTCGGCGGTCTCCGGCTCGTCGAGGACGGTGCGCAGGGGTGGTGCGGCGGTGCGGTACGCCTGCAACGGGCGTAATGCGCGCTGGAGTTCGAGGGGGGAGGGAAACGCGGGCGCGGCGGGGACGCCGACCGGCAGCACCGCCGAGCGGCCCTGTCCGTAGCCGCGCGGCGCGCCGTCGCGCGGCACCGGGTAGAGGGCGACGCGCCGGTCCTGTTCCGTGTCCGGCCACGCCGGGCCGGACCGGTCGCCGGGCGCCGTTCCTTCTTCTCCCCGCGGGTCCGGGCGTCCGGCGGCCGGGTCCTCGGCCGCCGTCGCGCGGCCGGACGGCCGTGCGCCGCCCTGTTCGTCGCCGGTCCCGTCCGTCGGGCGTGACCAGCGGGCCAGCCACAGCGCGTCGGCCAGTTGCCGGGCATCGGGATCCAGCCCGGTCCGCCGTATCCGGGCGATGAGTTCGGCGATCGGGTCGCCGCCGGTCATCAGCGCGTCACCTCGGGCGGTCGAGTCGCTGGATGAGCAGGTCGGCGAGCCGGTCGCGGCTGGGCGGGGCCGCGGCGTCGGTGAGGTGGATGGCGTTCAGGAGCTGGTCGGCGGCGACGAGTTCGCTGCGCGAGCGCTCCAGGAAGTGGGTGATCAGGTCGTCCCCGGCGCGCGCGGCCTCGTCGCCGAGGTGGGCGCGTACGAAGGTGGCGAGCCGCTTGTGGTCGGGGCGGCCCAGTTCGAGGTGGATGCAGCGGCGCATGAGCGGGGCGGGGAAGTCGCGTTCGCCGTTGCTGGTGAGGACGACGAAGGGGAAGGCGTGGCAGCGCACCCGGCCGTCGCGCACCCGGGCCTTGGTGCCGTCGGCGGTGAGCACCGCGGCCTCGCCGTCGGGCAGCCGGTCGGCGACGCGCTGGAGTTCGGGTATCTCGAACTCGCCTTCCTCCAGGACGTTCAGGAGGTCGTTGGGCAGGTCGATGTCGCTCTTGTCCAGCTCGTCGATGAGCAGGACGCGCGGGGTCTCGGAGGGCAGCAGCGCGGTGCCGAGCGGGCCGAGCCGGATGTAGCTGCCGATGCCCTCGACGGAACCGGGGGCGCCGGGTTCGGCGGGGCCGGCGCCGTGCGGGGCGGCGAGCTGCACGTCCTGGAGCCGGGCGATCGCGTCGTAGTGGTAGAGGCCGTCCCGCAGCGTGGAGCGGCTGACGATCGGCCAGCGCAGGACGTTGCCGAGGCCGAGTTCGTACGCCACCGAGTGCGCGAGCGTGCTCTTGCCCGCGCCGGGGCTGCCGGTGACCAGCAGGGGCCGGCGCAGATAGAGCGCCGCGTTGATCATCTCGAGTTCCTCGGCGCCGGGCCGGTGCAGTTCGGCCAGGTGCCGGTAGGCGCCCAGCCTGCGGTCCTCGGAGCCGTCGCCGTCGGTGGCGTCCCGGCTCGCGAAGTCGCGCCACGGCGGCGGGGCCGGCAGCCGGTTCATGCCGTCGTGGGGTTCGCCTGCGCCTCGGTAGATGAGCCACTCGCTGGAATCGGTCATTGCCCAGTCCTCGTCGTCACTCGTCCACCCCGGAAACCGTCGATCGTCGCCTCACCGTATCGATCCACGGAGGGCCCCGTAAGGCCCCAAGAGGGGCTCGTGGCAGCCCGGTTCGGCCTCTTTCGAGCATCGTGCGACAACGGCTCCACCGATGCGGTCATGGCGCCTCCAGCAGGTCTCCGGTCCCGGGCAGGGGCCGGCGCGGGTCGTCGTAGAACAGGGCGATCCCATGGGCCCAGTAGGTCTCCGGCCGGCCCTCGCGCAATCCGGCCCGCAGGGCGTGCACGAGGGCGGGGAGCCGGTCCGCGCCGCCCGCGCCCGCCACCGTGTCGCCGGCTCTTCGGTGGAACTCGCCGCAGACCGCTTCGGACTGGCCGCGCCAGCGCCGCCACAGCGCGACGCCGTATCCGCCGTGCACGATCCGAACGAGCGCGACCGGGTCGTCCTCGAAGCGGTGGTCCCCGTAGCGGCAGAGCACCGGGACGGTCCTGTGCGGCAGGCCGCGCAGCGACTCCGCCGCCGGTACCGGTACCCGCAGGCCGTCCTCGCAGTCGAGGACCTCGGCCTGCGCGCCGTGTGCGTGGATCCACCGCCAGCGGGCCTCGCGCTCGTGCCGCTCCTCGTCGGCGGGGAGCGGCTTTCCGGCGTCGAAGGCCGTGTCGGCGGGTTCGGGGAGCTGTTCCCGGTCGGCGCAGCGTACGACGACGGGCCGGTGGGCGCCGAGCGGCGCCTCGTCCGGCCCGAACTGCCAGGCGTCGACGTCGAGTCCGAGCAGCAGGTGGGGCAGCGCCACCTGGAGGTCGACGGGACGTCCGGGTTCGTCGCACTGGCGGAAGGCCTCGGTGAGGGGTGCCGCGAGGACGGCGGGCAGTTCCTCCAGCGGGGTGCGGTCGCCGTCCCGCAGCCGCACCACCTCCCCGGTCGGCCGGCCCACGGAGACGTGCCAGTCGCAGCGGCCGGGCTCCCAGCCGAGCTGTTCCAGTTCGAGCAGGACGTAGAGCCGGGGCGCACGATCGGCGCTCCGCGCGGTGGCGTGCGCCGCTCCTGCTTCCACCGTCGAACGGTCGTGGGGCGCCAACTGGAGCCGTTCGATCCACTGTTGGCCGAGGCGGCGTCGGTAGGCGGGGCCGGGACGGCCCTCGGCGGTCTGCCGCACCCACTCCCACAGCGCCCGTTCGGCGGCCCGGGTGCCCGGCGTGACGAAGGGGCGTTCGGCGGACATCGCCCGCATGGCGTAGTCGAGGACGAGGTCGAGGGCCGCGTCCTGGCGCGAGCTCTCGTACAGCGCCCCGAGCCCGTCGCGCCAGCCGCGCGGGGCCGGGTGCGGGATCGCCGCCTGGTCGCCCAGCAGGGATTCGAGCAGGCCGAGCAGGGCGCGGGTGCTGGCGGGCGGTGGCAGATCGGCGAGCCTGCCGAGCAGTTGGGTCCGCTCCTCGGGGCTGAGGGCCCGGCCGGGCCGGGCGCCGAGCTGGTTCTGGACGTCGGCCCAGGTGCTGCGGTCGGTGTCCGGGTGGCGCTGCCGGTCCCGGTGATAGCGGTCGTGCGCGTGGAAGACGGCGTGGTACGGGTCGTCGTGCTCGGCGGTGGGCTCCTCGGCCGGCACCGGGAGCGACCGCAACTGCTCCACGCCCGTGCAGGTCCCGCCCAGACCGCGGTCCGTGCGCGACTTCAGGACACCGACGACCTCACCGCGTACGGGGTCCACGACCGGCCCGCCCGAGACGCCGGGCGGCAGCACGTCGCCGCCGAGGCGGATCTGTTCGTCGTCGGACCAGCCGCCGAGCGTGCCCTGGACCGTGCAGGTGCCGCTCAGCCGGCGCAGCTCCCCGCCGACCACGGACCAGCCGGAGTAGAGGACGACGGACTCCTCGTAGTAGGCGGCCGGGCGCTCGGTGACGTACGCGCAGTCGTGGTCCACCGGCTCTCGCAGCCGTACCAGCGCGAGGTCGGGGGACGGCCAGGTGCCGCGGGCCGGCAGCCCGGCGCGGTCCGGGAGGACCGTCGCGACCTCGCCGGTGACGGCGGACGTACCGCGGCCCGGTCCCCTCTCGTACACCACCGTCACCTCGTTCCCCTCCCCGCTCCGGACCACATGCGCGCAGGTCAGAACCCAGTTCGGAGCGATGAAGAAGCCGCTCCCGAGGAACGTGCCGGGTTCGTCCAGGGCATACCCGGGGCCCGCGCGATGGATGCGCACGGTGGCGGCCATGACGAGATCACGCAGCGCACGGTGAGCGTTCCCGGGGCCGCCCGATGCGCCCGGGGCGTGCCCGTCCGTCATGCCCCGCCCCCGCCGGAGGGGTCGGTGGCCCCACCGTGCACCGAGGCGCCGGGAGACGCGCCCGCGCGCGGTGCCGCCCGGTCCGGGCCGGGTAACCCGGCGTGCGGGAGGGTCGCGTCCCCTCCGGCGGGGGCGGGTGGCCGCGCCTGCGGGATGGTCCCGGGCCCGTCCGGGGCGGGTGATCCCGCGTGCAGGACTGCGGTCCCCGGTCCGTCCGTCTCGGGTCGCCCCGCGCACGGGGCGGTGGTCCCGGTGCCTCCGGCGGGGGCTGGCGGCCGCGCCTGCGGGATGGCCGCGGGCCCGTCCGGGGCGGGCGATCCCGCGCGCGGGACTACGGACCCCGGTCCGTCCGTCTCGGGTCGCCCCGCGAGCGGGGCGGTGGTCCCGGTGCCTCCGGCGGGGGCTGGCGGCCGCGCCTGCGGGATGGTCCCGGGCCCGTCCGGGGCGGGTGACCCCGCGTGCGGGAGGCCCCCGTCTCCTCCGGCAGAGGCTGGCGGCCGCGCCTGCGGGATGGTCCCGGGCCCGTCCGGGGCGGGTGACCCCGCGCGCGGGACTGCGGTCCCCGGTCCGTCCGTCTCGGGTCGCCCCGCGTGCGGGGCGGTGGTCCCGGACCCGTCCGCGTCGGGTCGCCCCGCGTGCGGGGCGGTGGTCACGGTGCCTTCCAGGTCGGGTGGGGCGCCGTTCCAGGTGAGTGTCACCGTGATGCCCGCCTTGGCCTCGCCGTCCGCGAGCAGTCCGACCACCTTGCCGGCCTTCGCCGTCAGCTCGATGCCGAACTCGACGCTGACCTCGTCGGGCCGCACCGCGCGCAGCGGGGCCGCGAGCGAGCGGGCGACCCCGGTGATCAGCGACTGCAGGGACTCGACCTGCGCCTCGACCCGCTCCGCGAAGCCGACGTCCGTCAGCGACAGCTCGCCGCCGGGATCCTCCAGTTCGTCCGCTCCCGAGATCCGGGCCCACACCGGTGTCCCGTCGGGCATCTCGATCCGTGCGATGCGCGTCACCGCGTCGCTCATGGCATCCCCCGTTCCCCCACGCCCCCGTGGTCCGAGCCGACCTTGCAGGCTAGCGTCGGCGGCCCCCGCACGACAGAGGCCCTCCGCACGTCCCCGCCCCCGGAGCCCCTCCGTCTGGCCCCTGCCCCCGCCTATCCTTTTCCCAGCGTTCCACTTCCCTTTCACCCACGGAGCACCATCCATGTACTTCACCGACCGCGGCATCGAGGAACTTGAGAAGCGGCGCGGCGAGGAAGAGGTCACCTTCGAGTGGCTCGCCGAGCAGTTGCGTACGTTCGTCGACCTGAACCCGGACTTCGAGGTGCCGGTCGAGCGGCTGGCGACCTGGCTGGCCCGCCTGGACGACGAGGACGACGAGGAGTAGGAGCGGAGGCTCCGGGCACCGCCCTCGCGCGGCGAGGGGTCAGTCGTACGCGCGCAGGTGGTCGTACGCCAGACCGAGGGCGCCGCGGAGCATCAGGACGGCGCCGGCGACGATCCAGCCGCCGCTGTGCCGCCGGATCCCCCAGGCGGCGAGCGGAAGGCCCACGGCGAGCTGGGCCGCGGACAGGGTGCGGGCCTTGGGGCCGCGCAGCCAGGGCCCGAGACCGCCGCTCTCCACGACGTCGAGTTCGGCGCCCACGGCGGCGCGCCAGCCGTTCCACTCGACCTGCTCGGCGTCCGGCAGGATCCGGACCGCGTCACGCAGCCGTTCCACGGGTTCGCCGGGGTCGACCCCGGCCGGGAGGATCACCCCCGCGCGTGTGAGGACGGCGAGCAGCCCGCTCACGCGCGCGTGCGCGTCGGCCGCCGGGTCGGGCTGCGTCAGCGGCTCGAGCAGTTGCATGTCGAGCACCGGATCGAGGCCCAGACGGGCGGCGAACGTGCGCATCGCCTCGTCCTCGCCGACCGGGGTGCCGTTCGCCAGCCATTCGTAGCCCACGGTGCGCCGGAAACCGGAGGCCAGGGTGAAGCCGCTGCGGTCGGTGTCCCACCACAGCGCGAGCACGGGCCAGGGCGCGCCGACGGCGAGCGCCGCGGCCCAGCCGGTGAGCACGCGGTCGACGGGTTCCACGCCCTCCTGCCAGGGCCTGCCCTCGGGGACCAGCACGCTCCAGTCGGGCCCCGCTCCGGCGAGCAGCATCCGCTCGCGCAGCAGTTGGACGGCGGGGCCGACCGACTCCGGGCGGGCCCGGCACAGCAACAGGGCGCCGGGGGCCGGGCGGTCGCCCCTGGACGCGCCGGAGGGAGTCGACATAGCCCCACTTTAGGGCGAATTGCCCACTTCGACGCCCCCATGATCCCCAGAACGGGTGTCTTGACTTTGCGCATCCGCGATATATCGTGAATACGGAAGACGCGATATGCCGCGTCGAGCTCGGGCTCGCACGAGGGTCCGGTCCGGTCGAGGAGGTCTGCACCATGTCCGAGTGGTCCGTGACAGAGCCGAGGAAGCTCTCCTTCGACGGCCCCGTCCAGACGGTGCACGTACGCATCGTCAACGGAACAGTGAACGTCGTGGGGACCGACGAGGGTTCCGCCCGCCTGGAGGTGTCGGAACTGGACGGCCCCCCGCTCCAGGTCACCCAGGAGGGCGGCACGCTGACGGTGGCCTACGACGACCTTCCGTGGAAGGGCTTCCTGAAGTGGCTCGACCGCAAGGGTTGGCGCCGTGCGGCCGTGGTCTCCCTGACCGTCCCGACCCGCACGCACGTCGAGGTGGGCGTGGTCGGCGCCGCCGCCGTGGTCTCGGGGACGGACGGACGGGTCCAGGTGAAGGGCGTCACCGGCGACACCACGCTCGTCCGCGTCGCGGGCCCCGTGCGCGTGGAGACCGTCTCGGGGAACCTGGAGGCGCAGGCCGTCACCGGCGACCTCCACTTCAACTCGGTCTCCGGCGACCTGACCGTCGTCGAGGGCTCCGGCACCTCCGTGCGGGCCGAGTCGGTGAGCGGTTCGATGATCGTGGACCTGGACGCCACGGGCTCCCCCACCGACGTCCGGCTGTCGAACGTCTCGGGTGAGATCGCGATCCGGCTCCCGCACCCGGCGGACGCCGAGGTGGAGGCGAACACCGCGAGCGGCAGCGTCTCCAGCGCCTTCGAGGACCTGCGGGTCAACGGCCAGTGGGGCGCCAAGAAGATCACCGGCCGGCTGGGCGCGGGCAACGGCAGGCTGCGGGCGATGACGGTCTCGGGCTCGATCGCCCTGCTGCGCAGGCCACCGACGGAGGACGAGCCGTACGAGGACGTCCCCGAACCCCGCGACACGGCCCGGCCGACCAGCCGGGACACGACCGCGGACTCCGCCCCGGACACGACCGCCGACACACCCCCTGACACGACCGCCGCAACCACCGCGAACGACACGGCCGACACGGCCGACCGCTCGACGGCCGGCTCGGCCGACGACAAGGCGAGCGCCCCCGCGACGGCGACCGCGACCGACAGCGCCGACGACACGGTTGGCGGCACCGCCACGGCGGGCGGCGCGGAAGGCGACACACCGCGCGACGGCGCCACCGAGGGCCGGCCGGCCGACTCGACCGACAAGAAGGTGCTCTGACATGGCCCCCGTCTTCGCCCACGGCCGACTGCGTCTGTACCTCCTCAAGCTGCTGGACGAGGCCCCGCGCCACGGATACGAGGTGATCCGCCTCCTGGAGGAGCGCTTCCAGGGCCTGTACGCGCCCTCGGCGGGCACCGTCTACCCCCGGCTGGCGAAGCTGGAGGCCGAGGGACTCGTCACGCACACCTCCGAGGGCGGCCGCAAGGTGTACGCGATCACCGACGCGGGCCGCGCCGAACTGGCCGACCGCAGCGGCGAGCTGGCCGATCTGGAGCTGGAGATCCGCGAGTCGGTCGCGGAGCTCGCGGCGGAGATCCGCGCCGACGTCCGGGGCGCGGCCGGTGACCTGCGCCGCGAGATGCGGGCGGCGGCCACGGAGGCGCGCCACGGCTCCGGTGCGGGCGCCCGGCCGAAGGAGCACGGCGATCCAACGGGCGGCCCCGGCCTCGACGACTTCCAGGACAGGGAGTCGTGGCGGGCCGCGAAGGAGGAGATGCGGCGCGTCCGGCACGAGTGGAAGGAACAGGCCCGCCGCGCGAAGGACGAGAGCCGCCGCGCCCGCGACGAGGCCCAGCGCGCCCGCCGCCAGGCCAAGGAGGCCCAGGAGAAGGCCCGTGCGCAGGCCCAGGAGGAGATGCAGCGCATGGCCAAGCGTGTCCAGGACCAGGTCCAGGATCATTTCGCGCGGGGCGACTGGCCGACGGGCGTGCGCGAGGGACTGACCGAACTGGCCAAGGAGTTCGGCGACTTCGGGAAGAACTTCGGCAAGGACTTCGGGAAGGATCTCGGCAAGGAGTTCGGCTTCGGCCGCACGCCTTCCGGAGCACCCGTGGACGCGGAGTACTCGGCCACGCCGGAGGACTTCCCCGCCGCGTACGAACCGGACTGGGCCCACGAGGACTCCACGGGCAACCCCGCCCGGGACCTCGACCGGCTGCTCGACCGCTTCCGCGACGACATCCGCGACACGTCCCGCGACCACGGGATCACGGAGGACCAGCTCCGTGACGTCCGCCGCCACCTGTCGGCCGCGGCGGCCCACATCGGCTCGACCCTGCGCAGCAAGCGGCCGTAGCTCCCCCCTAGACGCCGGGCACATGGTCGGCGGGACCACGAAGGTGGCCCCGCCGCCCCGGTCTCCGGCCCCGCTCGCCCCGGTTACCGGCCCCGCTCGCCCCGGCTGCCGGCCCCGCTCGCCTCGCTCGCCAACCCTGCGGCGCCCCGCTCGACCCCGGGCCGGGAGGCCTCGCTCACCCACACCCCCGGGGTCCCCAGCCGGTGTTCAGCCCGCCTCCGCCTCCGGCATCCCCGCCTCGCCGGCCGGTCCGGTCTCGCCGTACAGGACGCGCGTCACCGAGGTGTAGGTGACGTTGTGGTCGGCCAGCACCTCGGCGGCGACCCCGCCCCGAAGGGTGACCGCCAGGAGCAGGTGCTCGTCGCCGATGTGCCGGTCCCGTCGGGCGGCAGCGATCCGCAGGGCTCGCACCAGCACGTCCTTGGCCTCCTGCCCGAAGGGCCGCCGACGGGCCCGCCTGCCGTTCGCGCCGCGCCTGCCCGACTCCAGCGCCCCTTCTCCGTGCGCCTCCTCGATCCGGGAGACGATCTCGGACAGGTCGATACCGAGCCCGGAGAGGGCGTCGGCGTCGGCGCGCGAGAGTCCGCCCCTGCGCCGCGCCTCGGCGAGGTCCCGCTCCAGCGACTCCCGGAACCCGGACTCCCCCAGCGAGGAGAGGGCGAAGGAGGCCCGGCTGCCCTCCCGGTCCAGGAGAGCCAGGAGCATGTGCTCCTCCTCGACCGTCTCGGCGCCCACCCGCTCGGAGTGCGCGACCGCGCCCTCGACGACGGCACGCGCATCCTTGGTGAAGCGTTCGAACATCACTGCCTCCCGTACTTCTTGTGCACGGCCTGCCTGCTCACTCCGAGTTCCGCGGCGATCTCCTGCCACGACCACCCCTGATGGCGCGCACTGCGCACCTGTACCGCCTCCAACTGCTCCAGCAGCCTCCGCAGCGCGGAGACCGCCCGCAGTCCGATCCGCGGATCGCGATCACCCGCGCGCTCGGCGAGATCCGTTGCTTCGGTCATGATGTCAACCTACGTTGACACTCGAGTCCTGTCAACCAAAATTGACACCGTGAGCGGGCTGAACCCCGGACGTCCCCGACGAACGAAACGGCGGGCCCGGTGATCCGGACCCGCCGTTCCTGTGTTCCCGCGCCCTGCGTCAGCCCGTCGTCAGCACGATCTTGCCGAACAGGTCGCCGGACTCCAGCCGTTCGAAGCCTTCGCGGGCCCGGTCGAGGGGCAGCACCTCGTCGACGACGGGCCGCACACCGGTGGCCGCGCAGAAGGCCAGCAGATCCTCCAGCTCGTCCTTCGTCCCCATGGTGGAGCCGACCACCTTGAGTTCGAGGAAGAAGATCCGCGTCAGCTCGGCGTGCGAGGGCCGGTCACCACTGGTGGCGCCCGAGATGACGACGGTTCCGCCGGGACGCAGCGACTTGATCGAGTGCGACCAGGTGGCGGCACCGACCGTCTCGATGACCGCGTCCACCCGCTGCGGCAGCCGCGCCCCGGACTCCAGCGCCTCCACGGCACCGAGTTCGAGGGCCCGCTTGCGCTTGGCCTCGTCCCGGCTGGTCGCGAAGACCCGCAGTCCGGCGGCCTTGCCGAGCACGATCGCGGCGGTGGCGACGCCGCCGCCGGCTCCCTGGACGAGGACGGAATCGCCGGGCCGTACCCCGGCGTTGGTGAACAGCATGCGGTACGCCGTCAGCCACGCGGTCGGCAGGCAGGCCGCCTCCGCGAAGGACAGTTCCCTGGGCTTCGGCAGCACGTTCCACGTCGGTACGGAGACCTGCTCGGCGAAGGTGCCCTGGTAGCGCTCGGTGAGGATGGAGCGGGGCTCGTCGGGGCCGACCCCGTGCCCGCTCTGGCCGATGACGGAGTGCAGGACGACCTCGTTGCCGTCCTCGTCGATTCCCGCGGCGTCGCAGCCGAGGATCATCGGCAGCTTGTCCTCGGCGAGGCCGACTCCGCGCAGCGACCACAGGTCGTGGTGGTTCAGGGAGGCGGCCCGTACGTTCACGGTCGTCCAGCCCGGCCTCTGTCCGGGGGCCGGGCGCTCCCCCAACTCCAGGCCGTTCAGCGGCTGGTCACGGTCGATTCGGGCGGCATAGGCAGCGAACATGACCTTGACGATAGGCTCCGCCCCCGGCCGGGGGAACCGCCTCCGCCTGTGACACGTCCCCCACCGACCGGGTGGCCCCCGGCACAAGCGTGTCTCGCCCCCTCCGCCCCTGCCCGTCCCGTCACGGGGGCGCTGCCCCCGGCCCCCCGCTCCTCAATCGCCGGAGGGGCTGAAACTTTCCCCGGACGGCGCTAGGGGGCGAAAAAGCAGCCGGCCCCGCCGGGAGAGTTCCCGGCGGGGCCCAGCAGGACGTGGTGCGTCAGCGGCGGGCGACACCCTCGGCCCGGGCGGCGGCAGCCACCGCGGCCGTGACCGCCGGGGCCACCCGCTCGTCGAACGGCGAGGGGATGACGTAGTCCGCGGCGAGGTCGTCCCCGACGACCGCGGCCAGCGCGTCGGCGGCGGCGATCTTCATGCCCTCGGTGATCCGGGAGGCCCGGACCTGGAGCGCACCGGCGAAGATCCCCGGGAAGGCCAGCACGTTGTTGATCTGGTTCGGGAAGTCCGACCGCCCCGTCGCGACGACGGCCGCGTACTTGTGGGCGATGTCGGGGTGCACCTCGGGGTTCGGGTTGGCCATCGCGAAGACGAAGGCCCCCTCGGCCATGGAGGCGACCGCCGGCTCGGGAACCGTACCGCCGGAGACGCCGATGAAGACGTCGGCGCCCGCGAGCGCCTCCTCCAGCGAACCGGAGATCCCCGCCTTGTTGGTGATCTCCGCGAGCTCGCGCTTCACGTCCGTCAGGTCGTCCCGGTCACGGGACACGACGCCCTTGCGGTCGGCGACCGCGACATCGCCGAGGCCCGCCTCGAGCAGGAACTTGGCGATGGCGATACCCGCCGCGCCCGCGCCGGAGATCACCGCGCGCAGGTCGCCGAGCGAGCGCCCGGTGAGCCTCGCGGCGTTCCGCAGGGCCGCGAGGGTGACGACCGCTGTCCCGTGCTGGTCGTCGTGGAAGACGGGAATGTCCAGTCGTTCCTGGAGCCTGCGCTCGATCTCGAAGCACCGCGGTGCCGAGATGTCCTCCAGATTGACGCCGCCGAACGAGGGAGCGAGCCGGACCACGGTCTCGACGATCTCGTCGACGTCGGTGCAGGCGAGCGCGATCGGCACCGCGTCCACTCCACCGAACTGCTTGAACAGAATGGCCTTGCCCTCCATGACGGGGAGCGAGGCCTCCGGGCCGATGTCACCGAGCCCGAGCACTGCCGTGCCGTCGGTCACCACTGCGACCACGGACGACTTCCACGTGTAGTCGTGGACGAGTTCCGGCTGCTCGGCGATCGCGCTGCACACCTTCGCGACGCCGGGCGTGTAAGCCAGGGACAGGTCGTCCTTGTTGCGGACCGGCACCGTGGCTTGCACAGCCATTTTGCCGCCGCGGTGCAGCGCGAAAGCCGGGTCGAAGGAATCGAGGGGCTCCGCCCCGTCTTCCTGATCCCTACTGCTGTCGCTGCGAGGATTGACGATCTCCGCTGCCACTTTGTTTTACCCCTTAAGTCTTCAATATCGAGGGTGGCCACTCCTGGTTGAGGGGTGGGCGGGCACCGCGCAGGCCCTGCCGCCGTGGTTGCGTACGGGCCGCTGCGCGACGGGCGCGCCGCACACGCGCCCTGAGCCCCGGATGAGGGGTGTAAAGAACCTTCTTACCGGACGGACGGTGTCGAGGACGAGTCCATAGAGCCAAGATCACACGTCGGTGAGATGACTCATGCCTTGATCCATTGACACGTCCGGACATGTCCTCGTTCGGACACGAGTGCCGTGTAGCGGTCTTCCGCTTCCTGCGGCGCGCCGAAGATCTTCCGGCCGGAAGGGAGGATTCCCGCACATGATCCGGCCGTAGACGATCACCCGGTGTTGGTTCGGGGGTCACCCGTTATCCGATTTTGACATAGCGGTCACCCTGAATCTCGCGGTCCGAATGGCAAGATGCCGTCATTACACGAGGTCGCGACACTCGAAGGTGTGTGTTTCCGTCGACCTATCGGCTACTCCCTGATCCGCCGGAGGAACCCTCATGACCGCACGCACCACCCGTCGTAGCAAGGCCGCTCAGTCCCGGATAGCAGCGGTCGGCGCGATCGCGGTCGCCGGCGCCCTGATCCTCACCGGTTGCGGTGACCAGACGAACGGCGGCGGCAGCAGCTCCACCGAGTCGGCGAAGTCCAACAGCGCCCCCCTGTTCTCCAAGCTCCCCAAGAAGATCCAGGACGCGGGCGTCATCAAGGTCGGCACGAACGCCGAGTACGCCCCCATGGAGTCGACCGAGGGCGGCAAGATCGTCGGCGTCGACCCCGACCTGGCCGAGGCGCTGGGCAAGCAGCTCGGCGTGAAGTTCGAGTTCACCTCGGGCTCCTTCGACGGTCTGATCACGGCCGTCAACTCGGGCCGTTACGACATCGGCATGTCGTCGATCACCGACAACAAGCAGCGCCAGGAAGGCCTGGACGACAAGGGCAAGAAGCTCGGCGAGGGCGTCGACTTCGTGGACTACTTCACGGCCGGTACGGCCATCTACGTGAAGAAGGGCAACCCCGAGGGCATCAAGGGCATCGAGGACCTCTGCGGCAGGACCGCCGCCGTGCAGCAGGGCACGACGTACGAGACGGCCCTGAAGGACCAGTCCAAGAAGTGCACGGACGCCGGCAAGAAGGCCATCACCATCGAGTCGTTCCAGAACGACACCGAGGCGCAGACCCGTGTGAAGTCCGGCGGCGCGGTGGCCGGTATCAACGACTACCCGGTGGCGGTCGACCTGGCCAACAAGGCCGACGGCGGCAAGGCCTTCGAGGTCATCAACAAGCAGTACGACGCGGGCCCGTTCGGGATCATCCTGAACAAGAACAACACCCAGCTCCGTGACGCTCTGAAGGAAGCCGTCGACGCGATCATCAAGGACGGCTCGTACCAGAAGGTCCTGGAGAAGTGGGGCGCGCAGTCCGGCGCGATCGAGCAGTCCGCGATCAACGGCGGCAAGTAAGCCGAGCGCACCACTGAAGGGCAGTCACGTGACTGACAAACTCGACAAGTCCGCCTCGGACACACCGCCTCCGAACGACGCGGTGCCCACGAGCGGCACGTCCGGGCCGGCCCCGGACATGATCAAGGCGATCCCCGTCCGCCACTACGGCCGGTGGGTCAGCGGCATCATCGTCATCGCTCTGCTGGTGGCACTCGGCATCGCGTTCTCGCACGGCAACATCCAGTGGCACACCGTGAGCGACCAGCTCTTCGTGTCCAGTGTCGTCCAGGGCGCCGGCCGGACGCTGCTGATCAGCATCCTCGCCATGATCGTGGGTGTGGTGCTGGGCATCGTCCTCGCGGTGATGCGGCTCTCGAAGAACCCGGTGACCAGCACGGTCGCGTGGCTGTACATCTGGTTCTTCCGCGGCACCCCGGTCTACGTCCAGCTTCTGCTGTGGTTCAACCTGGCGCTGATCTTCCCGGTTCTCAACCTCGGGCCGATCTACAAGAACGAGATGACGGACGTCATGACTCCGTTCATGTGCGCCCTGCTGGGTCTCGGTCTGAACGAGGCCGCGTACATGGCCGAGATCTGCCGCGCCGGCCTGCTGGCCGTGGACGAGGGTCAGACGGAGGCCGCGCAGGCCCTGGGCATGAGCCACACCAGGACGCTGTTCCGGATCGTGATCCCGCAGGCGATGCGCGTGATCGTGCCGCCGACCGGCAACGAGTTCATCAACATGCTGAAGACCTCGTCGCTGGTGTACGCGGTCACGTACAACGAGCTGCTGCGCTCCACCTCGGCGATCGGTTCCACGTCGTACGCCGTCATGGAGATGCTGTTCGTCGCCTCCATCTGGTACCTGGCCATGACCAGCGTGTTCAGCGTCTTCCAGTACTACCTGGAGCGCTACTACGCACGGGGTTCCAGCCGCAGCCTGCCGCCGACGGTCTTCCAGAAGATCAAGGCGAACCTGATCGGGCTCGGCAGTGAGAGGGGCAAGGCATGACCGCGATGGTGAAGTCGGAGGGCGTCCACAAGTCCTTCGGCCCGGTGGAGGTCCTCAAGGGCATCGACCTGGAGGTGAACACCGGTGAGGTGTTCTGCCTCATCGGCCCGTCCGGCTCCGGCAAGTCGACCTTCCTGCGGTGCATCAACCACCTGGAGAAGATCAACGCCGGCCGGCTGTACGTCGACGGTGACCTGGTGGGCTACCGCCAGAAGGGCGACAAGCTCTACGAGCTCAAGGACAGCGAAGTCGCTCTGAAGCGCCGTGACATCGGCATGGTCTTCCAGCGCTTCAACCTGTTCCCGCACATGACGGCCGTCGAGAACGTCATGGAAGCGCCCATCCAGGTGAAGGGCGCCAAGAAGGCGGACGCCCAGGCCCGCGCGATGGAGCTGCTGGAGCGTGTCGGACTGGGCGACAAGGCGAAGAACTACCCCTCGCAGCTCTCCGGCGGCCAGCAGCAGCGCGTGGCGATCGCCCGCGCGCTGGCGATGGACCCGAAGCTGATGCTCTTCGACGAGCCGACCTCGGCCCTGGACCCGGAGCTGGTCGGTGACGTCCTCGACGTCATGCGCGACCTCGCCGAGTCCGGTATGACGATGGTCGTCGTGACGCACGAGATGGGCTTCGCCCGCGAGGTCGGCGACAGCCTGGTCTTCATGGACGGCGGTGTGGTCGTCGAGTCCGGCAACCCCCGCGACGTCCTGACCGACCCGCAGCACGAGCGTACGAAGTCGTTCCTCTCCAAGGTCCTCTGACCGGGGACCGGGACGACGCGCTCGCCGGCGCAGGAACAAGGGGCGGTACGGGTCTCCCGTACCGCCCCTTCCCCGTGCCCCGGCCGCGCCCCCGGAGCTACGGCCGCAGCGCCGGGTTCAGGATCAGCTTCGTGAACTGGGAGCGGGTCAGTGGCGTGGTCTTGAGGACCCGGCCCAGTTGGCCCCTGCCCTGGTAGCCGGCGCTGTCCCGTACCCGCAGGGCGCGGCCGTCCCGCAGGCTCAGGACGCCGGCGAACTCCTGCCCCCACGTCGGCTGGGAGCCGGGCTCGCCCGGGCCGGTCCGCCAGACCGACAGAACGGTGCCGTCGGACAGCTTCTGGGTGGTGCAGCCGATGAGCCCGGCCTTGGCCGCGTCCTCGCAGGGGTCGCCCAGGCCCGCGCCGCCCGTCTTCGCCGCGATCTCCGAGCGGGAGGACACGGACACGGTGAGGTAGCCGACCCCGTCGGGCCGGCCGACGGCGTAGTCACCGTCGTACGGTCCGACGGGCTTGGGCAGCGGGGCCTTCGGCACCCCCTTGATCAGGCGCAGCAGCGAGACCTCGCTGATCTTCCCGGTCCCGGCCGGGAGCAGTTTCGCGAAACGCCCCGCCCTGGTCGTGTACTCGCCGGCGGTGGGCGCGCTCGCCACCCCGGCCCGGTGCCCGGTGTCCAGCACACCCGGTCCGAAGACCAGGCCGGCCGCGACGGCGGCCGCGACGGCACCGGTGGCCGCCGTGCGCCGCCGCCACCGCACCCGCGAGGCCTGGGCGAAGACGCTCTCGCCGCCGCGGCTCCCGGGCACCTGGACGTCGTCCACCACCCGTCCGAGCAGTTCCCGCACGTACTCCTGCTCCGCTTCCTGGTTCACGCGTACTCCTCCCGCACCGCGGCCCTCAGTGCCGCGAGTCCCCTGGCTGTGTGGCTCTTGACCGTGCTCTCGCGCATGTCGAGCACCTGGGCCGTGGCGGCCACGCTCAGGTCCTCCCAGTAGCGCAGGACGAGCACGGCCCGTTGCTTCGGCGCGAGTTCCGCGAGCGCGGCCCGCACCACGAGTCCGGTGTCGCTGTCGACCGACCGCCCCGCCACGTCCGGCACCTCGCCGTACGCGTGCTCCCGCCGCCAGAACCGGCGGCGGGCGGAGATGAAGGTGTTGACCAGCGTCTTGCGCGCGTAGGCCTCGAGACTTTCGAGGCGTCCGTGCCGCCGCGCGCCGAGGACGACCTTCACCAGCGTCGTCTGGACGAGGTCCTCGGCCTCGTCGCGATTGCCGCACAGCAGATACGCGCTGCGGAACAGCGCCGTGCGTCTGCCCTCCACGAAAGCGTGCAGAGCGGCTTCCTCGCCGCGCGTCATCCCGCCCCCTTCCCGGCCCGCGCCCGCGGACCGTCTCACCCCTCCAGTGCGGCGGGAGGTGCCGCAGGACGCAGTGGAGGCGGTACGGATTCTCCGTACCGCCTCCAACAGGGTTCGCGGGGGCCCTACTTGACCGCGAGGACCAGCGCGTCCGAGGGGGAGCGCCACACCGGGCGGGCCTCGCCGAAGCCCTGTTCGCGCAGCACGCGCGCGTGCCAGTCGGCGGAGGGGGTGTCGCCGTCGGCGTGCTCGCCGTAGATCTCGAAGCGGCGGGCGGTGGGTCCGGCGAGGACCGGGTCCTGGGCGGCCACCTCCCACCACTCGGCCCAGTCGAGGGCGCCGATCCGCTTGGCCTCGTCCATCCGGGCGTGCCGCTGGGCGCGGTCGGCCGCGTTGATGCGGGGCGTCGTCTCGTCGATCATGTGGTCGGCGTTCATGAACACGCCGCCGTCACGGACGAGTTCGGCGATCTGGCCGTAGAGGACGGTGAGGGGTTCGCTGTGCAGCCAGTGCAGGGCGGTGGCGGTCAGGACGGCGTCGTACGTGTCGTACGGCAGCCGCTCGCGCCACCGGGGGTCCTTGAGGTCGGCGGTGACGAGGGAGACCCGGTTGTCGCCGGCGAAGGTGCCCTCGGCGATGGTGAGGAGGGCGGGGTCGAGGTCGACGCCGGTGCTGGTGGCTCCGGGGAAGCGGGCGAGCAGCCGGGCCGTGATGGTGCCGGTGCCGCAGGCGAGGTCGAGGACGCGGGGCTCGGGGCCGACGAGCGCCTCGGTCATGTCGAGCATCACCCGGAAGCGCTCCTCGCGGTCCGGCATGTACCACTCCTGCTGCCGGTCCCAGCTCTGCTGCCATGCCTGCCAGTCGGTTCCGGTGCCGATGGCCATGAAAGCCCCTCCTCGCGTCGACCACGTAATACCCTGTAAGCGCGATCAGCTGTTACCTGACCACCGTCACGACGATAGAGCGCCTCCGTAAGGACTACAAGTGGAACTGGCCTATTACTCGGATTACGCCGTCCGTCTCGTCAACACCGAGGAACCGGTCCGGGGCAAGGACTCGCTGACCTCCGTCGAGGCCGTCCGTGACCTGTTCGGGGCCAACGCCTCGGCGGCCCGCCGCGCGGCGGAGGCCGACGTCACCCGCTTCCGTTCGGTACGGGGGCGGCTGCGCGCCGTCTTCGAGGCGGCGGCCGGCGGCGAGGAGACGCTCGCCGTGGACCTGCTGAACTCGCTGCTGCTCGAATTCCCGGTGAGCCCGCAGATCTCGGGGCACGACCACCGGGACGACGACGGCCGCCCGCTGTGGCACATGCATCTGGCGGATCACCCGTCGAACGCGACCGCGGGCTACGCGGCGATCGCGGCGATGGGCCTCGCCTTCCATCTGACCGAGTACGGCGTGGACCGTCTCGGCCTGTGCGAGGCCGCCCCGTGCCGCAACGCCTACCTCGACACCTCGACCAACCGCTCCCGGCGCTACTGCTCGGACCGCTGCGCGACCCGCGCCAACGTCGCGGCCTACCGCGCCCGCAAGCGCCTGGAGGCGGACCGGGCCGCGAGCACGGGCCTGGCGGCCACCAGCACCCAGCGGACGACGGCGAACGGCGACCGCTGACCCGTCGGCGGACGGAAACGGAACCGCACCTTCCCGAGGACGAGTTCCTCGGGGACGGTTCCGTAGTCGGTGCTGTCCCCGCCCGCGAACGCGTTGTCCCCGAGCACCCACCAGCCGCCCTCACGCCGCTCGGCGATCCGCTTCACGACGAGCAGGTCCTGCTGGAACGGGTGCCTCAGGACGACGACGTCGCCCGGCCGCACCCTGGCCCCCCACTGCACGACGAGCCGATCCCCGTGCTGGAGTGTGGGCACCATCGAAGGGCCCGTCACCTCCGCGGCCCCGAACGGCAGCAGAGCCTTCCCCCGCTCGGTCTCCCGCGACAGCTCCGGCATCAACGGCACCTCCCCGGTCCTATCCTCCACCAGTCCCAGTTTCACCCCGGACTTTTGTCCTAAGCCCATGGGGGCACCCGCGAAATACCCTCTCCCACGGAGTAATGTCCCACCTGAGAAGACGATCACGAGGAAGGACAGCTCAATGCTCTCCCGCCTGTTTGCCCCCAAGGTCAAGGTCAGCGCCCACTGCGACCTGCCCTGCGGCGTGTACGACCCGGCCCAGGCCCGCATCGAGGCGGAGTCGGTGAAGGCCGTTCAGGACAAGATGGCCGGCAACGACGACCCGCACTTCCAGGCTCGCGCCACCGTCATCAAGGAGCAGCGCGCCGAGCTCGCCAAGCACCACGTGTCGGTGCTCTGGAGCGACTACTTCAAGCCCCCGCACTTCGAGAAGTACCCGGAGCTGCACCAGCTCGTCAACGACACCCTCAAGGCCCTCTCGGCCGCGAAGGCGTCCACCGACCCGGCGACGGGACAGAAGGCGCTGGACTACATCGCCCAGATCGACAAGATCTTCTGGGAGACCAAGAAGGCCTGACCTTCACCCGGGCCGTCCGAACCGCGTCAGCGCGGATCGCGTCGCCCTCCTGTCCGCACCCGGTCCGCGGGCCGCCGTCACCGGCGGCCCGACGGTCCGGGTGCGTACTGCTTTCCGGGGCCGTACGGGGCGGGCGGCGGCGCTCACACGGGGAGCTGGCGCATCTCGATCACCCGCAGGCCGAGCGCCTGGAACCGGGTGAGCAGTCCGTAGAGATGGGCGTCGTCGATCACGGTGCCGAAGAACAGGGTCTGTTCCTTCGTACGGACCCGGTCCAGTTCGGAGAAGGCCGTGGCGAGCGTGTCCGAAACAAGGCCGGCGATGCGGAATTCGTAACGCATACGAGCACTTCCCTCGGGGCCGGGGCGCGGGGTCCGCTGCGATGCCCTGCCATCGTCGGCCGCGCGCACCGATGTGGCATCCCCCGGTGCGGGCGACATCCGCCCACCTCGGCACTCCCGCTCACACCCTCGCCCCTCCACCTTCTCCCCCGCCCCGGCACCGTGCCCGCCGGGCACGGAAAAAGCCGGGAGAAGGCCTGAAAAAGACCCGGAAACGGTGTGGGAATCCCGAAAGGGGTGAGCGGAAGGCGCGCCACGGCCCGTCCCGGAGGCTGCGCCCCCGCCTTCGCGGGTGACGCCGACGGGCGGGAAAGGCGATGCGCGAGCTCACCCGCGGAGGGTGATCCGGCGGGGCGGGGAGTGACCGCACTCTGGAGCCCAGGCAAGACGTCGGGCGTCAGAGAGGGCACCGCTCATGGCCTGCATCCAGCGGCAGATCCGGCCCGCGCCGGGTGTGCCGTGCTCCGGGCCCGTCCGCCACGGCCCGAAGGACCCCGGACCCGGAGGCTCCTTCGCCGCGCCGTGGTCCCCGGGACCCGGGCGGCGCACGCCGTCGGCGCGGCCGGCACCGCCCCCGCACGACGCCCCTGACGTCGCACCGATCACGCCGAGGGCACCGGACGGCGCCGTCACGGCCCGTCCCGTGTGTCCGGGGGGTCCCGCTCGCCCCCCGCCTTCGAGCGTCTGTCCGCGGCGGACACCGCGGCACCGTCACCGTCCGCCGCACCACCGCGCTCCGCGCACCGACCCCGCCAGGCCCTGCCGACCGGCCGCGAACGCACGACGGCCGGGTCTGGGCGGAATCCCCGAGATCGCGACCCGGCGCCCGGCGACAGTTCGATCCGCCCGACACCCAGGCAACGCTCGCGGAGATGTCGCACAACCGACAGGAGTTCGACCATGAACGGCTCGACGGTCAATCTGGCAGCGGACTACCCCCTGCTGCAGGTCTTCTGGACCACGATGTGGTTCTTCCTCTGGATCCTCTGGTTCATGCTGCTGTTCCGCGTCATCGGGGACATCTTCCGCGACGACGAGCTGAACGGCTGGGGCAAGGCGGGCTGGTGCGTCTTCGTCGTCATCCTGCCCTTCCTGGGCATCTTCGTGTACCTGATCGCGCGGGGCCGCGGCATGGGCGAGCGCGAGATGCGGCGCATCCAGAAGAGCCAGGAGGACATGAACGCCTACATCCGTGAGACCGCCGGCTCCTCCACCGGCAAGGCCGACGAACTGGCGAAGCTCGCGGACCTCAAGAACCACGGCCACATCACGGCGGAGGAGTTCGAGAAGGCCAAGGCCAAGGTCCTCGCCGCCTGACGGCACGGACACCCCCGCGCACGCACGGCCACCGCCGTCCCCCGGGCCAGTGATCCCCCGGGGGGCGGCGGTCCCGTGTGCCATTCTGGGGACGTGGCGAATCCCCGACCGCTCGACGACCTGGTCCGGCTGCGGCAGGCACGCGACCGGATGAACCGCGACTACGCGGAGCCGTGGGACATGGCCACGCTCGCGCGCACCGCGCTGATGTCGCCCGGACACTTCCAGCGCAGTTTCCGGGAGGCGTTCGGCGAGACGCCGTACACCTATCTGATGACCCGCCGGATCGAGCGCGCGAAGGCGCTGCTGCGGCGCGGCGACATGACGGTGACCGAGGTGTGCTTCGCGGTGGGCTGCACCTCGCTCGGTTCGTTCAGCTCGCGGTTCACGGAGCTGGTGGGCGAGACCCCGAGCGCGTACCGGGCCCGACCGCACGACCACGGCGCCCCCATCCCCTCCTGCGTGGCCCGCCGGCTCACCCGCCCGGCCCGTCACCCCAACCCGGAGGCGGAACCGGGCACACGTCTCTAGGCCCCGCCTTCAGGCCCCGTGGTCCATGGCGCCCGTCGTCTTTGCCGCCCGTCGTCCGGAATCACGGCCTAGGTTGGACGCATGGATCTGAAACTGTCCCAGTGCTTCATCTCCGTCGACGACCACGACAAGGCGCTGGCCTTCTACCGCGACGTGCTGGGCCTGGAGGTCCGCGGTGACGTCGGGTTCGAGGGAATGCGGTGGGTCACCGTCGGCTCGCCGCTCCAGCCCGACGTGGAGATCGTCCTGGAGCCGCCGGCGGCGGACCCGGACGCCTCCCCCGCGGACAAGCAGGCCATGGCCGCCCTGCTGGCCAAGGGGATGCTCCGCGGAGTGATCTTCTCGACGACCGACTGCGACGAGCTCTTCGAGCGGGTCCGCGCCTCGGGCGCCGACGTCGTCCAGGAGCCCGAGGACCAGCCGTACGGCCTGCGGGACTGCGCGTTCCGCGACCCGGCGGGCAACCTCCTGCGCTTCGCCCAGAAACGCACGGCCGGCTGACAGGGGCGGCGCGGGGCCGGGGGCGGCGCAGGCCAGGGGCGGCGCGGGGCCGGGATCGGCCGGGAGGGACACTACGTCCGTGTGGTCCGCGGGCGTGAGGCGTCCGCGGAGCGATTCGTCCGACCCTTCGAGGAGCCAACCGTGCCGTCCGCGCGCCCCCGCGTCCTGTTCGTCAGCGACCTGGCCTATCCGGCCAAGGGGCGGCGGTACTGCGACGAGGACATCGCCCTGACCTCGCGGCTGCGCGAGGACTTCGACATCGCCGTCTGCCACCCGCTGGACGCGGCCGACCTGATGACCGGCTTCGACGCCGTGGTCGTACGCAACAGCGGGCCCGTCCTGCACTACCAGGCCGCGTACGACGCGTTCCGCGACCGGGCGCTCGCGGAGGGTGTCCGCGTCTACAACCAGCTCTCCGGCAAGGGGGACATGGCGGGCAAGGGCTACCTGCTGGAGCTGACCGCGGCCGGGTTCCCCGTCATCCCGACCGTCGACCGCGCCGAGGACCTGCACCTGCTGCCCGAGGCCGACCTGTACGCGGTGAAGCCGAAGCAGGGGGCCGACTCCATCGGCCTGGAGTTCGTGCCGCGCGAGAAGCTCGCCGCCCTGCCGTTCGGCGGCCTCCTCGTCCAGCCGCGCGTCGAGTTCCGCTACGAGGTGTCGTTCTACTTCGTCGACCACACCCTCCAGTACGCCCTGTACGCGCCCGACCCGGAGCGGCGCTGGGCGCTGGAACCCTACGAACCCACCGCCGAGGACCGGGAGTTCGCGCAGCGGTTCATCGAGTGGAACGACATCGCGTACGGCGTCCAGCGCGTCGACGCCTGCCGGGCCCCCGGCGGCGAGCTGCTCCTCGTCGAGCTGGAGGACCTCAACCCCTACCTCTCGCTGGACGTCCTCTCCCCCGAGACCCGGGACGCCTTCGTCGCGCGGATGAAGACCTCGCTGCGCGCCCTGATCGCCGAGGAGGCGGGATGAACCGCACGGACGCCACGGCGGGGAACGCCCCGGTGACCACGGGGCCGACCGTCCGGTGGACCCACGTCTTCGTCGACCGGCCCGCGCCGGACCTCGCCTGGGCCCTCGCCTTCTGGACGGCGGTCACCGGCACGGAGCCGTCCGAACCCCGGGGTGAGCAGGGCGAGTTCGTGACGCTGCTGCCCGCCGAGGGAGACGCGTACGTGAAGGCGCAGGGCGTCCGGGAGGGGCCCGGGGGCGCGCACGTCTGCCTGTCCGTGGAGGACGTGCCGGCGCTGGTGGAGTGGTCGCTGCGGCTGGGTGCCACGGTCGTCGCGGACCACGACGGCTGGTCCGTACTGCGCTCCCCGGGAGGGCAGCCGTTCTGCGCGGTGCCGTGGAACGGCGACTCGGCGCGGCCCCCGGTGACCGAGGGGCCGGACGGGGCGACGAGCCGGCTCGACCAGGTGAGCATCGACCTGGCGCCGGGCGTGTACGAGGCCGAGACCGTCTTCTGGGGCGAGCTCACGGGGTGGGAGTCCCTGCCCGGCGCGTTCCCGGAGTTCCATGTGATCAGGCCGCCCGCCGGGCTGCCGCTGCGCATCCTGCTGCAGCGCCTCGGCACCGACCGCCCCACCTCGGCCCATCTGGACCTCGCCTGCTCGGACGTCGACGCGGTCCGGTCGCGGCACGAGGCCCTGGGGGCGACGGCGGTCGGCCGGGGTGCGCGCTGGACGGTGATGCGGGACCCCGTCGGCGGCACCTACTGCCTGACCGGACGCGATCCCGCGACGGGCAGCCTGCCCTAGGGCCTGTCGGCCTGTCCGGCGGAGGGCGGACGACGGCGGTCGCCCCCCGGGATCGGGTCAGGTCCGGGTCGCCCCGCTCGGGTCCCAGACCTCCACGTCCACGACCGCGTCCACCGCGATGGGCCCGTAGACGTGCGGGAATTCCTCCCCGCCGGGGGCCATCGCCTCGAAGCGCACCGGCACCGTGAGCCGTTCGGCGTCGATCACGAGGACCACGAGGTCGTCGGGTCCGGTGTAGGAGCCGTACACCATGGCGGCCACGGCGGGGAGTTGGCGGCGCAGCGAGCAGTGGACGAAGCCCTCCTCCTGGAGGGTCCGGCCGCGGGTGGAGATCTCGAAGGTGCCCGACGCGCGGGCCGCGTCCCACAGGGAACGCTCGGTCAGATGCAGCAGGGGTTCGGACATGCGGACCACGCTACGACCGCAGCCGCGCCGCGCGCACTTCCAAATAGCGGCGCTCGGGCAGGCTGAGGGTCTTGGCCGCGGCCGCCGCGTAGGCGTCACGCGCCGCGTCGGGTTCTCCCGCCCGCTCCAGCAGATGGCCGCGGACCGCGTCCAGCCGGTGTCCGGCGGCCGGCTCGCCCTCCAGCCGGTCGAGTTCGGCGAGGGCGGCGCGCGGCCCGTGCACCATGGCCACGGCGACCGCGCGGTTGAGGTGCTCGACGGGGCCGGGGACCCGGCGGACGAGGAGGTCGTACAGGCCGAGGATCTCGGTCCAGTCCGTCGCCTCCGGGGTGGGCGCCTCGTCGTGGACCGCGGCGATCGCGGCCCGGAGCGCGTAGGGGCCGGCCGGACCCAGCGCCAGCGCCTCGGTCACCAGCGCCACGCCCTCTTCGATCGCCGCCCTGTCCCAGCGGGCGCGGTCCTGTTCGTCGAGGGGTACGAGCTCCCCGTGCGGGCCGGTCCGCGCGGCGCGCCGGGCGTCGGTGAGCAGCATCAGCGCGAGCAGTCCGGCCACTTCGCCGTCCTCGGGCAGCAGATGCCGGACAGTACGGGTCAACCGGACGGCCTCGTGGGCGAGTTCGGCACGCTGGAGGGCGGTGCCCGAGGTCGCGGTGTAGCCCTCGTTGAAGATCAGGTAGAGCGTGTGCAGGACGGCGGGGAGGCGTTCCTCCCAGTGGTCGGGGCGGGCGAGACCGACGCCACGGATGCGCTGCTTGGCCCGGCTGATCCGCTGCGCCATGGTCGCCTCGGGCACGAGGTACGCCCGCGCGATCTCGGCGGTGGTCAGGCCGCCGACCGCGCGCAGGGTGAGGGCGATCTGCGCGGCCGGGGACAGGGCGGGGTGGCAGCACAGGAAGAGGAGGGAGAGGGTGTCGTCCTGCGAGGGGGCGCGGTCCGCGCCCGGCGGCGGCGCCGTGAAGGCGTCCCGCGGTGTCAGCGCCGCGGCCTTCTCCTCCCGCAGCCGCCGTGCCTCCTCCGCGCGCAGGGCGTCGACGAGCCGCCGCGAGGCGACCTTGATCAGCCAGCCGCGCGGGTTGTCCGGCACTCCCTTTCCTGGCCACTGCCGGGCGGCCGCGAGCAGCGCCTCCTGCGTGGCGTCCTCGGCCGCGTCGAAGTGGCCGTAGCGGCGGACGAGCGCGCCGAGGACCTGCGGCGCGTGGCGGCGCAGCAGGTCCTCGACCCCGGTCGTGTCCCTCATCCCGCTCAGATGTCCCCGGCCCCGTCCTGGATGGGGCGGATGACGACGGGGCGGCCGGTCTCGCCCTCGGGGCCCGGGCACTGGGTGACCCGCTCGGCGATCTCGGTGACCCGCTCCAGGCTGGCGCAGTCGACCACCCAGTAGCCGGCCATCAGCTCCTTGGTCTCGCTGTACGGGCCGTCGGTGATCACGGCCTTGCCGTCCGGGCCCAGGGCCACCTGCCGGGCCAGCGCGGGGTCGGTCAGGCCCTGGGCGTCGACGAGCTCGCCGGATTCGGAGAGGTCGTCACTGATCGAGCCCATGTAGGCGTACATGGCCTGCAGTTCCTGTTCGGTCCAGGCCGGGGACCCTTCGGACGCCTTGCCCCGCATGGCCTCGTAGTCGGCGTGTGTGCCCTGCACCATCACCAGGTACTTCATGAGTGCGCTCCTTCGGTTCCTCGGCTCGGACCGCCCGTGGTGGGCGGCTCTCACAGGGGACGTCGGAGCCGGCCCGCGTTTCTCTACACGTTCTCCGGGCGACTTCGCACGACGTCGTGGCCGGCTGTGCGGGGCCCGGTCAGGGCTGCTTCGCCGCGGCCTCCTCCGGCAGATCGTGCGCCTGCTCCGGTGCCTGGCCCCGGCCGGGTCCCGGCTCGTCGGCGCAGGCGGCGCAGTCCGGGTTGTGGCAGGGTCCGGGACCCCATTTGGGCACCCAGGCGCCCAGGGTCTTGTACCGGTGCACGATCGTGGCGACCGGTTGCCCGCATTCCGGACATACATGCTCATCCGTGCCCATGTCTTCAGGGTAGGACGGCGGCCCCCGCGCTTCCTGTCGTACGTTCCCCGGCCTGAGCGTGTCCCGTCGGGCGGGGCTCGCGCCACATCGGCCACATCCGCGGCCCGTCGGGCAGGTCGAGGGGGCGGCCCGCGAGCGCGAAGCCGAGCCGTTCGTACAGGGCGCGGCTGCGGGCGTTGCTCGCCTCCAGGTAGGCGGCCAGCCCCTCGCGGTCGCAGCGGTCGAGGACCGACTCCATCAGCGCGCCGCCGAGGCCCTCGCCCTGGCGCTCCGGCGTCACCCCGATCATCCACAGGTACGCGTGGGCCCGCCCCTCGGGGTGGATGCCGGCCGTCAGCCGGCCGATCAGCTCGACGCGCTCGTTGTCGGGGTCGACGGCCGCGCGGAGCTGCGCGGGGCCGTCGTCGTCCGCCCCGTCGCCGCTCGCGCCGTCGCCCTCGCCGTCGTGGCTCCCGCCCGCGGGGACGGACAGCCACAGGGCGCACGCCGAACCGTCCTCGGCCAGATCGACGCGCCCCTCGGCGAGCACGATGTCGGTGAACGCCGCCATCAGCAGGGGGTGCTTCGCGCGGCGCTGTGCCGGGTCGGGGAAGACCCAGTTGCTCACCGGATCGTCCTGGAAGGCCTCGTCCAGCAGCCGGACGACCAGTTCCCGGTCCGCCTCGCCCGCCACCCGGATCGCCACACCCATGACCAGCCCCGCCCTTCGCCCCAACCCGCCTCGACCGTACGGCGGTTGAGCCTAGTACGCCCGCGCTCCGGCACACCGCCCCCGGGGTGGGCGGGGCCCGGCCGCGGGGATGCGGCTCGGGGCACGGGGCCCGCACGCCGTGGGGCCGTGCGGGGCCCGTCCTCCGGAGCCGGGCACCGCGCGGATGTCAGGTTCCGCGCGGAGCCCGGGGTTCCGGGGCCCTCGGCCGGCCTGCCGGGCCGGTCAGTTGCTGCGGCGCGTGACGAACTCCGCGAGGGCGAGAAGGCCGCCCGCCGCCTCGGGGTCGGGGACCGCGCGGGCCAGTTCGTACATCGCCCGCGACATCCGGTCGGCCGCCTGGACCTGCGCCCAGTCGCGCCCGCCCGCCCGCTCGACGGCCAGCGCCGTGCGCTCCAGCTCTCCCTCCCGGTAGGGCGCCGCGTACAGCGCGGCGAGTTCGGCGGCCGCCGGGGTGCCCGAGGTGAGCGCGGCGACCACGGGCAGCGACTTCTTGCGGACGGCGAGGTCCGCCCCGGCCGGTTTGCCGGTGCGGGCCGGGTCTCCCCAGATCCCGATCACGTCGTCGATGAGCTGGAAGGCGAGCCCAGCCTGCCGGCCGAACGCGTCGAGCGCCTCGACGTCCTCGGGGTCGGCCCCCGCGTACAGCCCTCCGATCGCGCAGGCGCTGCCGAGCAGCGCGCCCGTCTTCGCCTCGGCCATGGCGAGGCACTCCTCGAGGGTGACCTCGTCCGGGCCGAGCTTCTCCATGGCCGTGTCCGTGTGCTGTCCGGCGCACAGCTCGACGACGCAGTCCGCGAGCCGGGCGGCGGCCGCCGAGGACGCGGGGTGCGGGTCCTCGGCGAGCAGCCGCAGGGCCAGGGCCTGCAGGGCGTCACCGGCGAGGATCGCGTCGGCGTCGCCGAACACGGTCCACGCGGTGGGACGGTGTCTGCGGGTGGTGTCCCGGTCCATCACGTCGTCGTGGAGCAGGGTGAAGTTGTGGATCAGCTCCACCGCGGCGGCCGCCCGAACGGCCGCCGTGTGCGGTCCGCCGAGGGCCTGGACCGCGCTCAGCACGAGCGCGGGCCGGATGGCCTTTCCGGCGTTGCCCGCTCCGGGTGTGCCGTCCGCCTGCTCCCACCCGAAGTGGTAGAGCGCGACCCGGCGCATCGAGCCCGGCAGCGAGTCGAGCGCCCGGCGCAGTTCGGGATCGACGCAGGCCCGCGCCCGCTCCAGGACGGCCGCGGCCTCCGAGGCGTCGGCCGGGCCCGGCGAGCCCGGTCCTTCCGCGGGCCTCGCGCCGGGAAGGCGTCGGTCCGCGGGCCCCGGCGGACGGCGTCCGCCGGGAACCCCGGCCGGTCCCTGCCGCGTCCGGGTCGTCACCGCCATCGGCCGATCTCGACGTTCTCCAGGATGCCGAGCGCGTCCGGCACGAGCACCGCCGCCGAGTAGTACGCCGTCACCAGGTAGGAGATGACCGCCTGTTCGTTGATGCCCATGAACCGCACCGACAGGCTCGGCTCGATCTCGTCCGGGATGCCCGCCTGCTGGAGTCCGACCACGCCCTGTTCGGCCTCGCCGGTACGCATGGCGATGATCGAGGTCGTACGGGCGTCGCTGACCGGGATCTTGTTGCACGGAAAGATCGGCACCCCGCGCCAGGTCGGGATGCGGTTGCCGGCCATCTCGATGCTCTCGGGGACGAGTCCGCGCTTGTTCAGTTCGCGGCCGAACGCGGAGATCGCGCGCGGGTGGGCGAGGAACAGCTTGGTGCCGCGGCGGCGGCTGAGCAGTTCGTCCATGTCGTCCGGGCTCGGCACGCCGTCGTGCGGCTGGAGCCGCTGGTCGTACTCGCAGTTGTTGAGCAGGCCGAACTCGCGGTTGTTGATGAGCTCGTGCTCCTGGCGCTCCTTCAACGCCTCCACGGTGAGCCGCAACTGCTGCTCGGTCTGGTTCATCGGCTGGTTGTAGAGGTCGGCCACACGGGTGTGCAGCCGCAGGACGGTCTGGGCGATGCTCAGTTCGTACTCGCGCGGGGACGCCTCGTAGTCCACGAAGGTGCCCGGGATGTCCTGCTCACCGGTGTGGCCGGCCGCGAGGTCGATCTCCTTCTCGCCGTACTTGTTGGTGCGCTGCGACGGAATCGCGCGCAGTTCCCGGAGGTGTTCGCTCAGGGACTCGGAGCGCTCCGCCACCTGTTCGAGGTCGTTGCGGGGCAGCACGAGCACGGTCACCGCCGTCACCGCCCGGGCCGTGTACTCCCAGATGGCCTCCGGGTCGATGAGCGCCTGTTCGCCGAAGTAGGCGCCGTCGGCGAGGACACCGAGCACCGCGTCGCCCCCGTAGGGACCGGTGCCGATCTTCTCGACCTTGCCGTGCGCCAGGAGGAACACCTCCTCGGCCCGGCTGCCGAACGAGGCCAGCACCTCACCCGGGGCGAACTCCCGCTGCTGGCACCGCTGGGCGAGCTCGCCCAGTACGTCGTGATCCTCGTACGACCGCAGCACGGACAGTTCTCCGAGCTCCGCGGGGATGACCTGGACGCGGTCCCCGGTCTTGACGAACGTCACGCGGCCGTCGCCCACCGAGTAGCTGAGCCGCCGGTTCACGCGGTACGTGCCACCCTGCACGTTCACCCACGGAAGCATGCGCAGCAGCCACCGCGAGCTGATCTCCTGCATCTGTGGCGCGGACTTGGTGGTGGTGGCCAGGTTCCGCGCGGCTGAAGTGCCGAGACTCTGCTGCGGACGGTTCTGCTCCGCGCGGACCTCTTCGCCTACCGACATGAAAATTGCCCTCCCGGTCGTGCACTGATCTTCGCGGCCAAGCCTTTCATCACGGAGTGTGCTGATGCCATTACACGAATGAGGGGGAATGGATCACTCCGGAGGTGGGCAGGGAGGGTGATTCCGCTCCGCGCCGGGGTTGACCGGATCGGCTCGCACGCTGTGCGAACGGCTGGTTCCGGCCACCGGGCCGGATATAGAAGCTGCGGTACCAGACGGCCGCGGCAGGGCGGCCGGCGTACAGCGCGAAGGAGTCGGCCATGGCATCGCCCATGTCCGCGGGCAGGTTCCTGGACCGGATCAGGGACGAAGGCGTCCACGTCGTCGAGGTCGGCGACTGGGAGCATCACAACCGCAACCACAAGGGCCCGTGGGGCCCGGTGCACGGGGTGATGATCCACCACACGGTGACCAGAGGCGGCGCGCCCACGGTCGGGCTGTGCCGCGACGGCCGCGAGGACCTGCCGGGACCGCTGTGCCACGGGGTCATCACCAAGGACGGCGTCGTGCACCTGGTCGGCTACGGCCGCGCCAACCACGCGGGGCTCGGCGACGACGACGTGCTGCGCGCGGTGATCGCCGAGAAGGCGCTGCCGCACGACAACGAGGCGAACACCGACGGCAACCGCCACTTCTACGGCTTCGAGTGCGAGAACCTCGGCGACGGCGAGGACCCCTGGCCCGAGGTGCAGCTCGACGCCATCGCCAAGGTCTCCGCCGCGATCTGCCGGTTCCACGGCTGGACGGAACGCTCGGTCATCGGCCACCTGGAGTGGCAGCCGGGGAAGGTGGACCCCCGGGGCTTCACGATGAACTCCCTGCGGGCCCGCGTCCGCGAGCTGCTGAAGTGACCTGACGCGCCGGGGTCCGCCACGGGCCCCGTCAGGCCGACCGTCCGTCGGCCCCCGCGTCCGGCCGTTCCCGGACAGGTGTCCGACAATGGACGGATGATCAGCCCCGACGGCCCGTCCGGCCTCGACGCCTCGTCCGGTCCCGGCGGACCGTCCGGTCCCGACGTCCCCGCCGGTCCCGGCGGACCGCCGCCGCGGCTTCCGTCGCCCGTCGTGGAGGTCGCGGACTCCCGGTTCGGGCGCCGGGGGGTCCGGCTGGTGCTGAAGCGGGACGATCTGATCCACCCGGAGCTGATCGGCAACAAGTGGCGCAAGCTGACGCCGAACCTCGAAGCGGCGGCGGGCCGCACGCTGGTCACCTTCGGCGGGGCGTACTCGAACCATCTGCGCGCCACGGCCGCCGCGGGCCGGCTCCTCGGGCAGCCCACCGTGGGCGTGGTCCGCGGCCAGGAACTGGCCGACCGCCCCCTCAACCCCTCACTGGCGCGCTGCGCCGCCGACGGCATGCGCCTTCACTTCGTCGACCGATCGACGTACCGGCACAAGACGGAACCCGGGACGCTGGCCGGGATCCTGCGCGCGACGGGCACCGAGGACGCGTACGTGGTGCCCGAGGGCGGCAGCAACGCCCTCGCCGTACGCGGCTGCCTGGCCCTCGGCGAGGAGCTGCGGGACGAGGACGGCATCGACGTGGCCGCCCTCGCCTGCGGCACCGGCGGCACCCTGGCGGGGATGGCCGCCGGCCTCGGCCCCGGCCGGCGCGCCCTGGGCGTCCCCGTCCTGCGCGGCGGCTTCCTCGACGCCGACACCGAGGCGCTCCAGCGGGACGCGTTCGGCGGCCGGCGCGGGACCTGGTCCCTCGACGACCGCTTCCACTTCGGCGGCTACGCCCGTACCCCACCCGAACTCGACGCCTTCGCCGAGGACTTCGAGCAGCGGCACGGACTGCCCGTCGAACGTCTCTATGTCGCCAAGATGCTCTACGGACTTGTCGCCCTCGCCGCAGAAGGGGCGTTCCCGCGCGGTACGACGGTGGCGGCGGTGATCACCGGAGCGCCGTTCCCCGCCCCGGGGACCGGACCTCAGGCCGCCTCCCGGTAGGCCGCCGCCTCCTCCAGGTCCAGCCGGCGCAGCAGCGTGCGCAGCATCTCGTCGTCGATGTAGCGCAGGTCGCGCAGCTTGACGAAGACGTCGCGCTCGGCGCCGATCATCTCGCGGGAGAGACGGCGGTAGGTGTCGTCCGCGGTCTCGCCGGTGACCGGGTTGACCGCGCCGAGCCGCTCCCAGACGGCGTTGCGGCGCCGCTCCATGACCGAGCGCAGGCGCTCGGCGAGCGGCGGCGGCAGGGCGTTGCGCTCGTCGGCGAGGAGTTCGTCGAGGCGCTCCTCGGCGGCGCGGGAGGCCTGGGCCTGGGCGTTGGCCTCGGCGAGCGTCTCGGCCTGTGTGTCGCGTCCCGGCAGTTTCAGCAGCCGGATGAGCGGGGGCAGGGTGAGTCCCTGCACGACGAGGGTGCCGATGACGGTGGTGAAGGTCAGGAAGAGGATCAGGTTGCGCTCGGGGAAGGGGTCGCCGCCGTCCACGGTGAGCGGGACGGAGAAGGCGATGGCGAGCGAGACGACGCCGCGCATGCCGGCCCAGCCGATGATGAACGGCGCCTTCCAGGTGGGGTTGGCCTCGCGTTCGCGGATGCGCGCCGACAGCAGGCGGGGCAGGAAGGTGGCGGGGTACACCCACACGAAGCGGGTCGCGACGACGACGAGGAAGAGGGCGAGGGCGTACCAGGCCGCGGTGGTCCCCTCGTAGGCGCCGAGGCCCTTGAGGACGACCGGGAGCTGGAGTCCGATCAGCGCGAACACCGCGGACTCCAGGACGAACGCGACCATCTTCCACACCGCCTCCTCCTGGAGCCGGGTCGCGAAGTCCACCTCCCAGGAGCGGTGTCCGAGGTAGAGCGCGACGACGACCACGGCGAGCACTCCGGAGGCGTGGAACTGCTCGGCGACGCCGTAGGCGACGAAGGGGATCAGCAGGGAGAGGGTGTTCTGCAGGAGCGCCTCGTTCATGTGGGTGCGCAGCCAGTGGATGGGGATCATCAGCACGAGTCCGACGACGACCCCGCCGACCGCCGCGAGCAGGAACTCGCCGATGCCGCCCGCCCAGGTCGCGCCCTCGCCGACCGCCGCGGCGAGCGCCACCCGGTAGGCGGTGATCGCGGTCGCGTCGTTCACCAGGGACTCGCCCTGGAGGATCGTGGTGATCCGTGACGGCAGCCCCACCCGGCGCGCGACGGCGGTCGCGGCCACCGCGTCCGGCGGCGCGACCACGGCGCCGAGGACGAGGGCCGCGGTCAGCGGCAGGCCCGGTACGAGCAGATAGGCGGCCCAGCCGACCACGAGGGTCGCGAACAGGACGTAGCCCACCGACAGCAGCGCGACGGGCCTCAGCTGGGCCCTGAGGTCGAGATAGGAGCTGTCGGTGGCCGCCGTGTACAGCAGCGGCGGCAGCACCAGCGGGAGCACGACGTCGGGGTCGAGTTCGTACGCGGGTACCCCGGGGACGTACGAGACCAGCAGCGCCACGGCGACGATCAGCAGGGGTGCCGGGACCGGGGTGCGGCGGGCGGCCCCGGCGACCGCCGCGCTCCCCGCGACCAGCAACAGCAGTGGCAACACGTCCATCGTCTTCCGCCCGCCCTCTTTTTCCGCGCGGTCTCCCGCGCGCCCGACAATTCCGCGCGGCATCCCGCACGCCCGACGTAACCTGGCAATCATGAAACAGTGCACGCACACCGACGCGCTGCCGCAGCCCGAACCCGCCCCCGGGAGCGAGACCTGCCTGGAGTGCGTGGCCGCCGGTACCCACCCGGTGCAGCTCCGGCTGTGTCTGGAGTGCGGGCATCTCGCCTGTTGTGACTCCTCGCCGCTGCGGCACGCCTCGGAGCACCACAAGGACACCGGACATCCGATCATGCGCACGTTCGAGCAGGGGGAGAACTGGCGTTGGTGTTTCGTGGACCACGTACTCGTCTGAGCCGTGGATCACGTACGCGTGAGCCGTGGATCACGTACGCGCGTGACTCACGATCCGGACGGTTCGAGCGTCTGACGTCTGGGTACGTCAACCCGGCGCGCGCTCTTCCTATTTGGGGCCGCAGACCTCTAGCCACTGTCCGTACTCATGGGCTTACTATGAGTGACAGCAAGGGGCGGGGTCCCCAGGACAGGAAAGTCGGGAGCGCGGTAGCGTCACCGCTGAACGACGTAGCGCGTTACCCCGGGGGGCGACCCTCGGCCCCCGAAAGAGCTCGAATGAGCTTGTACCACCATGGAGGTGAGGGTGTCCCAGATCGCAGGCGAGCCCGCGACGAAGGACTTCGTGGAAGTCCGGCTGCCGGCCGCGGGTGCCTACCTGTCGGTACTGCGCACGGCCACGGCCGGGCTGGCGGCCCGGTTGGACTTCACCCTCGACGAGATCGAGGATCTGCGCATCGCGGTGGACGAGGCCTGCGCGATCCTGCTGCAGCAGGCCGTCCCCGGTTCGGTGCTCAGCTGTGTCTTCCGGCTGATCGACGACTCACTGGAGGTCACGGTCTCGGCGCCGACCACCGACGGTCACGCTCCGTCACGTGACACCTTCGCGTGGACCGTCCTGTCGGCTCTCGCGGGCAAGGTCGATTCCAGCGTCGCCGAGGACAAGACCGTTTCGATCAGCCTCTACAAACAACGCGGCGCGGGACCCGGGCCGGCGTGAGGAACGGGGACGGGCCGGTGCGGGACGAAGAGCGCGGCACACGGGAGCCTCCCGCGGAGCGCGCCGACGGTCCGGGCGGGCCGCGGCACACGGCGGACGGCGTCGACGGCATCCCGGAACAGGCCCGGCCGCATCCGGAGATCGGCGTCTCCTCGGCGGCAGCGGTGCCGGGAGCCTTCCCCGTCCGGGGAGGTCCCCCCGGTCCGAGCGCGGCCGAGGACACGGGGGAAGAGCCTCGAGCTCGGGAAATGGTGACGGGCGGGACTATGAGCGAGCACGAGCGAAACGCGGAGCAGAACGTGCAGGGCGCGCAGCACGAGCGGGAGCCCGAGCAGGGCGCGCAGGACGTGCAGGAGGCGCAGGAGGCCCAGCGGATCCTGCACGGGCCGAGCGAGCGGCACATCCAGCACGACCCTCAGGACCGCAGCGGGGCGCGGGCGATGTTCGTCGAGCTGCGCAAGCTGCAGGACGGCAGCGCCGAGTACGCGGAGCTGCGCAACCAGCTCGTGCGCATGCACCTGCCGCTCGTCGAGCATCTGGCCCGCCGCTTCCGCAACCGCGGGGAGCCGCTGGACGACCTGACCCAGGTCGCCACGATCGGGCTGATCAAGTCGGTCGACCGGTTCGACCCGGAGCGCGGTGTCGAGTTCTCGACGTACGCGACCCCGACGGTGGTCGGCGAGATCAAGCGGCACTTCCGCGACAAGGGCTGGGCGGTGCGTGTGCCGCGCCGTCTCCAGGAGCTGCGCCTCGCGCTGACCACGGCCACCGCGGAGCTCTCGCAGCTCCACGGCCGCTCCCCGACGGTCCACGAGCTGGCCGAGAAGCTGGCCATCTCGGAGGAGGAGGTCCTGGAGGGCCTGGAGTCCGCCAACGCGTACTCCACGCTGTCCCTGGACGTCCCCGACACGGACGACGAGTCCCCGGCGGTCGCGGACACCCTGGGCGCCGAGGACGAGGCGCTGGAGGGCGTCGAGTACCGCGAGTCGCTCAAGCCGCTCCTGGAGGACCTGCCCCCGCGGGAGAAGCGGATCCTGCTCCTGCGCTTCTTCGGCAACATGACGCAGTCGCAGATCGCGCAGGAGGTCGGCATCTCGCAGATGCACGTCTCGCGGCTGCTGGCCCGCACGCTGGCCCAGCTCCGGGAGAAGCTCCTCGTCGAGGAGTGAGCCGCGTCGCTTCCCCGCCGTGTGCCGGGAAGCGCGTTCCGCTACTTCTCTTCGTTCACGTCGCCGCCGGGCCCTCGGATTCCGAGGGCCCGCGTCGTTTCCGGGTTCGCCAGCAGGACCAGCGCGGTCACCGCGACCGCCGCGAGGGCGATGCCGGCGGGGATCGCGACGCTGTCGGCCTGGAGCAGGGTGTAGGCGACGGGCAGCGCCATGATCTGGGTGACGAGGGCCGGGCCCCGGCTCCAGGAGCGGCGCAGCAGCAGTCCGCGGGCGGCCAGCAGGGGCAGCAGCGCGAGCGCGACCAGCGTGACTCCCCCGGTGACGGCCTGCGTCCGGTTGTCGGGGTCGCCGGTGAGGCCGAGGACGAGGACGCAGACGCCGCCCGCCACGAGGGCGGCCCCCTCCAGCGCGGACAGCGCCGCGGCGGCGGTCAGCCGTCCGGGACGGGCGTCGGAGTGGGGGGCGTCGGGGGTGGGATTCTGCTCACGGCTCACCCCCGAAGAGTAGCCGCCGGCGCCGGAGACCCGGGTGCCCCGGGGCCGGGAACCGCACGGTCACGGGGGTCGCGCCGGGCCGATTCCGCACCCCGCCGCCACCTGCGGACTCTTACTGGATCCCTACCTCGGTCTGGGACGAGTACCACCCAGTAGGTACGCTGCATCGCATGCGTGCACTTCTTGTGGTCAATCCGGCGGCAACCACCACCAGTGCGCGTACGCGTGACGTCTTGATCCACGCGTTGGCCAGTGAGATGAAGCTCGAAGTGGTCATGACCGAGTACCGCGGGCACGCCCGGGACCTCGGTCGGCAGGCCGCGGACAGCGACGACATAGACCTGGTCGTGGCCCTCGGCGGGGACGGCACGGTCAACGAGGTCGTGAACGGTCTTCTGCACCGTGGCCCCGACCCCGAGCGTCTGCCCGGCCTCGCCGTGGTCCCCGGCGGCTCCACCAACGTCTTCGCCCGTGCCCTGGGCCTGCCGAACGACGCCGTGGAGGCGACCGGCGCCCTGCTGGACGCGCTGCGCGAGGAGCGCGAGCGCACGGTCGGCCTCGGGCTGGCCGCGGGCACGCCCGGCACCGAGGACGAGTCCGTCCCCTCCCGCTGGTTCACCTTCTGCGCCGGCCTCGGCTTCGACGCCGGGGTGGTGGGCCGGGTCGAACAGCAGCGCGAGCTCGGCCGGCGCTCCACTCACGCGCTGTATCTGCGCCAAGTGCTGCGGCAGTTTCTGGACGATCCGCACCGCAGGCGCGGAGTGATCACGCTGGAGCGCCCCGGCGCGGACCCCGTCACCGATCTGGTCCTGTCGATCATCTGCAACACCTCGCCGTGGACGTTTCTCGGCAATCGTCCGGTGTACGCGGCACCTAAGGCCTCGTTCGATACCGGACTCGACGTACTCGCGCTCAGCCGCATGTCGACGCCCGCGGTCGCCCGGTATGCCACCCAGTTGCTCACTTCGTCCCCCGAGCGTGGACCCCACGGCAAGCACGCCGTCACTCTGCATGACCTGGCGGACTTCACCTTGCATTCGAAGGTCCCGCTCCCCCTTCAGATGGACGGTGACCATCTGGGGCTGCGTACGAGCGTGACGTTCACAGGCGTACGCCGTGCACTGCGTGTGATTGTGTGAGTGGAAGGGGCCAAACTCCTTTCACTCGAACGTTTAGACCACGGTCCACCCCATGGAAGTACGGCTGTGACTCAGCGCATACCGAGGAATCAAAAAAAACTTTCCGGAAGGGGTTGTATCCGCCGCTGAGGTTTGCGAGTCTCTACGTGGCGCTCGGGACGGCCCGCAACATCGGCCCCACAGAGCACCGGAACCCCTCCTCAAATCTTAGGACCACACCAGTCCGTCTGGTTGTCGGCCCTTCACTTGTTGAGGGATTCGTGAAAGCGTTCACATTCACAAGCAACGTGCATGTAATACCAAGGAGAGGTAGCAGCCATGGACTGGCGTCACAACGCCGTTTGCCGCGAGGAAGACCCCGAGCTCTTCTTCCCCATCGGCAACACCGGTCCTGCGCTGCTGCAGATCGAGGAAGCCAAGGCCGTCTGCCGCCGCTGCCCCGTCATGGAGCAGTGCCTGCAGTGGGCGCTCGAGTCCGGCCAGGACTCCGGCGTCTGGGGTGGCCTCAGCGAGGACGAGCGCCGCGCAATGAAGCGCCGTGCCGCCCGCAACCGAGCTCGTCAGGCCACCGCCTGACGTTCCACCCCGCACGAGCCTGAGCTTGGCGGCGCGTACAGCGAGTACGCAACTCCCGCCCCCGAGCCGCAGCGCGCAGTACCCCGATGCGCTTGATGCAACGAGCTTTCAGCCCCGGACCACCTGGTGGTCCGGGGCTCATTGCTGTTCGCGTCCGGAACGTGTCACGCTGAGTGACGAGTGCCGGTGGGGCCGGGCTCCCGCCACCCGCGGGCCTCTCGTGTGATGCCCGCGGACCCCCGGACGGCGTGCGATGCGCACGCGCTCCGGGGGCGGGACGTCACTTGGGCACGACGACCGGGATGTCCAGGAGGACCTGGGTGCCGCGCTCGGGAGCGGGCACCATGTCGAAGCTGCCGCCCAACTCGCCCTCCACCAGCGTCCGCACGATCTGGAGACCGAGGTTGCCCGAGCGGTGCGGGTCGAAGCCCTCGGGCAGTCCGACCCCGTCGTCCTGCACGGTGACCAGCAGCCGGGCCTCCTTGGAGGTGCCGCCGCGCACCGCGGAGACCTCGACGGTGCCCCGGTCGCCCTCGCGGAAGCCGTGCTCCAGCGCGTTCTGCAGGACCTCGGTGAGCACCATGGAGAGCGGGGTCGCGACCTCGGCGTCCAGGATGCCGAAGCGTCCGGTGCGCCGGCCGGTGACCTTGCCGGGCGAGATCTCGGCGACCATGGCGAGCACCCGGTCGGCGATCTCGTCGAACTCCACCCGCTCGTCCAGGTTCTGGGAGAGCGTCTCGTGCACGATCGCGATCGAGCCGACCCGGCGCACGGCCTCCTCCAGGGCTTCCCGGCCCCGGTCCGACTCGATGCGCCGGGCCTGGAGCCGCAGCAGGGCCGCCACCGTCTGGAGGTTGTTCTTCACCCGGTGGTGGATCTCCCGGATGGTGGCGTCCTTGGTGATCAATTCCCGCTCGCGGCGGCGCAGTTCGGTGACGTCGCGGAGCAGGACCAGGGAACCGACGCGGGTGCCCTTGGGCTTGAGCGGGATCGCCCGGAGCTGGATCACCCCGTCGGCGCTCTCGATCTCGAACTCGCGCGGCGCCCAGCCGCTGGCGACCTTCGACAGCGCCTCGTCCACCGGGCCCCGGGAGGGGGCGAGTTCGGCGGTCGTGGTGCCGAGGTTGTGTCCCACGAGGTCGGAGGCCAGACCGATGCGGTGGTAGGCCGAGAGCGCGTTCGGAGAGGCGTACTGGACGATGCCGTCCGCGTCGAGGCGGATCAGTCCGTCGCCGACCCGGGGCGAGGCGTCCATGTCGACCTGCTGGTCGGGGAACGGGAAGCTCCCCGCCGCGATCATCTGCGCGAGGTCGGAGGCGCTCTGCAGATACGTCAGCTCGAGGCGGCTCGGGGTGCGCACCGTGAGCAGGTTGGTGTTGCGCGCGATGACACCGAGGACGCGGCCCTCACGGCGTACCGGAATGGACTCGACCCGGACGGGCACCTCCTCGCGCCACTCGGGGTCGCCCTCGCGCACGATCCGGCCCTCGTCGAGCGCCGCGTCAAGCAGGGGGCGGCGGCCGCGCGGGACCAGATGGCCGACCATGTCGTCCTGGTACGAGGTGGGCCCGGTGTTGGGGCGCATCTGGGCGACCGAGACGTAGCGGGTGCCGTCGCGTGTGGGGACCCACAGGACGAGGTCGGCGAAGGAGAGGTCGGAGAGCAGCTGCCACTCCGAGACCAGCAGATGCAGCCACTCGAGATCGGAGTCGTCGAGGGCTGTGTGCTGGCGTACGAGGTCGTTCATGGAGGGCACGTGTGCGAGCGTACCCGGAGGATCCGACAGGTCCCGAAATCGGCCGCGCGTCCGGGGCTCCAGGGGGCGCCGCAGGGCCCCGGAGACACCCGCGGGCCGCGGCGCCTGAGAGGGACCCTCAACCCTCCCGGCACCGCAGCCCGGAGCAACATCGGCCGTGGGGTGTGCGGTCCCGGTCGGCCGAAGAGAGGAGCCGGTGCAGTCAGGGCAGAGAGCGCCGGTTCCTCGGTCCGTCTTCCTGTGCGGGGAAGACGGAGGCTTGTTCAGTTTCTCAGAGCATTGTGGACTAGACCATGGTTTCGCGTCCATGCGTAGGCGGTCGTGTCCGAACCACGTCCCCATCCCCTGGACCTACGGTCGTCGTCCACCGTCCGCTCATCCAACACCAGGAACTCTTCTCAGGCTATCCCGCTTCGGTCCTTGATACGGGCCGCTCGCCGGGGCGACGCAAGGGTGACGCTCTGCTAGATTGGTCTATACCACATGTGTCCCCCTTCGGATTCGGATGCGTTCCTGAGTCCCCTCTCCAGATCGGCAGGCCCAGCGTGGAAGTTGTCATCGTCCCGGACGCCAAGGCGGGCGGCGAGCTGATCGCCGAAGCCATGGCGGAACTGCTCCGGCGCAAGCCCGACGCGCTCCTCGGCGTGGCCACCGGCTCGACGCCGCTGCCCATCTACACGGCGCTGGCGGCCCGCGTGGGTTCCGGTGCCGTGGACGCCTCGGGCGCGCGCATCGCCCAGCTCGACGAATACGTGGGGCTGCCGGCCGAGCACCCCGAGTCCTACCGCTCCGTGCTGCGGCGCGAGGTGCTGGAGCCGCTGGGCATCGGCATGGACGCCTTCATGGGCCCCGACGGCACGGCGGCGGACGTCCAGGCGGCGTGCGAGGCCTACGACAGGGCGCTGGCGGCCGCCGGCGGCGTCGACCTGCAGTTGCTGGGCATCGGCACGGACGGGCACATCGGGTTCAACGAGCCGTGCTCCTCGCTCGCCTCGCGGACCCGCATCAAGACGCTGACCGAGCAGACCCGGGTGGACAACGCCCGGTTCTTCGACGGCGACATCGCGCAGGTGCCGCACCACGTCATCACCCAGGGCATCGGCACGATCCTGGAGGCACGGCACCTGGTGCTGCTCGCGACCGGTGAGGGCAAGGCGGACGCCGTGGCCGCGACGGTCGAGGGGCCGGTCGCGGCCCTCTGCCCGGCGTCGGCGCTGCAACTGCACCCGCACGCGACGGTGGTCGTCGACGACGCCGCCGCCTCCAAGCTGAAGCTCGGGGACTACTTCCGGCAGACGTTCGCCGCCAAGCCGGCCTGGCAGGGGATCTGACGGATCCGACGGACGGGCCCGGCGGGAGCGCCGGGCCCACCGACGACGGACCGGTGCCGGGCACTCCCCCCGAGGGAGCGCCCGGCACCGGTGCGTGGTGGGGCCGCGAGGCGGCCCGTCGGACAGGCCCCGGGGCGTGTCCGCGAGGTCTCGCCCGCCCTCCGGGCGGGCGACGCGACGTCGCGGACGCGCCCCGGGCGCCCTGACGCCCTAGACGCCCGCGATGACCTCCGCCGCCGCCTGGCCGCACACCCGTGCGGCGCCGTGGGTGGCGATGTGCAGGGCGCCGCGGGGCGCCGACTGGGGCACGCCCATCTCGACCACGACGGTGTCGGGGCGGGAGGCGAGCAGCGTGTCCAGGGCGGCGGCCATCCAGGGGTGCCGGTGCTCGTCGCGGACCACCGCGACCAGGGGCCGTCCGGCGGCGGCCGCGAGCGCCGAGGATCCCGCGTCCTCGCCGGCGAAGCTGCCGGTCTCGGTGCCGGGAAGCAGCCGGGCCAGCTCCGCCGCGACGCCCCAGGGGGTCTCGTCGCCGACGGCGATGTTCGCGACCGGGGTGAGCGCGGCGACGAAGGGGGCCTCGGTGAGCGGCGTGTACGTGGCGGAGCGGGTCACGGTCAGCGCGCGCCGGGCGGCGACCAGGCCCACGTCGGCCGCTCGCGCCACTGTGCCGTCGCCGGCGTCGTCCGGAGCGTCCGTGCCGTCGGAGCTGCCCGTACCGCCCGTACCGGCCGCACCGTGCGCACCATCGGTGACACCGGTACCGCCCGTCCCGTTCACGCCACCGGTACCGCCCGCACCACCCGTACCGCCGGGGGTGTTCGAGCCGTTCGAGCCGTTCAAGCCATTCGTGGACGAGAGGACCACCGGGCCCGGGTGGGCCGGGGAGACCTTCCGGGCCGCGGAGGCCGCGGCCGTCCACTCGGCCAGGGCCCGCACCCGGTCGGCCGCGTCCGCGAGGCGTTCCTCGGGGAGCTCGCCGGCCCGGACGGCGGAGACCAGGGCGTCCCGCAGCCGGCGCACGGTGTCGTCGTCCGCGAGTCCGCCGCCGACGCAGATGGCGTCCGCTCCGGCCGCGATCGCGAGCACGCTCCCCCGCTCGATGCCGTACGTCGCCGCGATGGCCTGCATCTCCATGCCGTCGGTGACGATGAGGCCGTCGTAGCCGAGTTCCTCGCGCAGCAGGCCCGTGAGGATGCGGCGGGAGAGGGTGGCCGGGCGCTCCGGGTCCAGGGCCGGGACGAGGATGTGCGCGCTCATGACGGCCCTGCTGCCCGCGGCGATGGCGGCCCGGAAGGGGACGAGCTCGCGGGCGTGGAGGACCGACAGGTCCGCGTCGATGCGCGGCAGGGCGTGGTGGGAGTCCACCGCGGTGTCGCCGTGGCCCGGGAAGTGCTTGGTGCAGGCGGCGACGCCGGCGGCCTGGAGGCCGGTGACGTAGGCGGCCGTGTGCCGGGCCACCAGGCCGGTGTCGGCGCCGAAGGACCGTACGCCGATGACCGGGTTGGCCGGGTTGGAATTCACGTCGGCGGACGGGGCCCAGTTGAGGTTCACCCCGCACGCGGCCAGTCGGCGGCCGAGTTCGCGGGCGACCTCCTCGGTGAGGGCCACGTCGTCGACGGCGCCGAGCGCGTGGTTGCCGGGGAAGGACGAGCCGGTGCGCACCTCCAGTCGGGTGACGTCACCGCCCTCCTCGTCGATGGCGACCAGGACGTCGTCGCGTTCGGTACGCAACTGGGCCGTCAGGGCGGCCAGTTGTTCCGGCGAGGCGATGTTGCGGCCGAACAGGCCGACGGAGGCGAGACCTTCACCGAGGCGGCGGAGCAGCCAGTTCGGAGCCGTGGTCCCGGTGAACCCGGGCTGGAGCACGGTGAGGGCGTCGCGCGTCAGGGTGTCTGTACCGCTGGCGAATGTCGTCATCGGGGGCGTTATCCCTTCACGGCGCCCGCGGTCAGACCCGCGGCCATCTTGCGCTGGACGAGCAGGAACAGGACGACGATCGGCACGGCCATCATGGTGGCTCCGGCCATCATCGGGGCGTACTCGGTGCCGTGCTTGGTGGTGAAGTTGCCGAGCCAGACGGTGGCCGTCTGGTTCTGCTGGCTCAGCAGCATGAGGGCGTAGAGGTATTCGTTCCAGGCCTGGATGAAGGCGTAGACGGACGTCGCGACCATGCCGGGGGCCAGCAGCGGGAAGACCACGCGGATGAAGGCGCTCGTGCGGCTGCATCCGTCGACCATCGCCGCCTCCTCCAACTCCTTCGGGATGTTGACGATGAAGCCGCGCAGCGTCCACACCGTGAAGGGAAGGATGAAGGTCAGGTAGGTGATGATCAGACCGGAGAGCTTGTCGTACTGGTCCAGGTCGTTCAGCAGCAGGAAGACCGGGATGATCATGGCGACGAGCGGGATCATCTGCACCGCGAGGATGCCCACGATCACAACCTTGCGGCCGCGGAAGGCGAAGCGGGAGATGGCGAGCGCGGCCAGCATCCCGACCGCGATGCCGATCACGACCACCGCGAGGGAGACGATCAGGCTGCGGCCCACCGGGCCCCAGAAGTCGGCGATGTCCAGCGCGCGGCGGAAGTTGTCGAGCGTGAACCCGGTGGGGAACAGGCTCGGATCGGGGTCGATCGCGTCCTTGGCCGGCTTGATCGCCGTGTTGAGCATCCAGTAGACGGGGAAGCCCGCGGTGAGGAAGACGAACAGGCCGAGCAGGTTCCAGCCGAGCTTGGACTTGCGGGGACCGGAGGACTTCCGCCCCGTGGCGGACGTACGCCCGGACGTGGCGACGGCACTCATTCGACCTCTCCGATCTGCAGCATCTGACGCATGTACACGGCGACCACGCCGAGGAGCAGCAGCACGGTCAGCACGGCGATCGCCGACCCCTGCGCGTAGTCGTTGACCACGAAGGCGCGGTCGTACGAGTACGTGGTGAGGAGCTGGAACTCCGCCTCCGGGTGACCGCCCCGCATGACGAAGACCTGCGGGAAGACGCCCATGTCCCAGATGACGGAGAGGGTCGTCAGCATGACGATGATCGGCTTGAGGATCGGCAGCGTGACATGGCGGAAGACGCCCCAGGAGCCCGCGCCGTCGAGCCGTGCGGCCTCCTCCAGCTCGGCGGGGACCTGGGTGAGTCCCGCGCTGAGCGTGATGACCACGAAGGGCACCGCGCCCCAGACGACCAGGAGCATGATCACGCCCAGGCCCTGCCATCCGCTGGCGAACCAGTTGTGGCCGACCATGTCGACGCCGGGCAGCTTGCTGAGCAGCGCGTTGAAGACGCCGTAGTCGGAGTCGAAGAGCCACTTGAAGACCGTGGTGGCCACGATGATGGGCATGCCCCAGCTCGCCACCAGCGCGATGTTGACCAGGGTCTTCACCCAGCCGGAGACGCGCTGCAGGAGCAGCGCGATCAGCATGCCGATGACCATCGTGAAGACGACGGCCCCGCCGGCGAAGACGACGGTGCGGACGACCACCTGCCAGAACTCGTCGTCCGAGAGCACCTTCGTGAAGTTGTCGAGGCCGACCGACTCGGCCGGCTGGAAGCCCCAGAGCTGGGACTGCCCGAACTTCTGGAAGGAGAGCGTGACCAGGCGCACCAGCGGATAGCCGAGGACGACCGCGAGGATCAGCAGGCACGGGGCGAGCAGGGCCCAGGGGGCCGCCGCCGCACCCCGGGTCCGCCGGGCGCGTGGCGCCGTCACGGCGGCCGGTGGTGGTGCCTGCCGCGGCGGCGGCACCTTGGCGGGGGTGGTCGTGTCTGCGGCACTCATCGCGCGCTCCTCAGCGGTCCCTCAGGTCGTACGAAAGCGAAGGCGAAAGCGAAGGCCCGTACGGCCGGGCGTCCGGGGCGAGCCCCGGGGCCGGGCCGTACGGGAGGCAGGGCCCCGCCCCTCCGTGAAGGAGGACCGACGGGGCCCTGCTCTCAGGTCACTTGGTGTTGATGACCTTGTCGATCGCGGCGTCCGCTTCCTTCGCGGCGTCCGCGACGGACTTCTTGCCGGTGCCGATGTTCTGCAGCATGGTCTGCAGGACCTGGGCCTTCTCGACCTGACCCCAGCCCGGCGCCATCGGGACGAACCAGCTCGACTCGGCGGCGGTGGCCGGGACGGCCGTCTTCGGGTCGCTCTGCAGGCTGACCAGGTCGGTCTTGTTGTTGGGCAGGTTGCCCTTGCCCATCAGGACCTTCTGGCCCTTGGCGCCGGTGAACGCGTTGATCCACTCGGCGGCGACCGTCTGCGCCTTCGACTTCACCGGGACGGCGAGGTCGGAGCCGCCCAGGAAGACCGGGAGGTTCTTGCCGGACGGGCCGGGCATCACGAAGTTCTCGAGGTTGCCCTTGAGCTTGCCGGTCTTGTCGCTCTTCGGGTCCTCGGCGGTCGCGCCCTCCCAGGCGGCGCCGAAGATCATGCCCGACTTGCCCTGGCCGTAGACGATGTAACGGTCGGACTCGTCCTTGGTCTTGTCGCCGTGCATGTACTTGTCGACGATGGTCTTGAACTCGTTGAGTCCCTTGACCGACTCGGGCGAGGAGAGGTTGGCCTTCCACTGGCCGCCCTCCTCCTTCGCGATGGAGCCGCCGGCGTCGTAGACGAAGGACATGGCCGCGTACCAGTCACGGGTGGGCTGGTACCAGGCGCTGAACTTGGCGCCCTGCTTCTTCTGGATCTTGTCCAGGTCGGAAGTGAGCTCCGCGTACGTCTTCGGCGTGGACTTCACGCCGGCCGAGGCGGCGACGTCCTTGCGCCAGTTGCCGACGCGGCCACCGGCGTAGTACGGCACGCCGTAGGTCTTGCCGTCGTAGGTCACGGACTCCTTGAGTCCGTCCAGCCAGGCGGCCGAGTTGTCGAACTTCGAGGCGTCGAGGGGAGCGAAGGCGCCCTTGACCATGTAGCCGAGCATCTCGGTGTTGCCCATCTCGACCACGTCCGGCGCCTTGTCGGTGGCGAGGACCGCGTCGAGCTTGGTGTTCTTGTCCGGCCAGCCGTAGTACTCGTGCTTGATCTTGATGCCGGGGTGCTTCGCCTCGATCGCCGTGTCGGCCTGCTTGACCAGCTCGGGCCAGTTGTTCTGCGCGTCGACCGTGAGCCAGACCGTCAGCTCCTTGGCGTCCGCGCCCTTGTCCGACCCCCCGGACTTGTCGTCGTTGCCGCACGCCGCGACGGAGAACATCATGCCCGCGATACCGATCGCGGCTATCAGCTTGCGCTTCACGCCACCCTCCTCAGGGATGCCACAAACCCCCCTGCTCCCCGCGGTGACATACGCCGTGTACCGCCCGTGGGGCCGGGACTGGACCAATGGTGTAGACCAGTACCGGGAGCTTGGCCTAGACCTAGGGGGGTGTCAAGGGTGTGTAAGCCCGTCCAGTCGGCCGTTATGGGACCTACATATGCAAGGACCTTTAAGTAGCCAAGCGGCACAAATTACGGACCCGTTCGCGGCCTGCGAAGGAACCACTTCCGGCCGGTCCGCACCGAGTTCGACGGCACCGTCCCCTCGCGATGGACTAGACCAACAGGTACGCCGACGGTATATAGAGGGGATCACGGAGCGTGCGGGGAACACCCGCACGACGAGCCGTGCCACGATGTGAGCCGTGGCCGACGACATGGCGGTCGCTTCGGCATCCGGAGCCGGGAAGGCAGAGCATGAGCACCGACGTCAGCAGTGCGGAGAACGAGGGTGGGGCGCCCATCCGTACCGCGCGCGTGCCCAAGTACTACCGCCTCAAGAAGCACCTGCTCGACATGACGGAGACGCTGCCGCCCGGTACGCCGGTACCGCCGGAGCGCACCCTCGCCGCCGAGTTCGACACCTCGCGCACCACGGTGCGGCAGGCCCTTCAGGAGCTGGTCGTCGAAGGGCGCCTCGAACGCATCCAGGGCAAGGGCACCTTCGTCGCCAAGCCGAAGGTCTCCCAGGCGCTCCAACTGACCTCGTACACCGAGGACATGCGCGCCCAGGGACTCGAACCGACCTCGCAGCTCCTGGACATCGGCTACATCACGGCGGACGACGCCCTGGCCGGCCTGCTCGACATCACCGCCGGCGGCCGGGTGCTGCGCATCGAGCGGCTGCGCCTCGCCAGCGGCGAGCCCATGGCCATCGAGACGACCCACCTCTCCGCCAAGCGTTTCCCCGCCCTGCGCAGGTCGCTGGTCAAGTACACCTCTCTCTACACCGCCCTGGCCGAGGTGTACGACGTCCACCTCGCCGAGGCCGAGGAGACCATCGAGACCTCGCTGGCCACCCCGCGCGAGGCCGGACTGCTCGGCACCGACGTGGGCCTGCCCATGCTGATGCTCTCCCGCCACTCGCTCGACCGGCAGGGCGAGCCGGTGGAATGGGTGCGCTCGGTGTACCGGGGCGACCGGTACAAGTTCGTCGCCCGCCTCAAGCGCCCGCAGGACTGAGCGACCGGGAGCCGTCCACGGGCACGGGACACACCCCCGTGCCCGACACGAACCCTCCACACACCGTCCGTGCTGCGGTGTTCCCTAAAGCCGGACCGTCCCCTAGATTGCCTGCGCGTTACCCAGGTGATCGATGAGGGGACGGAGTCGCCCGATGTCAGACCTGCCCGAAGTGAAACCACCCGTGGTGACACCGGTACGAGTGGTGATCGCCCTCTGTCTGCTCGCGCCCTTCGTGGCGATGCTGTGGGTCGGCTCCTACACAAAGACCGACCCGGCGTTCATCGGTGTCCCGTTCTTCTACTGGTACCAACTGCTGTGGGTACCCCTCTCCACCCTGCTGACGGTGATCGCCTACCAGTTGTGGAAGCGTGACCAGCGGGCCCGCACCTCCGTGAAGGAGGGGGCGGAAGCATGAACGACGGTGTGAACGGCGTCGCTCTCGGCGTCTTCATCTTCTTCTTCCTGGCCGTCACGGTCATGGGCTTCCTGGCGGCACGCTGGCGCAGGGCCGCCGACGAGCACACCCTCGACGAATGGGGCCTGGGCGGACGGTCCTTCGGCACCTGGGTGACCTGGTTCCTGCTCGGCGGCGACCTCTACACGGCGTACACCTTCGTCGCGGTGCCGGCGGCGGTCTACGCGGCGGGCGCGGCCGGATTCTTCGCGGTGCCGTACACGATCCTGGTCTATCCGCTGATCTTCACCTTCCTGCCCCGCCTGTGGTCGGTCTCCCACCGCCACGGCTATGTGACGACCTCGGACTTCGTGCGCGGCCGCTTCGGCTCCAAGGGCCTGTCCCTCGCCGTGGCCGTCACCGGCATCCTCGCCACCATGCCGTACATCGCGCTCCAACTGGTCGGCATCCAGGCCGTCCTGGACGTGATGGGCGTGGGCGGCGGCGACAGCACCAACTGGTTCGTCAAGGACCTGCCGCTGCTCATCGCCTTCGGCGTGCTGGCCGCGTACACCTACTCCTCGGGGCTGCGGGCACCCGCGCTGATCGCGTTCGTGAAGGACACCCTGATCTACATCGTGATCGCGGTGGCGATCATCTACATCCCGATCAAGCTGGGCGGCTTCGACGAGATCTTCAAGGCGGCGGGCGCCAAGTACACGGCCGCGGGCGCCGGCGGGGTCGTCCCCGCCGAGGCGGGCCAGTGGACGTACGCCACCCTCGCGCTCGGCTCGGCGCTGGCCCTGTTCATGTATCCGCACTCGGTCACCGCGACGCTGTCCGGCCGCAGCCGGGAGGTGATCCGCCGCAACACCACGATCCTGCCGCTGTACTCGCTGATGCTGGGCCTGCTCGCCCTGCTCGGGTTCATGGCGATCGCGGCGGGCGTGAAGGTCACCAACGGCCAGCTCGCCATCCCCCAGCTCTTCGAGAACATGTTCCCCGACTGGTTCGCGGGCGTCGCCTTCGCCGCCATCGGCATCGGCGCGCTCGTCCCGGCGGCCATCATGTCGATCGCTGCCGCGAATCTCTTCACCCGCAACATCTACAAGGACTTCTTCAACCCGGCCGCGACCCCGCGCCAGGAGACCCGGGTCTCCAAGCTGGTCTCGCTGCTGGTGAAGGTGGGCGCGCTGGTCTTCGTCCTGACCATGGACAAGACCGTCGCGATCAACTTCCAGTTGCTGGGCGGCATCTGGATCCTGCAGACCTTCCCGTCGCTGGTCGGCGGTCTGTTCACCCGCTGGTTCCACCGCTGGGCGCTGCTGGGCGGCTGGGCGGTCGGGATGCTCTACGGCACGATCGCCGCCTACGGCGTGGCCTCCCCGACGCAGAAGCACTTCGGCGGCAGTTCGAAGGAGATCCCCGGCATCGGGGAGATCGGCTACATCGGTCTGACGGCGTTCGTCCTGAACGTGGCCGTGGCCGTCGTCCTGACCTTCGTCCTCAGGGCGCTCAAGGCCCCGGAGGGCGTGGACGAGACCTCGCCCGGGGACTACACGGCCGACTCCGGCGATCCGGGCGTCGAGACGGAACTCCCGCCGGCCACGGCGGACGCGACCCACTAGGCGAGCTCCGGGACGGGACCGGCCCACCGGCCGGTGCCGGGACAGTCGTGAACGACGGGCCACCGGTGAAAAACCGGCGGCCCGTCGCCGTGCCGGTCGGGCACACTCGCCCGCATGGACATCGTCATCCGGCCGGCGCGGCCCGAGGAGTACCCCGTCATCGGCGAGATCGCGGCCCGGGCCTATCTCGGGGACGGGCTGCTCGACTTCGGGGAGAGCGACGCGTACCTCACGAGGCTGCGGGACGTCGCGGGGCGCGCGGCCGTCGCCGAGGTGCTGGTGGCCGCCGAGGGGGACCGGGTGCTCGGCAGTGTCACGTTCGCGGCGGACGGCAGCCCCATGGCCGACTCGGCGCACGAGGGGGAGGCCGAGATCCGGATGCTGGCGGTCGCGCGGGAGGCGCGCGGCCGGGGCGCGGGCGAGGCCCTCGTGCGCGCCTGCGTGGCGCGGGCACGGGCCCTGGAGGGCTGCGCGCGCCTCGTGCTGTCCACCCAGCGCACGATGCACAGCGCCCACCGGCTCTACGAGCGCATCGGCTTCACCCGCACTCCGGAGCGCGACTGGAACCCCTTCCCGGAGCTCGACGACATCCGGCTGCTCACTTACGAGTTGACGCTCCAGCACGCTCCGTAGCGCTCTCGGACATCGAGCGGACACAACATGTGGGGGTAGTCCCGAAGCCCGGCACAAGATGTATGCTCATGGTCGCTGTCGCCGCAGGGGAATCCGGTGCGAATCCGGAACTGTCCCGCAACGGTGTACTTGTGCGTGTTCGCGTCTGCGTGTGCCCGTACTCGCGTCAGTCCGAGGACCTGCCGACAGCGCGCCCCGGCCGACCGGCCCGGGTGCCGACGACGTCCGGGCCTCGCGGAATGGGCCGGTGGACGCGGAGCGCTGCTGCCCGAAAGCGCTCCCGTGTGCCCCGTGCCCCCCGTAAGGCCCCGTGCCGAGCGAGGAGAGCCCCACGTGACCATCGCGCCAGCCGATCCGGCTTCAGTGACCGCGCAGCAGGCCCCGGTGGAGACCGACGGTCCCGGGACCGCGCTGCTGCGGACCCTGACGGATCTGACCGCCGACCTCCCCGACGCCGACCCCGGCCGGGTCGCCGCGGCGGCGCTGCGCGGCCGGTCCGCCCGCGCCGACGAGGCCGAGCTGCGCGAACTGGCCACCGAGGCGGCCGCGGGTCTCATCTCCGAGGACCCCGCCTACTCCCGGCTGGCCGCCCGGCTGCTCGCGATCACCATCGCCGCCGAGGCCGCCTCCCAGGGCGTCACCACCTTCTCCGAGTCGGTCGCCGTCGGCCACCACGAGGGCCTGATCGCCGACCGTACGGCCGCGTTCGTGCGGCTGCACACGGACCGCCTCGACGCGCTGATCGACGCCGAGGGCGACGACCGGTTCGGCTACTTCGGGCTGCGCACGCTGCACAGCCGCTATCTGCTCCGGCACCCGATCACCCGCAAGGTCGTCGAGAGGCCCCAGCACTTCATGCTGCGGGTGGCCTCCGGTCTCGCGGAGGACGACACCGTCCGCTCCGTGGAGGAAGTCGCCGCGCTCTACCGGCTCATGAGCCGCCTCGACTACCTCCCCTCCTCCCCCACGCTCTTCAACTCCGGTACGCGGCACCCCCAGATGTCGTCCTGCTACCTCCTCGACTCGCCGCTGGACGAGCTGGACTCCATCTACGACCGCTACCACCAGGTGGCGCGGCTGTCGAAGCACGCGGGCGGCATCGGACTGTCCTACTCCCGCATCCGCAGCCGCGGTTCGCTGATCCGCGGCACCAACGGGCACTCCAACGGCATCGTCCCGTTCCTGAAGACGCTCGACGCCTCGGTCGCCGCGGTGAACCAGGGCGGCCGGCGCAAGGGAGCGGCCGCGGTCTACCTGGAGACCTGGCACTCCGACATCGAGGAGTTCCTGGAGCTGCGCGACAACACCGGTGAGGACGCCCGGCGTACGCACAACCTGAACCTCGCGCACTGGATCCCGGACGAGTTCATGCGCCGGGTGAACGAGGACGGCGTCTGGTCGCTGTTCTCCCCCGCCGACGTGCCGGAACTGGTCGACCTGTGGGGCGACGAGTTCGACGCGGCCTACCGCAAGGCCGAGGAGGCCGGGCTCGCCCGGAAGACCATCCCGGCCCGCGACCTCTACGGCCGCATGATGCGCACCCTCGCGCAGACCGGCAACGGCTGGATGACCTTCAAGGACGCCGCCAACCGGACCGCCAACCAGACGGCGGAGCCGGGCCACACGGTCCACTCCTCGAACCTGTGCACCGAGATCCTGGAGGTCACGGACGACGGGGAGACGGCGGTCTGCAACCTGGGCTCGGTCAACCTCGGCGCGTTCGTGACCGGCGGTGACATCGACTGGGAGCGGCTCGACGAGACCGTGCGCACCGCGGTGACCTTCCTCGACCGCGTGGTGGACATCAACTTCTACCCCACCGAGCAGGCGGGCCGCTCCAACGCCAAGTGGCGTCCGGTCGGTCTCGGCGCGATGGGCCTGCAGGACGTCTTCTTCAAGCTGCGGATCCCGTTCGACTCGCCCGAGGCCCGCGCGCTGTCCACCCGGATCGCCGAGCGGATCATGCTCGCCTCGTACGAGGCCTCCGCGGACCTCGCCGAGCGCAACGGACCGCTCCCGGCCTGGGAGAAGACCCGTACCGCCCGCGGCGTGCTGCACCCGGACCACTTCGACGTCGAGCTGAACTGGCCGGAGCGCTGGGCGGCCCTGCGGCAGCGGATCGCGGAGGTCGGCATGCGCAACTCGCTGCTGCTCGCCATCGCTCCGACCGCCACCATCGCCTCGATCGCGGGCGTGTACGAGTGCATCGAGCCGCAGGTGTCGAACCTGTTCAAGCGCGAGACGCTCTCCGGCGAGTTCCTCCAGGTCAACTCCTATCTGGTGGACGAGCTGAAGAAGCTGGGCGTGTGGGACGCGCAGACCCGTGAGGCGCTGCGCGAGTCCAGCGGCTCGGTGCAGGGCTTCACCTGGGTCCCGCAGGACGTCCGCGACCTGTACCGCACGGCGTGGGAGATCCCGCAGCGCGGCCTGATCGACATGGCGGCGGCCCGGACCCCGTTCCTGGACCAGGCCCAGTCGCTGAACCTGTTCCTGGAGACGCCGACCATCGGCAAGCTCTCCTCGATGTACTCCTACGCCTGGAAGTCGGGCCTGAAGACGACGTACTACCTGCGGTCCCGGCCCGCGACGCGCATCGCCCGCGCGGCCCAGGCCCAGGCGCGGCCCGAGACCACGATCCCCGTCCAGCAGGCGGCCGACCCCGACGCCGTCGCCTGCTCCCTTGAGAACCCCGAGTCCTGCGAGGCCTGCCAGTAATGAGCTCAACCGAGAAGAATCTGCTCGACCCGGGCTTCGAACTCACCCTGCGTCCCATGCGCTACCCGGACTTCTACGAGCGCTACCGGGACGCGATCAAGAACACCTGGACCGTCGAGGAGGTCGACCTCCACTCGGACGTCGCCGACCTCGCGAAGCTGACGCCGGGTGAGCAGCACATGATCGGCCGGCTGGTCGCGTTCTTCGCGACGGGCGACTCGATCGTGGCGAACAACCTGGTGCTGACGCTGTACAAGCACATCAACTCCCCCGAGGCGCGGCTGTACCTGAGCCGTCAGCTCTTCGAGGAGGCCGTGCACGTCCAGTTCTATCTGACGCTGCTCGACACCTACCTGCCCGACCCCGAGGACCGCTCGGCGGCCTTCGACGCGGTCGAGAACATCCCCTCCATCCGCGAGAAGGCGCAGTTCTGCTTCAAGTGGATGGACTCGGTGGAGAAGCTGGAGCGGCTGGAGACCAAGGCGGACCGCCGGCGCTTCCTGCTGAACCTGATCTGCTTCGCCGCGTGCATCGAGGGGCTCTTCTTCTACGGGGCCTTCGCGTACGTGTACTGGTTCCGCAGCCGGGGTCTGCTGCACGGCCTGGCGACCGGCACCAACTGGGTGTTCCGCGACGAGACGATGCACATGAGCTTCGCCTTCGAGGTGGTCGACACCGTCCGCAAGGAGGAGCCGGACCTCTTCGACGACCTGCTCCAGGAGCAGGTGACGGACATGCTGCGCGAGGCCGTCGAGGCGGAGCTGCAGTTCGGCCGTGACCTGTGCGGCGAGGGCCTGCCGGGCATGAACACCGAGTCGATGCGGCAGTACCTGGAGTGCGTGGCGGACCAGCGCCTCCAGCGGCTGGGCTTCGCGCCGGTGTACGGCTCCGAGAACCCGTTCTCCTTCATGGAGCTCCAGGGTGTCCAGGAGCTGACCAACTTCTTCGAGCGCCGGCCGTCCGCGTACCAGGTCGCGGTGGAGGGCAGCGTCGACTTCGACGAGGACTTCTGATCGCCGGGGAGCTCTGATCGTCGGGACGTTCTGACCTTCGAGGAGTTCTGGCCTTCGAGGAGTTCTGGCCTTCGGGGAGTTCTGACCGTTCGTCACTGATGAGAGCCGGGCCGCCTGTTGCGGCCCGGCTTTCGTCACGTACTGCCCCCGCACCTCCAATCGCCGTGCCAATCCCCGTCCATGGAGCGGCAAAGTTCTTCCGGCACGGCTGTTCGCGCGTCTCTCCCCCCGGTTACGTTCTGGCCGTCCCGTCACGCCACGCACCGCGGCACACCGGGACGACTGATTTGGCATGCCCATGACGCACCTCTCCCTGCTCGTGCTACGCGCGTCACAGGCTGCCGTTTCAGAGCGCCGAGAACCCCACTTCCGGCCATGGCGCCACGAACGGCCCCACCTGGGCCCGAGCGGCACCGGCCTCGAACCGATGGAGGCGACACCCCCATGCGTTCCCAGCGCCCCACCCCCTCCGGCAGACCCGCCCGGAGCCTGCGAAGACTGCTCACCGCCGCCCTCCCCGCCCTGGCCCTCGGCGTCGCCGGGTTCGCCGCGGCCCCTCCCGCCGACGCCCGGCCCGCACCGGCCCCCCACGTGTCGCGCACCACCCAGAACGCCCGGGCCCTCACCGACCCCTCCCGGCAGACGGTCCACGCGACCGGCAGGGCCGGCCAGAAGGTCGCGACCGAGCACCTGTGCGCCGAGGCGTCACGGCCCGGCCGGATGTCGTGCTTCGCCCAGCGGCGCACCGACATAGCCCAGAAGCTCGCGGCCCAGGTCTCCCCCGACGCCGCCGCCGCGGTGTCCGGCCTCAGCCCGGCCAACCTGCACAGCGCCTACAACCTGCCCTCGACGGGCGGCTCCGGCATGACGGTCGCCGTGGTCGACGCGTACAACGACCCCAACGCGGCCGCCGACCTGGCCACCTACCGCTCCCAGTTCGGCCTGTCCGCCTGCACCAAGGCCAACGGCTGCTTCAAGCAGGTCGGCCAGACCGGTTCGACGACCTCACTGCCCACGAACGACACCGGCTGGGCGGGTGAGGAGGCGCTCGACATCGACATGGTCAGCGCCGTCTGCCCGAACTGCAGCATCATCCTCGTCGAGGCGAACTCCGCGAACGACTCCGACCTCGGCGCCGCGGAGAACGAGGCGGTCGCGCTCGGCGCGAAGTTCGTCTCCAACAGCTGGGGCGGCTCCGAGTCCTCCTCGCAGACCGGCGAGGACACCTCGTACTTCAAGCACCCGGGCGTCGCGATCACCGTCTCCTCCGGCGACGAGGCCTACGGCGCCGAGTACCCGGCGACCTCCCAGTACGTGACCGCCGTCGGCGGCACCGCGCTGAGCACCTCCTCCAACAGCCGCGGCTGGACCGAGTCGGTGTGGAAGACCAGCAGCACCGAGGGCACCGGCTCCGGCTGCTCCGCCTACGACGCCAAGCCGTCCTGGCAGACCGACACCGGCTGCAGCAAGCGCATGGAGTCCGACGTCTCCGCCGTGGCCGACCCGGCCACGGGCGTGGCGGTCTACGACACCTACGGCGGCTCCGGCTGGGCGGTCTACGGCGGCACCAGCGCCTCCGCGCCCATCATCGCGGGCGTGTACGCGCTGGCCGGCACCCCCGGCTCCGCCGACTACCCGGCGAAGTACCCCTACTCCCACACCTCGAACCTGTACGACGTGACCAGCGGCAACAACGGCTCCTGCTCCACCTCGTACTTCTGCACCGCGGGCACCGGCTACGACGGCCCGACCGGCTGGGGCACCCCCAACGGCACCGCCGCCTTCACCTCGGGCACCAGCACCGGCAACACCGTGACCGTCACCAACCCGGGCAGCCAGTCCACGGCCACGGGCAGCGCGGCGAGCCTGCAGATCTCGGCCAGTGACAGCGCGGGCGCGACCCTCACCTACAGCGCGACCGGGCTGCCGACCGGCCTGTCGATCGGCTCGACCGGTCTGATCTCCGGCACCGCGAGCACCGCGGGCACCTACGCGGTCACCGTCACGGCGAAGGACAGCACGGGCGCCTCTGGTTCGGCCTCCTTCACCTGGACCGTCAGCACCTCGGGCGGCGGCACGTGCACCTCGGCGCAGCTCCTCGGCAACCAGGGCTTCGAGTCGGGCGCCACCGTGTGGAGCGAGACCAGCGGGGTCATCACCAACGACACCGGCGAGGCCACGCACGCCGGCTCGTACGACGCCTGGCTCGACGGATACGGCTCGACCCACACCGACACGCTGTCCCAGTCGGTGACCGTCCCCTCCGGCTGCAAGGCCACGTTCACCTTCTACCTGCACGTCGACACGGCCGAGACCAGCACGAGCACGGCCTACGACAAGCTCACCGTCACCGCGGGCTCCACCACGCTCGCGACCTACTCCAACCTGAACAAGGCTTCCGGGTACACCCAGAAGAGCTTCGACCTGTCCTCCTTCGCCGGTTCGACCGTCACGCTGAAGTTCAGCGGCGTCGAGGACTCCTCGCTCCAGACCAGCTTCGTCGTGGACGACACCGCGGTCACGACCGGCTGAGCCATGCCGGGGCCCCGGTCGCCGAGGCGGCCGGGGCCCTGTCGTGCCCGGGGAGGGATCCTGATCCACCGGTGGCACGTCCAACCCCCGAGGAGGCCACCCCATGCGTCGAACGACTCACACCCGGACCATCGCCCTCGCCGCCCTGGCCCTGCTGCTGGCGGGCTGCGGCACCCAGGGCACCGGCGGCACGGGCGCCGACGGCACCGTCGCGCCGTCCCCGACCGGCGGCACCGTGTCCCCGTCCCCGTCCCCGTCCCCGTCCCCGTCCGAAGGGCCCGTCTCGCCGTCACCGACCCCTTCTGGTCCGGCCTGCGCGAAGGCCAAGGCACAGCTCGGCGCCGCCGACACGGGCCATACGTACTGTCTGGCCCCCGGCGACACGATCCGGGTCCTGCTGGACGGCACCACCAGCCGGCCCTGGAAACCCGTCAAGAGCGAGGGCGGCGCCCTGACGGCCACCAACGGCGGGATCGTCCTCCAGCCGGGTGACGCGTCCGCCGCCTACCGGGCCGTCTCGGAGGGAACGGTCACGCTGGCCTCGTCCCGCCCGAGGTGCCCGAGCGATCCGGCGCGCATGTCCTGCAAGGGCCTCCAGGAATGGACGGTCACCGTCGTCGTACCGAAGGCGTGAGACCGCCGCGGCGCACGTCCGGTGGCCCGAGGGCCTGGTCCGGACGCGCGCCGCGGCGCTCCGAGGGCCGGTGACCGGCCCCCCGACGGCCTAGGCCGGGTCCACCTGGCGCGGCCGGGCCCTCAGCCGCAGGTCATGGGGACGCAGCGTGATGCCGACGCGGGTCGTGTCGCTGGACCCGGGCACCGCTTCGAAGCGCCACCGGGACGCCAGGGTCGCGGTGACCAGGGAGAGCAGTGCCATCGAGAAATGGTCGCTCGGGCACTTGCGGTTGCCCACGCTGAAGGGGCGCATCGCGTACTTCGGGATGTCCTTGGAACGTTCCGGAAGCCAGCGGTCGGGATCGAAATCCAGATGCTCCTGGTACGACCGGGGGTCGCGCTGGATCGCGTACGGGCTGTAGACGATGTCGGCACCGGCCGGAATCCGATAGCCGCCCAGCTCTGTTTCGGCCACCGCGCGCCGCGTCAATATCCATACGGCGGGGCGTAAACGCATCGCCTCGACGACGACATTGTTCGTGTGCGACAGCTTCCGGACGTCGGCGAATCCGACGGGCCGGTCTCCTGCGACGGACCGGACCTCTGCGGCCACTTTGTCCGCCTGTTCCGGATGTTCCGTCAACACTTGAAGCAACCACATGATCGTGGATGCGATGGTTTCGCTGCCGGGGGTCAGTATCGCGACGACTTGGTCGTGGATCTCCTGTTCGTCTATGGGGTCGCCGTCGTCGTTCTTCGCTTCCAGCAATGCCGTCAGCAAATCGTCCGGCTTTTGACCAGATGCCCGCCGCTCGTCGATGATCTCGTCGACAAGCGCGTGCAGATCGGCCAATGCGCGGTCGAATGCGCGTATCGAGGGGAGCGGGAGCCGGTAGAGCGGTCCCGCGGGTATCACCATGCGGCGGTACATGCCGCGGAACACGGTGGCGAGCGCGACGCTCAGCCGCTCCGCGCGCTCGTCCATGAACTGCCCGCGCAGCAGACAGCGGGCGGCGACACGGACCGCGACACGGAACGACTCGGAGGTGCAGTCGACCGCCGCTCCGCTCTCCCAGCGCTCCGCGAAGGCCTTCGACTCCTCCTCCATGATCGGGCCGTACTCGGGGATGATGTCGGCCCGGAACGCGGGCTGGATGGTCCGGCGCTGGCGCCGGTGCAGCGCCCCGTTGGCCGTGGCGACGCCCTGCTTGCCCAGCAGCCCTTCGAGCGACTCCCACAGGGGGCCGCCTATCTCGTAGTCGGGGCTGAGCGCCAGCGCGCCGGTGAGCGCGGGGGTGGTGACGGCGTACACCGTCTTGGGTCCCATCCTGAGCCGCACGACGTCACCGTGGTCGCGCAGCCGGGCGAGGAAGCCCAGCGGGTCGCGGGCCAGTTTCCAGCCGTGCCCGAGGACGGGCAGCCCACCACCGGCGAGGGGCGGGACCGACGGCTCCCCCACCTCGGGCGCCTCGGGTCGTACCGCGTCGACGGTCATTTCTCACCTGCCGCTTCATTGTTGACGTACGGGGGTGTGGAGCGGTCGTCCCAGTTGTCGACCATGTACCGGCCCGACTCGTGGTGGAACCAGTACACGGAGCTGAACCAGTTCCGCATGTTTCCGAGGCACGCTCTGACGGCGATGCTCGTCTCTTTTCCCCGGACCGTGCCGTCGTCGAGTAATGCGGCGAGGCGTGAGACGTCCTTCTCGGCGTCGAGGAATTGTTCCACGCATTCCTCGACCCGTCGCCTCACTTCGATGACGGCTTCTTCGAGCGTCAGCCCCTCATGGTGAATGAGACTGATCCCGAGATTGTGGACCTCGTCGCCCGCTATTTCTTTGGGGAGCGAACACAGATCGTTGTACCAGGCGGCGAATTCCTGGCTGAGCAGTGCCGCCCGCCGGAATGCCGGATGCCGCCGCACTTCGGCGGGGAGTTCACATCCCGCACTCGGTTCCAGGAGGTCGGTCCAGATGCGGTGCGCGAAAGTGAGCCGGCGGAGTTCCAGGTATTCCGAGACCGTGGGAACGGTGCCGGAGGTCCGGTTCCGGAACTCCCGGTCGTACGCGTCGATCACCGCGTGGAAGTCACGTGCGAACCGTTTGTTCCAGTGCTCGCCGAGGAACGAGTACAGCCGCACCATGCTGTCGGCGAACCCCGCCACCAGGGGATCCTGGTGGTGCAGATGGTCTCTGGGGGTGTCGAGGGCCGCGTGGAGCCTGATCCTGAGCTTCCGCCAGGCGTTCGCGCGGCCGTGGACGACGTCACGGTCGTGCCGGTCGTCCCAGACGAAGAACCACGCGCTGTAGTCCGCTATCGCCTGCAGGACCTCGTCGGGGGCGCCTATGTAGTAGCCCGCCATGAGGTCCGTGTAGCACAGGCCGTCGGCATACTCCTCGACCTTGTCCGCCGGCATCAGCCGTTTTTCGAGCAGCCAGGTCCTGGTGTTCTCCTGGAGCCTCGGCCAATACGGGTGCAGTTGACGGGGAAACCCGGACTCGATCACCGGGAGATAGAGCGCCGGTGGCACCGCTAGCGCTGTCGATGGAGAGCCGTATGAGAAAGCACGCACGAACAAACCCCTCTCAGCCGCCTGTTGACGTCACGCCCCCTCCCGCTGTGCCGGGCGCGCACGCCGTTGCGTATCCCCGCACTTCCTATTCAGCACCACAACTGACCGTTCTGGGAACGGATTTGGCCCACTGACTACGCGACCATGCCGAGAATCTCCCCTTGTGTGACTGAATCTGGATCACTGAAGGAGCACAAGGGATCGAACATACGACGTACATGCGAACGGTGCCTGGTCAGGAGGATCACCTGTCCAGGCACCGTTCGAGTGGACCCACGAGAGACCGCGCGTCACGCCGGTCAATTTATGTCACAGGGGCGCGGGGCGCCCGCCGAGCCGAGGCTCAGTCGTTCGCCACGGTCGCGTAGCGCGGCTCGTTCTCGGCCATCTGCCGCAGCGCGTCCTTGCGGTCGCGCTTGGAGAGGCGGTCGATGTACAGGTAGCCGTACAGGTGGTCCGTCTCGTGCTGGAGGCAGCGCGCGAAGTAGCCCGTACCGCGCACCCGGATCGGGTTGCCCTTCTCGTCCTGCCCGGTGACCTCGGCGTAGTCCGGGCGGGCGAGCGGCGCGTAGGCGGTCGGCACGGACAGGCAGCCCTCGTTGCTCTCGTCGAGCTGGCGCTGGTCGGCCGGCAGGTCGACGAGCTTCGGGTTGCAGACCACGCCGACGTGCCGCACTCCCTGGTCGTCCTGGCAGTCGTAGACGAAGACCTTCAGGTCGACGCCGATCTGATTGGCGGCCAGGCCCACGCCCTCGGCGGTGCGCTGGCTCGCGAACATGTCGGCGACCAACTGGTCCAGATCGTCCCCGAACTCGGTGACGTCCTTGCACTCCTTGTGCAGCACCGGGTTCCCGACCACCGTGATCGGACGCGAGGTGCCGCGCTCGCGGTGGGCGGTCTCGCGCTCCTCGGCGTCCTCGGTGTCGATGACGAAGCCGTCGTCGTCCACGGGGAGCACGCCCACGTGCTGCTGATCGGTGTCCTGCTGCGCCATGACGACGTACGCCTTCCTCAGACCTTGGGATTTTCTGCGACTAAGCCTAAAGGTGCGCTCAGCAGACCTCTTCCAGATCCCGCCAGTCGCGGGAGTCCGGACTGTCGGCGACCCAGCCGTCGAGCAGGCCGCGCACCAGCGAGGCCGGTGCCGCGAGACCGCACTCCCGCTCGGGCACCCAGAGCTGGCCGTCGGTGCGATGGCCGAGCGGACCGGGATGCCCCGGCTCGCTGTGGTCGTGCGGGTCGAGGTGTTCCTCGTCGCCCTCGTCGGAGGGCATGCGGGACTCGGAGCACATCCGGCACAGCAGCCGTACGGACGAGGACCAGTCCTCCGCGGCGAAGCCGGCGTCGGCGGCGAGCCGCTCCAGCGCGTCCCGGTCCTCCTCGGTGGCCGCCTCCAGGAGGACGACCCAGGTCGGCACCGGCGAGGGCGCCCACAGCTCGATCTCGTCGAAGACCGGGTAGGCGTGCCCGGCGGCGGTGGTCCGCTCGCCGTGCGGAACGCCGTCGTGCAGCACGACCTCGCCCCAGCGGCGTCCGGAGGACGGCAGCGGGATCGACAGCACCTCGACGCGGGCGGGGTCCAGCCGGCGCCCCCACACCACCTCGGCCTCGCCCTCCGGCGACAGCCGCACGGCCGCGCTGCCGAGGTCCATGCCCATGGGTTCGCCGGAGACGGCCGCGCCGCCGGGCACGCGCAGCCCGTACGCCTGCCAGGAACGCCGGGCCAGCGGCCAGTCCTGCAGGGCGGTGGCCGCGATCCCCACGTTCCACCAGTCGGGTGCGCCGGTCTCCCGGTCGAGCAGGGCGACGGCCCGCAGGCCCGCGGCCCGCGCCTGCTCCCAGTCGTGCCGGAACTTGTGCAGCAGGGCCAGGTTGAACCAGGACTCGGACAGCCAGGGCTCCAGGTCCGCGGCACGTGTCAGCAGCGCCCCCGCGTCCTCGTACCGGCCGTCGCCGATCAGCGTGAACGCACGGTCGGTGGCCTGCCGCCATGAGGCGGAGGGCCGGTGTCGTCCCTTGCCGAAGATCCTCACGATTCCCGCCTGCCAGTTTCTTGCGTTGCCCGCCTGCCGGTGCCTCGAAGAGTCCCTGGGAGGCAGTGCAGCCCCGGGCCGGCCGGCGCCCCCTGACACCCTCTCCCTCGCATCCAACCACGTACCTTCGGACGGCCGCTCATTACCCATGGGTTACCCAGCCCTGGGCAAGGTCAGACCGGCCCGGGACAGGACCCGGGCCAGTGACTCCACGACCTCGGGCTGGTAGTCGCGCGCGGTGGCCAGCCGCAGTTTCTCCAGCGCGGTCAGCGGCCCTGTGGGCCCTGCTGCCCGGGCCATCTCCTCGTATGCGTTCACCGTCCGTACGATGCGCGCGGTGACCGGCTGGTCCCGGTACGGATCCGCCTGCCGCTCCACCACGACGGCGACCTCGGCCTCCACCCCGGTCTGCCGGACGACGGCACCGCCGAGCAGCGCGATGCGCCGCTGCTCGTCCGCCGGGAGCACGGCCGTGGCACCCGCCGGTACGGGGTCGACCAGGCTGAGCTGCCCGATGTCGTGCATCAGCGCCGCGTACTCCAGGACGGTCAGGTCGGGCTCGGACAGGCCCAGCTCGCGGCCCACGGCCCGGCTGAGGGCCGCGACCCGGCGGGCGTGCCCGGCCGGGGTGTACCCGGCGATCTCGGTCGCACGCGCGAGGGAGGCGATCGTCTGCCGGTAGGTGACCCGCACGGCCGCGTAGCGCCGGAAGGAGAGCTGGGTGAGCAGCAGCGGCAGGCAGAAGACGGGCAGCGCCCACAGTCCGACCACCGCGACCGCGAGCGCCATCACGGCCCCGGTCGCGCACACGGCCGAACCGATCCCGAGGGTGGCCCGCAGCTCCTCGCGCAGCAGCGGCCCGAACGGCCACCGGGTCCGGGCGTGGGCCGTCGCCGCCGCGAGCACGGCGTCCCACAGGGTGGTGAGGACCAGCAGCGCGACGAGCAGCAGGGCCTGGGCCGAGCCGCCCCACTCCAGCAATCTGCCCCGGTCGTAGAGGGGTTGGAAGCAGACGGCGGCGAAGGCGACGGTCAGGACGCGGCGGGCGAGATGGTCGGGCGTCGGCGCGTCCCCCCGCGCCACGTGCGGGACGCAGCCGATCAGCGCCGCCGCCACCACGACGGCGACGACCTGGAGGACGCCGTGGTCGGTGCGGTGCCCGGCGTTCTCGCCGAGCAGCGCGTAGGCGAGGGCTCCGGCGGCCCCGAGGGGCGCGGACTCGCGCTGTTCGGCCCCGCTCCAGCGGGCGAGCTCGCCGACGGCTATGAGCAGGCCGAAGGCCAGTGCCGTGCCGCGTTCGTCGATGCCCTCCCAGAGGGTGACGCCGAGGGCGAGCAGGCTGAGGGCGAGGGCGAGGGCGCGCACCGCGGTGAGCAGGGCGGGGGTTCCGCCCGCCGACGCGGGACGGGGGATGCGGGCGGGGGCCTCCTGCCGGGAGGCGGTCGCGCTCACGGCGCGCTCCTCCCGACGGTGTCGGACGGATGCGCCGGCGGCAGGCCGGGCAGGCCCGCCGGGGCGGTGTCCGCGGTCACCGCGGGATGCCAGCCGTGCCGGTCGAGGGCCCGTACCAGCGCCGCCACCATCCGGGGGTCGAACTGCGTCCCCGCGCACCGCCCCAGTTCGTCGAGCGCCGCCCCGACCGGGCGGGCCCTGCGGTAGGAGCGGGTCGAGGTCATGGCGTCGAACGCGTCGGCGACGGCCACCACCCGGGCGAACTCCGGGATCTGCGGTCCCGCGAGACCGTACGGATATCCGCTTCCGTCCAGCCGCTCGTGGTGGTGCAGGATCGCCGAGCGGGCCTCGCCGAGGAACCCGATCCCGCGGACCATCTCGTGCCCGTACTCGGGGTGCAGTTCGATGACCTGCCGCTCCTCGGGTGTCAGCGGTCCGTCCTTGCGCAACAGCCGGGTGGGGACGCCGAGTTTGCCGACGTCGTGCAGGATGCCGGCGAACCGCAGCACCTCGACCCGCTCGTCGTGCATGCCCAGCTCACGGGCGATCATCACGGAGGCCCGGCCGACCCGCTCACTGTGTCCGCGGGTGTAGCCGTCCTTGATGTCGACGGCCTGGACGAGGGCGCGGATGGTGGCCTGGTGGGCGGCCCGCTCACGGTGGTACTGGGCGAAGACCCAGCAGGAGACGTACATCGGCAGCAGGACGAGGAGCGCGGCGACAGGTCCGTACGGGCTGCGCCAGAGCACCGCCATCATCAGTCCGGCGAGGCCGTGCACGGCGACCGGGGCCAGCGAGCGCGCGAAGAGTCCGTGCCAGGCCCCGCGCACCGGAGCGCGTTCGGCCAGCGCGAGGATCCCGCCGTCGAGCACGGTGAGCGCGGCGCAGAAGGTGAGCACGGCGGCCCCGGCGGGCACGAGCGCGTACGGGAAGTCGGGCGTGTCGAGCGCGTTCCGGCCGCCGAGCGCCCCGTACGTCCGGGACGCGGCCCAGACGGCGAGGGTGAGCTGCGCGGCGCGCCAGATCCGGCGCGGGCCGCGCGGGCGCTGTTCGATCCGGGCGAGCAGGGCCCCGGGCAGCGCGACGAGGGCGGCGGCGGGCGCGGGCAGCAGGAAGGCGCCGGCCAGCAGCACGGGGAGAAAGGTGCCCATTCCCTGCGTGGTGTCGCCGGGGGCGCCGGCTCCGTGCGGCCGGAGCTGCAGGGTGAGGCGCTCGCAGCCCGCGTACAGGACGGCGAGCAGCGCGACGATCTCCCAGGGCACGCTCACCTGCGGCAGGGGAGCCAGGCAGGCGAGTGCCAGGAGGACGACACCGGCCACGTACGCACGGGCCCACGCCGGAACCGAACCCATCCCCGAAACCTCCCCCGTACCTCCCCCGTTGTCAGGGCGGAGCCTAGGGCGGCAGGAAGAGGACGGGGACGGGTATGTACGAATCCGCGGGCTCCAGGCCCGCGGATTAGCACGTTCGGGTGATAAACGGAGGGCCCGGAGACTTTCGCCGCGGCCGGCGCGACCCTCGCGACGGAGGGCCGCCGGAGGTCAGGACTCCTGGGCCGTCGCGGTCACGTCGTGCTCGGGCACGGCCTGTCCGGAGCGGATCAGATCGATGCGTCCCATGACCTTGGCCCGCAGGTCGGTGGGCACGTCGTCATGGCCGCAGCACCGCTTGACCAGCTTCTTGACGGCCTGCTCCAGGCCGTACTTCTCCAGGCACGGAGAGCACTCCTCGAAGTGGACCTCGAACTTGGTGCAGTCCGCGTCCGGCATCTCATGATCGAGGAACTCGTACAGATGATCGAGTACCTCACTGCAATCCGTCTCGTGCGGCTCTCCGCAGCTCATGAGCCCGAGCCTTTCGCTTCGTTCGACTCTCCGGCGCCGGCGGGGACCAGCCCGCGGTCACGGGCGTAGTCCTCCAGCATGCCGCGCAGTTGGCGACGGCCCCGGTGCAGCCGGGACATCACCGTACCGATGGGTGTCCCCATGATGTCCGCGATCTCCTTGTACGCAAAGCCCTCTACGTCCGCGAGATAGACGGCGATGCGGAATTCCTCGGGGATCGCCTGCAGCGCTTCCTTCACGTCGGAGTCGGGCAGGTGGTCCAGCGCCTGCGACTCGGCGGAACGGAGGCCGGTCGACATGTGCGACTCGGCGCGCGCGAGCTGCCAGTCCTCGATCTCCTCGGCCGCGCTGCGCTGGGGTTCGCGCTGCTTCTTGCGGTACGAGTTGATGAAGGTGTTGGTGAGAATGCGGTACAGCCACGCCTTGAGGTTCGTGCCCTCGCGGAACTGGTGGAACGACGCGTACGCCTTGGCGTACGTCTCCTGCACCAGGTCCTCGGCGTCGGCCGGATTGCGTGTCATACGCAGGGCCGCCGAGTACATCTGGTCGAGGAATTCGAGCGCGTCCCGCTCGAAGCGCGCGGTGCGCTCGGCGGAGGTCTCCGCCGTCGCGTCGCTCGTGCCCTGGCCCTCGGGCTGCTCCGCCTGGCCGTTTTCGGTCCCTGCGTCGGTCCCAGTGACCGGACCCACCTCCTCCAGCGACGTAGCGAGACCGAGACCGGTCCCACTGGAATCGGAGGATAGACGAACATCATGCCCGCCCGCCGCCCGAATCGGGGCGTTCTTGCCCGCGTGCAGCACCGTCCAGTCCAGGTCAGCGCGGCTGCTGCGGCTCGGGCAGAAGGTCGAACCCATGCGGCGGACTTCCTCTCGTACGAACGGTGCAGCACGCTGCGTGCTGTCTGATCCGCACAACAGAAGTCCGTCACCCCGCATTCCCGGCCGTCACCCGAGTGACGCGGCCCACCCCACGACACCGTCCGTGATGATCTTCAGGGCCTCCTCCTCGCCGAGCGGAGCCCGCTTCGGGACGGCGAAGCCGTGATCTCCGTAGGGCACTTCGACCAGCTCGTACGAGCCTTGCGGGAACTCCTCCGGGCGGCCGAACGGGTCGTTGCCGCCCTGGACGACGAGGGTGGGCACCCCGGCGCCGAGCAGTTCGGCGGCGCGGGACTTCTCCGGCCGGCCCGGCGGGTGCAGGGGGAAGCTCAGGGCGAGCACGGCGGCGGCGCCCAGCTCCACCGCGGTCCTGCACGCGACCCGGGCACCCGCGCTGCGGCCTCCGGAGATCACGGGCAGCCCCCGCTCCGCCAGCGCGGGCCACACCCCCCGCCATCCGACGTCCAGCGTCTTCGGCGCGGGGGCCACCTTCTTCCCGGCCACCCGCCAGGGCTGTTCGACGAGCGCCACGCTCACCCCGTGCGCGGGGAGCACCTCCGCGAGGGCCCGCAGGTCCCGGGCCTCGATGCCGCCGCCCGCGCCATGGCTCGCGGCCAGCACGAGCCGCGCCTTCGCCGCCCCGTGCCAGGTGATCCGGGCCGTACCGGCACCGGTCTCGATGGTCTCGCTGGTCCCGCTCACGTCGCTGATCCTCGCCACGTCAGAAGAGTGTGCCCTCCTCGGGCCCTTCGAGCTCCTTCAGCAGCTCCGCGCCGTTGTTGCGGACGTTGCTGACCGCGGTGGACACGGGGTACGCGCGCATCAGCCCGGTGGGCGGCGGCGCGAGCAGGTCACGGAGCTCGTCCGGGTCCGTACGGGCGGGGTCGAGCCAGTGGTCCCAGCGGTCGGGGGTGAGCATCAGGGGCATCCGGGGGTGGATGTCGGCCAGGGCCCGCGGGCCCTCGGCGGGGCCCACCGCGAGCGGTGCCGTCTCCGCCTCGGTCGTGATGACCGAGCAGGTCACCCACCAGGCCAGCGGGTGCTCGTCCGGCAGGGTCCGGTCGCGCCAGAACTCGTACAGTCCCGCCATCGCGAAGACCGAACCGTCCGCCGGCGTCACGAAGTACGGCTGCTTGCGGGGCCGCTTCTTCCTGCCCTCGACCTCCAGCTCGCGCTCCGCCCCGCCGGTGACCCATTCGTAGTAGCCGTCGGCGGGGATGACGCAGCGCCGGGTGCTGAAGGCGCGGCGGTACGAGGGCTTCTCGTGCACCGTCTCGGCGCGCGCGTTGATCATCCGGGCGGCGCCCTCGGGCGTCTTGGACCACGACGGGACCAGTCCCCACTTGAGCCTGCGGAGCTGGCGAACCGGTCTCGGGCTGTCCGCGTCCTTCACAGGGCGGTCGAGGACGACGTAGACCTCCTTGGTCGGAGCCACGTTGTAGTCGGGCGCCAGGGTCTCCTCGGGGTCCCACTTCTCGACCTCAAAGGTTGCTGCGAGATCCTCGGGTCCACGACTGGCTGCATACCGTCCGCACATACGTGCAACACTGCCAGATTCCGCGCCGCGAAAGGGAGCCACCGCCGACAATGGACAGCACCGCATCCACCTCGCTGGCCTCGCTCAGCTCCCTGTGGGACGAGGTGTTCGGCACCCAGCCGGACCCCGACCTGTGGGTCGTGATCGCCACCATGGTCGCGGCCCTCGCGGCGATCCTCCCGCACGCCGTGTGGCGGGTCTCCCGCAACGCCATCACCATCGCCCACGAGGGCGGCCACGGCCTGGTCGCCCTGCTCACCGGGCGCAGCCTCAGCGGTATCCGGCTGCACTCCGACACCAGCGGCCTCACGGTCAGCCGCGGCAAGCCGACCGGCCTCGGCATGATCCTCACCGCGGCCGCGGGCTACACCGCTCCCCCGCTGCTCGGGCTCGGCGGCGCCGCGCTGCTCGGCGCCGGGCACATCACCCTGCTGCTGTGGGTGGCCACGGCCCTGCTCATAGCCATGCTGGTGATGATCCGCAACGCGTACGGCGCGCTCACCGTGATCCTCACCGGCGGCACCTTCCTGCTGGTGTCCTGGCTCGCCGGACCCCAGGTACAGGCCGCGTTCGCGTACGCCGTGGTGTGGTTCCTGCTCCTCGGCGGCGTCCGCCCGGCCTTCGAACTCCAAGCCAAGCGGAGGCGCGGCGGCGCGGGCGACTCCGACGCCGACCAGCTCTCGCGGCTGACCCACGTACCGGCTGGGCTGTGGCTCTTCCTCTTCCACGCAGTGTCGCTGTGCTCCCTGATGGGCGGCGGACGCTGGCTGCTGGAACTGTGAGCCGCGAGCCGCGGATCCTCCGGGGGCGCGGCGCCGTTCGAAGGGCCCCGGCCCCGGTCGACATGCCCTGAGCTGTGCCGGGAACCGGCGGGGCCAGCCCCGGGACAGGCCCCGCCCGGCTCCCCCGGGCGGGCGTCACCGGCGGTGACGGACCCGCGGCCCCCCGGCGCCCTGCCACTAAAGTGGGGCGCATGACCGTGAACCCCGCCCACACCGCCCTCTGGCCAGCCCCGCACGCAAGCGGAGCCGTCGACGCGACGGTTCACGTGCCGGGGTCCAAGTCGGTCACCAACCGCGCACTCGTCCTGGCCGCGCTGGCCTCCGAACCGGGCTGGCTGCGCCGCCCGCTGCGTTCCCGCGACACCCTGCTGATGGCCGGCGCGCTGCGCGCGATGGGCGTCGGCATCGAGGAGACCGTCGCCTCCAGCTCGACCGTCGCGGCCGGTCCGGACGCCTCCGGCGAGGCCTGGCGTGTCATCCCCTCGGGCCTGCGCGGCCCGGCCACGGTCGACGTCGGCAACGCCGGCACCGTCATGCGCTTCCTGCCTCCCGTCGCCGCGCTCGCGGACGGTCCCATCCGCTTCGACGGCGACCCGCGGTCGTACGAGCGTCCGCTGCACGGCGTGATCGACGCGCTGCGCCTGCTCGGCGCCCGGATCGACGACGACGCCCGCGGCGCGCTGCCGCTGACGGTGCACGGCGGTGGCGCCGTGGACGGCGGCCCGGTGGAGATCGACGCGTCGTCGTCCTCCCAGTTCGTGTCCGCCCTGCTGCTCTCCGCCCCGCGCTTCAACCAGGGCGTCGAGGTCCGGCACACCGGCTCGACGCTCCCGTCCATGCCGCACATCCGGATGACCGTGGACATGCTGCGCGCGGTCGGCGCGCAGGTGGACACCCCGGAGTCGGGCGGTGAGCCGAACGTGTGGCGGGTGACGCCGGGCGCGCTGCTCGGCCGCGACCTGATCATCGAGCCGGACCTGTCGAACGCCCAGCCGTTCCTGGCGGCGGCGCTGGTGACCGGCGGCACGGTTGTGATCCCCGACTGGCCCGCCCACACCACCCAGCCCGGCGACCGGCTGCGGGAGATCTTCACCGAGATGGGTGGTTCCTGCGAACTGACCGAGGCCGGACTGCAGTTCACCGGTTCGGGTGCCATCCACGGCATCGACGTGGACCTGGGCGAGGTCGGTGAGCTCACCCCGGGCATCGCCGCGGTCGCGGCGCTCGCCGACTCCCCCTCCACCCTGCGGGGCGTGGCCCATCTGCGACTGCACGAGACGGACCGGCTGGCCGCGCTCACCAAGGAGATCAACGAACTCGGCGGCGATGTCACCGAGACCGCCGACGGCCTGCACATCCGGCCGCGCCGGCTGCACGGCGGCATCTTCCACACGTACGACGACCACCGCATGGCGACGGCCGGAGCGATCATCGGGCTGGCGGTGGAGGGCGTCCAGATCGAGAACGTGGCGACGACCGCGAAGACCCTGCCCGACTTCCCCGACCTGTGGACCGGGATGCTCGGGAACTGACGGGCGGACCTGGATCATGCGCCGTTACGGCAAGCACACCGACGAGGACGACATCCGCCAGCGGCCGAACCGCAAGGGCAACCGTCCGCGTACGAACATCCGCCCCAAGCACGAGGAGGCCGTCGAGGGCATGGTCCTGACGGTCGACCGCGGCCGGCTGACCTGCCTGGTCGAGGGCCGCGCCGTGACGGCGATGAAGGCACGCGAACTGGGCCGCAAGGCCGCGGTGGTCGGCGACCGGGTGGCCATCGTGGGCGACCTGTCCGGGGAGAAGGACACCCTCGCCCGCATCGTCCGCATCGAGCCCCGCACCTCGGTGCTGCGCCGCACGGCCGACGACGACGACCCGTACGAGCGTGTCGTCGTCGCCAACGCCGACCAGCTCGCCATCGTCACCGCCCTCGCCGACCCCGAGCCGCGTCCCCGTCTGATCGACCGCTGCCTGGTGGCGGCCTTCGACGGCGGCCTGACCCCGCTCCTCGTGCTCACGAAGTCGGACCTGGCCCCGCCGGACAAGTTCCTGGAGCTGTACGGCGCGCTGGACATCCCGTACGTGGTGACCAGCCGCGAGGAACTGCGGACCGAGGCCGCCGCCGACCTGGTGCGCGAGCAACTGGACGGCAGGATCACGGCGTTCGTGGGTCACTCGGGCGTCGGCAAGACCACTCTGGTGAACGCGCTGGTGCCGCCCGAGCAGCGCCGGACGACCGGTCACGTCAACGCGGTCACCGGGCGCGGCCGGCACACGACCACCTCGGCGCTGGCCCTGCCGCTCGCGGGCAGCGGCGGCGGCTGGGTGGTGGACACCCCGGGGGTCCGGTCCTTCGGCCTGAACCACGTCGATCCGTCCCGGGTCATCCATGCCTTCCCGGATCTGGAACCCGGTACCGAGGGCTGCCCCCGCGCGTGCAGTCACGACGAGCCGGACTGCGCGCTCGACCAGTGGGTGGCCGACGGCCACGCGGACCCGCAGCGGCTGTACTCGCTGCGCCGGCTGCTGGCCACGCGGGAGCGCCACGAGGGCGACTGACGTCCCCGTGTTTGCGTACGCCCGCCGTCGGTAAGGGCTTCTCCGGGTCGGTGAATGCATAATCGCACCGAGCCGGTCCGGACCAGCCGAAGCAGTCGACGTGCGATGCGGGAGGACAAGAAATGGCGTGGCTGCTGGTCGTTGTGGCGGGACTGCTCGAAACCGGCTTCGCCGTCTGCCTGAAGCTCTCCCACGGCTTCACCAGATTCTGGCCGACCGTCGCCTTCTGCGTCTTCGCCCTGGGCAGCTTCGGTCTGCTGACCCTCTCCCTGAAGAAGCTCGACGTCGGTCCCGCCTACGCGGTGTGGACCGGCATCGGCGCGGCCGGCACCGCCATCTACGGCATGATCTTCCTCGACGACCTGGTCTCGGTCCTCAAGATCGTCTCGATCAGCCTGGTCATCATCGGCGTCATCGGGCTCCAGTTGTCGGGGTCGGCGCACTGAGTCCGCACCCTCCGGGCGCCGTCGAGCCGGCGGGGCCCGTCCGTCCCTGCGCGTCGGCGCGCTTCAGACCCCCAGCCGGTGGGACGGCGCGAGCGCTGTTCTGACCAGTTCCGTGACACCGCCCCGGGCGGGCGGCGCGACGACACACGACAGCGCGAGCCTGGCCACCAGTTCGCAGGCCCGTGCCGCCTCGGGGGTGTCCGCCCGGGACAGGGCGAGCGCGGCGACCGCGCGGTCGCGGACCAGGGTCACAAAGTCGGCGGGCGAGGGCAGCGGCCCGTCGGCCCGCCGCTGCGCCGGCACCACGGACGACGACGGCACCGGGGACAGCGCGGGCGAGGGCAGCCGCTCGCTCCAGCAGCCGGTCAGCATCGCCCGTACCAACGCGTTGCTGCGGGCCGTCGACGTGGTCCACTCGGCGGTCGCGGCCAGCCGGTCCCGCGCGTCCGTGTGCGCGGCCAGGGCCCGGTCGACACCGGCGAGATAGGCGTCGGCCTCCCGTCGTACGAGGGCGCGCGCGAGGCCTTCCTTGCTCCCGAACTCGTTGTAGAGCGTCTGGCGCGACACACCGGCCACCGCGGCCACGTCCACCATCCGCACCGCGGACCACGGCCTGCGCGCGAGTGCCGTATAGGCGGCGTCCAAGAGCGATTCGCGCGCTGCGGGCATCATCGCCTCCTCGGGGCGAGCGGCTCTGGAGCCAGGTTTGACGCGTGCGGGAGCACTGTCAAGGGGTCGCGGCGGTCCCGAGGGGCGCGCGGCCGACGCCACGCGCGGCCGGACCGGGCACGAGCCCCGGGACCGTGCCCCGAGGGGGCGGCCGTCCCCGTGATCGCCCGGCGGTCCTGTGTAGCCCCGTCCCGACGCGGGCAGATACGGTTCACCCATGCCCGACTACCGCGATGACCTGCGCCTCGCCCATGTCCTGGCGGACGCCGCCGACGCCGCGACGATGGACCGCTTCAAGGCACTCGACCTGAAGGTCGAGACGAAGCCGGACATGACGCCGGTGAGCGAGGCCGACAAGGCCGCCGAGGAACTCATCCGCGGCCACCTCCAGCGGGCCAGGCCGCGTGACGCGGTCCTGGGCGAGGAGTACGGCATCGAGGGCACGGGCCCGCGCCGCTGGGTCGTCGACCCGATCGACGGCACCAAGAACTACGTCCGCGGTGTGCCGGTGTGGGCCACGCTGATCTCCCTGATGGAGGCGGGCGAGGGCGGCTACCAGCCGGTCGTCGGCGTCGTCTCGGCCCCCGCGCTGGGCCGTCGCTGGTGGGCGGCGAAGGGGCACGGCGCGTTCACCGGCCGCAGCCTGTCCTCCGCGACCCGGCTGAAGGTGTCCAGCGTCTCGCGGACGGCCGACGCGTCCTTCGCCTACTCCTCGCTGTCCGGCTGGGAGGACCAGGGCCGTCTGGACGGCTTCCTCGATCTCACGAAGGCGGTCTGGCGCACCCGCGGTTACGGCGACTTCTGGCCGTACATGATGGTCGCCGAGGGCTCGGTCGACATCTGCGCCGAACCCGAGCTGTCGCTCTGGGACATGGCGGCGAACGCGATCATCGTGACCGAGGCGGGCGGCATGTTCACCGGCCTCGACGGACGCCCCGGCCCCCACAGCGGCAACGCGGCGGCATCGAACGGCCTCCTGCACGACGAGATGCTGGGATATCTGAACCAGCGCTACTGACCGGCGGGCGGTGGGCGTGATGTGACGGTGACTCACATCGCGGTCGCGCGATGCCATGCTGCGGACATGCCTGAGGAATCGCTCGCCGAGCGGCCCGCTCCGCTGCCCACCGCGTCACCGTCGTCCTCCGGACCCGGCCGAGGGCTCCGATCGCGCGGAGTCCGGGCGGCGGCTTGGCTGGCCGCCGGGATCCTGATCGGGGCGGGTGCCGTCGCGCTGGCCTGGAATCTGTCCGGGCCCGCCGACGACCCGGCGTTCACGCTGGTGGGACAGGTGCAGGTCGCGGGCGATCCCGGCGCCTCGGGGTCGTGCGCCGGCGATCACGAGTACGGCGACCTCGCGAAGGGCGCCCCGGTGACCGTCTTCGACTCGGCGGGCCGGGTCGTCGCGACCGGGTCGCTGGGAAGCGGCGCCTACGACACCTTCGCGCGGTGCGTGTTCCCGGTGGCCGTACGGGGGTGCCGGGCGGCTCGGCCTCGTACTCGGTGCGGATCAGCCTGCACGGGAAGACGGAGATCACGAACGAGGTGGCGCGGACGGGGGGCCTGGTCGTGAAGCTCGGGCTCAAGTGAACGGGGCTGGGCCTGGCGGCGCGTCGGGGCAGGGTGAGCCGGACTCCGGGGCGCGTCGGGCCACGGTGAGCTGAGCCCGACCGAGTCCGTACCGAGCCCGACCGGGCCCGACCGGGCGCGCGGCAGGCGATGCGGGCCGGCCCGGGGCACGGCACGTGGTCACGGCCCGCTGGACAACTCGTCCGGGGGCCGGACAACTGAACCGCCCCCGCCGGTGTCCACGGGGCGTCTGAGCAGCCCTGTCCGAGCGCGGGGCTGATGAGCAACCCCGGGCGCCCCCGAACTCGCGGCACGCGCCCCCTTGTTGACCCTCTCTTTAACTGCGACTCTGAGAGCTCCCCCACTTGTGAACTTGTGAACCGCTTCTCTTTGCGCTCCCCGGAGGAGCCGGAGAGCCCGCGGCTCACCGAGGAGGTGGCTCCAGACCATGCTCGTCCGCGACGCCATGAGCACGGTGGTCCTCACCATCGGCCCGACACACACCCTCCGACAGGCGGCCCGTCTGATGTCCGCACGTCACGTCGGCGCGGCGGTGGTCCTCGACGAGGACTCCTCCGGCCTCGGCATCCTCACCGAGCGCGACATCCTCAACTCCCTCGCCCACGGCCAGAACCCGGACTCGGAGACCGCGGGCAGCCACACCACCACCGACGTCGTCTTCGCGGCGCCCACCTGGACCTTGGAGGAGGCCGCGGCCGCGATGTCGCACGGCGGCTTCCGGCATCTGATCGTGCTCGACGGCAGCGGACCGCTGGGCATCGTCTCGGTCCGCGACATCATCCGCTGCTGGGCCCCCGTCCGGCAGCAGGTGCCGGCCTGATCCCCCGGCGGGCCTGAACCCCTTCCGGACCGGAGGGGTTCAGGCCCGCCGTCCGTCGCAGGAACACCGGGCTCGTGGCTCGCGACAGCCGTGGACATTGTCCAAGTCAGGGCAAGATCTAAAATCACACCTGTTCGGGATCTGGTTCACCTGCTGTTACGCTGACCTGTATGAGTGACCTGTTGGAACGACTGCGCGGACGCGGATGGCGCCTGACGGCGCAGCGACGTGTCGTGGCCGAGGTCCTCGACGGCGACCACGTCCACCTGACGGCCGACGAGGTGCACGCCCGCGCCGTCGCCAAGCTGCCCGAGATCTCCCGGGCGACCGTCTACAACACGCTGGGCGAGCTGGTCTCGCTCGGCGAGGTGCTGGAAGTCGCCACGGACAAGCGCGCCAAGCGGTACGACCCGAACGCGCACCGTCCGCACCACCACCTGGTGTGCGCGCGATGCGGGGCGATCCGCGACGTCCACCCGATCGGCAACCCGCTCGGCGACCTCCCCGACTCGGAACGCTTCGGCTTCACCGTCTCGGACGTCGAGGTGACCTACCGGGGCGTCTGCCCCGACTGCGCGGCCGTCGCGGCCTAGGGCCCGTCGGCACACCGAGGTCCACACGGCCGGCCCCTCAGGGGAGCCGGCCTCCGCTGTCCCCTGATGGTTCGCTCCGGCGGTTCACCGTCTGCTGCCGCATTGGCTTCCGCGGTTCGCCGCTCGCTGTCGCGTTCGCTGCTCGCCTCCGCGGTTCACTGTTCGCTGTCGCGTTTCCGCACGCCCCTGCAAACGAACCGAGGGCCGGAACCCTTTCGGATTCCGGCCCTCGGCCTTCAGTAGCGGGGACAGGATTTGAACCTGCGACCTCTGGGTTATGAGCCCAGCGAGCTACCGAGCTGCTCCACCCCGCGTCGATGAACTGAACAGTACGTCAAGAACGTGGCCCGCGCAAATCCATTAACAGGGGGTCCGGACGGCCACTCCGGAGCCGGTCGACGTCAGGCTCGACCGGCCGCCGAGCGGCCCGTCCTCACGCCGACAGTTCCTCGCGCAAGGCGTCCCGCAGCCGTGCCGCCCGCTCCGCGACCTCCGGCGGGCCCAGCGACACGGCCCGGTCGGCCCAGCGCTGGCCCTCGGCCAGCTCCCCGCGCCGCGCGTACACGAGCGCCAGCCGGAGCGCCGCCCGTCCGTGGCCCGCGTCGGCCGCACGGGTCCACCACAGCGCCGCCTCCGGCTCACTGCCCTCGCGGGCCAGCAGCAGCCCGAGGTTGAAGGCGCCGTTGCGCGACCCGGCCTCGGCGGCCTCGCGGTACCAACGCGCCGCCTCCACCACGTCGCCCCGCGCCGCGGCCAGCATCCCGACCCGCACCTGCGCACGCCGGTGCCCCTGGGACGCGGCCCGCTCGTACCACTCCTCGCACTCGCTCTTCTCCTGCGCGGGCTCCCCGAGTTCGTGCGCGGGCACCGGAGGCCGCCGGGCGTCGAGCACGGTGGCGAGCCGGTAGGCCGCCTCGGCGCTGCCCCCTCCGGCGGCGCACCGCAGATGCCGCTCGGCGGCGGGCTCGTCGCCCTCCCGCAGCCGTGCGATACCGACCTGGAGAGCCGCCTCCGTGTGACCGGCCGCGGCCGCGCGCTCGTACCACCGCAGGGCCGCGGCGTCGTCGCTCTCGGTGGCGCGCCCGGCGTGCAGGATGCCGAGGTTGAACGCGGCGTCGACGCTGCCGGCCTCCGCGGCCTTGGAGAACCAGGGCTCGGCCCCGGCCGCGTCACCGACCTGGAGCAGCAGGATCGCCAGGGCGTTGGCGGCCTCGCGGTGACCGGCGTACGCGGCCCTGCGGTACCACTGCTCTGCCTGCGCGGTCCGCCCCTGCTCGGCGCAGAGCAGCCCGAGGTTGTACGCGCCGTTCACGTCGCCCGCGTCCATCGCGGCGCGGTACCACCGCTCGGCGGTCTGGGTCTCACCACGCTCGGCGTGCAGCGCGCCCAGCGCGTTGGCGGCGTTCCCGTCCCCGTCCTGGGCGGCCCGCAGCCACCAGACCGCGGCACTGTCGGGGTCGCCGGCGTCGCGCAGCAGGAACCCGAGGGCGCAGGCGGCACGCGCCTCGCCGTCCTTGGCGGAGGTCAGATACCAGCGCCCGGCCTCCTTGAGGTCGCCGCGCTTCTCCAGGATGGCCCCGAGGTGCAGCGCGGCCCTGCGGTGCCCGCGCGCGGCGGCCTGCCGGTACCACTGCTCGGCGGCCTGTCCCGCGGCGCCGATGACACCGTTGTCGCCCACGGCCTCGCCCGAATCCAGGGCTTTGCGGTCGAGCGTGCGCGCCAGCCGGTACGCGGCCTCGCGGTGCCCGCGCTCGGCGGCGGCCCGCATCCACTGCTCGGCACCCACGTCGCTACGATGCTCCAGCAGATCGGCGAGAGCGTACGCGCCCAGGGCGTGACCCTGTTCGGCGGACTGGCGCAGCCAGTACTCGGCGGCGGGCTCGTCACCGCGCTCGCGGTGGTGCCGGCCGAGCGCGTGGGCGGCGGCGGCGCTGCCGGCGACGGCGGCGATCCGCCACCATCCGGCGGCTTCGTCGGCGTATCCGCGCTGGTAGAGGAGGACACCCAGATTGTTGGCGGCGGCACGGTCCCCCGCGGCGGTGGCCGCGCGCAACTGCGGTTCGGCCGCGTCGAGATCGCCGCGGCGCAGCAGCATGGCCCCGAGGACGCTCTGCGCCTCGACGTCGCCGGCCTCCGCAGCCGACCACTGGCGCGCCTCCTCGGCAGCCTCGCCGGTCTCGTCCCGGTCGGAAGGCTGCGTGAGATCCGCAGGCTGCTCAAAGTCGGCAGGCTGCGCAAACCGCCCTGTATCCAACAGAGTTGCCTTGTCCCCCATAACGTCCATCGTCGCACCACCTGCTACCTGGGTACACCTGGTATACCGCAGCCAGTGAGGTCACTTCAGCGTTTTGTCGACATGCCCACAGAGAGACAAGTCAAACACAGAACGCTCAACTCCCCTCGCATGTCGTAGCACTTGATACGAGTCGGCAGGTCACCGGCGCACCCCGGCGTGGCGTCACACGTCGAAGGCCCGGATCCATGAACTGGATCCGGGCCTTCGACTTGAGTAGCGGGGACAGGATTTGAACCTGCGACCTCTGGGTTATGAGCCCAGCGAGCTACCGAGCTGCTCCACCCCGCGCCGTTGTGACTCAACCGTACCACGGCGCGGGACGGCCTCTGATCAGCCGCTTCCCGGGCTCTTCTCACTGCTCGGGCTGCCGCTCGGACTGGGGCCGGCGCTGGGACTGCCGGCCTCGTCCGTGCTCTTGTCCGTGCTCTTGTCGGCCGACCTGTCGGCACCGGAACCGCCGGCGGTCTTGTCCGCCTTGGTCTGTGCGTCCTCGGCCCGCTTCAGCGCGTCCTCGAGGTCCTTCTGCGCCTCGCCGTACGCCTTCCAGTCGCCCTTCTTGAGGGCTTCCTGGCCCTTGTCGAAGGCCTTCTGGGCGTCGGCGAGCGCGGCCTGGACCGTCGGGTTGCTCGACGTCGGCGGTTTCGTGGTGCTCTCGTCCGGCGGCGACGTCGAACTCTCCGCCCCGAACACCTTGTTGAGCGCCTGGCCCAGGGTGTCCTCGAAGGCGGTGCTGCCTCCGTAGGTCACCAACACCTTGCGCAGCAGCGGGTACTTGAGGTCGCCACCGCGGACGTAGACCGGTTCCACGTAGAGCAGTCCGCCGTCGAGCGGCACGGTCAGCAGGTTGCCGTACTCGACCTCCGAGTCGCCGCCTCTGAGGAGCCTGATGGACTCGGCGATGGACGGCTCGGAGTTGAACTGGCTCTGCACCCGCTTGGGTCCGTCGACCGTTCTGCCGGTCGGCAGTTTCAGAACACTGATCTTTCCGTAACCCGGCGTCCCCGCCTCGGCGTTGACCGACACGAACGCGCTGAGGTTGTCCCGGCCGTTCGGTGTCATCGTCGTCGTCAGCGAGAACGCCTGCGACGACTGCCCCGGCAGCTTCATGCTCAGGTAGTACGGAGGCACCGCGCTGCCCGACTTGTTGGTCGGGTCGTCCGGGACCTGCCACACCTCGCTGCCGCTCAGGAACGTCTGGGCGTCCTTCACGTGGTAGCGGGTGAGCAGCTCGCGCTGGACCTTGAACAGGTCCTGCGGATACCGCAGATGGGCCATCAGCTCCGGCGAGATCGACTTCTTCGTCTCCACCGTGTCCGGGAACGCCTTCATCCAGGTCTTCAGGACCGGGTCCTTGGTGTCCCACTGGTAGAGCTTGACCGCGCCGGTGTACGCGTCGACGGTCGCCTTCACCGAGTTGCGGATGTAGTTGACCTGGTTCTGCTGGGCCACCACCGCGCGCTGGTTGTTGGCCGCCGTCAGCGAGTCCGCCGTGGTGTCGCCGAGCGTGGTGCGCGAGGCGTACGGATAGCCGTTGGTGGTGGTGTACGCGTCGACGATCCACTGGATCTTCCCGTCGACGACCGCCGGGTAGGCGTCGCCGTCGATGGTCAGCCAGGGGGCGACCGCCTCGACCCGCTCCTTGGGCGTGCGGTTGTACAGGATCCGCGAACCCTCGCCGATCGCGCCCGAGTACAGGATCTGCGGTTCGCCGAACGCCACCGCGTACGCGGCCCGGTTGACCGGGCTGGCGAGGCTGACCCCGCTCTTGCCCTTGTAGCTGGTGGTCTTCTCACCGCTGTCGTCGGAGTAGTCGATCTCCTTCTGGGGACCGCCGACGATCGAGTACTGGCTGGTCTTCTCGCCGTAGTAGATCTGCTGCTTGTACGAGCCGAGGTCGCCCTTGGACGGCAGGTTGTACTCGGTGAAGACCGGGCGCCCCTCGCTGTCGGCCGTGGTGCCCTTGGCCGCGACGACGCCGTATCCGTGCGTGTAACGGAAGTGGTCGTTGATCCAGTTGTTCTTCGGGATGCCCGCCAGGTTCAGCTCGCGCAGACCGAGGACGGTGTCCTGCTCCTTGCCGTCCTTGCTGTACCGGTCGACGTCCAGGTTCGACGGGAAGCCGTAGTAGTTCCGCACCTGCTGGAGCTGCTGGAACGTCGGCGACACGATGTTCGGGTCCATCAGGCGGATGCTCGCGACGGTGTCGGCGTCGTCACGCAGTTCGGCCTTGTCCTTGGTGTCGCTCGCCCCGGCGTAGTCCTGCACGACCGTGCCGTCGATCCCGTACGCCTCGCGGGTCGCCTTGAGGTTCTTCTCGACGTACGGCGCTTCCTTGGCCTGCTCGTTGGGCTCGACCTGGAACTTCTGGACTATCGCGGGGTACAGACCGCCGATGAGGACGGCCGACAGCACCATGAGGCCGAAGCCGATCACCGGGAGCTGCCAGGTGCGCCGCCACAGCGTCGCGAAGAAGAGCAGCGCGCAGATGACCGCGATGCAGAACAGGATCGTCTTGGCGGGCAGGTACGCGTTCGCGTCGACGTACCGCAGACCCGTCCAGTTGCCGGTCGCCTTGAAGTCGCTGGACTTCACCGCGAGTCCGTACCGGTCGAGCCAGTAGGCGACCGCCTTCAGGGCGACGAAGACACCGAGGAGCACCGAGAGGTGTCCGGTGGCCGCGGCCGTGGCACGCGCTCCGGGGCTGGTGATCCGCAGACCGCCGTACAGGTAGTGCGTGAGCGCCGCGGCGATCAGCGAGAGCACGGCGGCCGCGAAGCCGAAGCCGAGCAGGAAGCGGTACCAGGGCAGGTCGAAGGCGTAGAACGAGACGTCGAGGTGGAACTGGGGGTCCTTCTGGTGGAAGGGGACTCCGTTCACCCACATCAGCCACGTGCGCCACTGGCCCGAGGCGGACGCGCCGGCGATCAGCCCCACCAGGGACGTGATCGCGAGCAGCAGCCAGCGCTTGTAGGGCGCGATGCCCATGCGGTACCGGTCGAGGCTCTGCTGCTCCATCGACATGGCGCTCAGCGGCGGGCGCAGCCGGTGCGCCAGCCAGATGTTGAAGCCCACCGCGGCCGCCATCAGCAGACCGAAGACGAAGAAGAGCCCGATCTTCGTCCACAGGGTGGTCGTGAAGACCGACGAATAGTGGACCGAGCGGTACCAGAGCCAGTCCGTCCAGAACCCCGCGAACATGACGAACGCCATGGCCAGGACGGCCAGCACGCCCAGTGTCATGAGCAGGGTCCGGACACGCCGGGACGGCCGGCCCACTCTGATCCGTGACCCCGTCGGGCCTCCGCCGCGGTCCGGCATCTGGAAAGCCAAGGTGCGCACCTCGAAGTCGCTGTCGTTTCCGTCAGGCCCCCATGTCGGTGGACCGTCAGCAAGGCTCCGTGATCGGGGAGCCTCATCTATGCAACTTACTCACGCTTTACTCGGTTCCCGATTCAGGTCACGAACGAGGCAGGATTGTGACCATGTCCAACACTCCCATGGCAGCGAGCCCCCTGACCCGGGCCGTACTCGAGATCGACGAGTACGCATCCGGCCTCGGCTGGGACCAGCCCGCCCGCCTCTTCGCCCTCGTAGACACCGCACGGCTGCGGTCCCAGGAACCCGGCCTGGCCGCTCAGCTCGGCCTGGAGCACGAACAGGAGACCATCGGTCTCACCCCCGTCGAGCAGGAGGAGATCCCCGCCGGCAAGCCGCTGGACGAGTTCCTCGGCACCATCGCCTGGCCCGACGCCGTCGTCGGCTGCGCGCTCACCGTCGAGCGGCTGATGCTGCCGCCGTCCGCCGAGAGTTCGGTCCCGGAGGGTCTGAGCGGCAAGAAGCTCACCCAGTGGGTCGCCGCGCACCCGGACCGCCAGGAGGTGCGCATGACGGTCGGTGTCCTGCGCGACGGCACCCGCGACTCGGCGCTGCGGCTGCGCGAGAAGGACGCGGCGACCGAGGTGCTCACGGGCGCGGGTCTCGTCCCGGGCCTCGCGGAGGCGCTGTCGGCGACGTTCGCGGACTGATCGGCGCACGGACGTGGCCGGGGGCGCCCCGCGTGTCGCGGAGCGCCCCCGGTCACGGACGAGCGGTGTCCTTCGGCCCTCGATCGGCGGCCCTCGGGCCCCGGGCGGTGTTCCTCAGCCCTTGGTGGAGCACTTGGGCAGGTCGGAGGTCCGGCCCGCGCTGATGTCCTTGAGGGCCTTCATCGCGTCGTCGAGGGTGTCGACCTTGACGAGCCTGAGTCCGCCGGGGGTGTCCTTGGCGGCCTCGGCGCAGTTGTCCTTGGGCGTCAGGAAGTACCGGGCGCCCTTGTTGCGCGCGCCGACCGTCTTCATGTCGATGCCGCCGATCGGGCCGACCTTGCCGTTGTCGTCGATCGTGCCGGTGCCGGCCACGAACTTGCCTCCGGTGAGGTTCCCCGGAGTGAGCTTGTCGACGATGCCCAGCGAGAACATCAGACCCGCGCTCGGACCGCCGACGTCGGCGAGCTTGATGTCGATCGTGAACGGGAACGTGTGGTCGGTCCCGGCCGAGATCCCGACGATGGCACGGTCGGTGCCGTCGTCGTCGGACTTGGCCGTGGTGATCGCCACGTCCTTGGTCGCGGTCGCCGTCGTGTGCTCCTTCGTGGCGGCGGCCTGCTCCTTGGCGGGCACGATCGTGAACACGACCTTCTCGCCCGGCTTGTGCTTGGTGACGAGCTTCGCGACGTCGTCGGGCGCCTTCACGACCGTCCCGTCGACGGCCTTGATGACGTCACCGGCGTGCAGCCGTCCCTCGGACGGGGAGTCCTTGACGACGGTGGAGACGATCACCCAGGACTTCACCGGGATGCCCAGCTCCTTCAGGGCGGACACCTTGGCGCTCTCCTGGGACTGGCTGAACTCCTCGGCGTTCTCCTGCGTCGACTGCTGCTCGGTCTTGCCGTCCGGGTACAGCGTGTCGTGCGGCACGATCTTGCTGTCGTGCGCCAGCCATCCGTACACGGCCTCGACGAGGTTCATGTTGTAGTCGGCGCTCGTGACCCGGACCGTGGTCATGTTCAGGTGCCCGGTCGTCGGGTACGTCTTGCGGCCGGAGATCTGCAGCACCGGCTCGCCGTCGTGATCACCCAGTGTGTTCACCGTGGGACCCGGTGACATCTCCGAGTACGGCACTTTGATGAACACTCCCGCGCACAGGAGCGCGATCAGGATCAGAGTGGAGGCGAGCATCGTCGCGGTGCGGCGTGGCATGGAACGACAGTACGGGACGGTGGTGTAAGCGCACCGTCGGGGCCGTCCGTACGTGGTGACCCCGGAACACGCCCGAACGGCGCGAATGCCGTGTTCCGGGCGTTGCCGCGCCGTGTTCCGCAGGGTTCCCGACCGCCCGGAGCGTGGTCCCGGCGGACCGGGTCCGCGGTACGGCCCCTCGAACGCCTGGACACGTCGTGTCCACGCGCGAGGGACGGACCGTCGACCTCAGACCGCGTCGGAGTGGGACTTCTCCCGTACGTCCGTCCGCTCCATGGCCTCACGGAAGCGCGTGTATCCGGCGAGCTCGACACCGTCTCCCGCGGCCTTGCGATTCCGACCGGCCCAACTGCCCCACAGACCGGCACCGATCGCGGCCACCAGCGGAATCAGCAACCAGGCAAGCGCCGCCATGTCGACCTCCCAACCCCATGAGCGACCGCAACTGACTGATCAGCAGATTAACCATCCGCAGTGTCAACGCTCACGGCAGGGCCCCGGTTACGCAACCGGACGGCGGTATCGGTTCGTCCGGACCCCCACGGGTGCCGGGGCCCGGGCATTCCGGGCGCCTCTCAGCAGGCGCCGACCCATTCGTCCGTGCCGTCGGAGAACCTCTGGTGCTTCCAGATCGGCACCTCGTGCTTGAGGTCGTCGATGAGCATGCGGCAGGCATCGAAGGCCTCGCCGCGGTGCGGGCACGACACGGCGACGATCACGGCCAGGTCCCCGACCCGCAGGTCGCCCACCCGGTGCACGGCGGCCATGGCCCGGACCGGATAGGCGGCGGCCACCTTCTCCGCGACGCGGCGCATCTCCGCCTCGGCGGTGGGGTGGGACGAGTAGCCGAGCGCGTCGACGTCGGCGCCCCCGTCGTGATTCCGCACGGTTCCCACGAACAACGCGGTGCCCCCGGCGGCCTCGTCCCCCACCGCCTTGAAGACCTCGTCCAGGGAGAGCGGTTCGTCGCGGATCGCGAGCAGCCGGATCGGGTCCTGCGCGGCCCGCTCACCGGGGTGGTCATTGGTAGGTGCCATGCCCCCCATCGTGCCGCACCCCGCCGACCCCGAGGAATACACCTTTCCCCCGGCACACACGCTCCCCACTTGGAGCCTCCTCCAGTGGGACCGCACCCGTCCGGACCCCGAGGGGCGGCTCGACCCGCGCCCCGAGGGGGCCGGTTCAGACCGGCGCGGCGGAGCGAGGGGGGCGATCCCGCTCAGACCCGGCGGAACTCGGTTCAGCGCGGCGCGGCAGAGCAAGGTCGGACACGGTCGGGCGCGGCGCGGCGCGGCGGAGCAAGGGTGTGACCCGGCTCGGACCGGCCCTGGTCGGTGCAGCTCGGCGCCGCAGAGCATGGTCGGACACGGTTCGGCGTGGCGCGGCGCGGCGCGGCGGAGCAAGGGTGTGACCCGGCGCGGACGCGCGGACCGGCGGAGCTCGGTTCAGCACGGCGCGGCACGGCACGGCGCGGCGCCGCAGGGCACGGTGGGACCTGGCTCGGGGACGCCCGGTTCCGCTCCGTACGCCACCTGCGGGACCCGGCCGCGCCCGGGTCGGCGCGGCGCGGGACGGCGGCACAGCACGGCCCGCCCCCGGCCCGTACGCCCCGCCGGGGACCCGCCCCCCGGCGGCTTTCACCCGGTTGCCGCAATGGTGCCGCGCCGGTGTCAGAACCTGCGCCGGGCCTTCCGGGCCCGGCGGACCACCGCGGCGGCGCCGAGCAGCGCCACCGTCGCACCGGCCGCGCCCGCCGCGGTCGCGTCCTTGCGGCCCAGCCGCCGGCCGGCCACCGTGTGCCGCCCCGCGACCTCCTCCAGCAGCTCCGCCAGGACCTCCTCGTTCGTCCAGCGCGGCCGCCACCCTGCGTCGTGCAGACGGCTCCCGCTCACCACCCAGGGGTACATCGTGTAGGCGAGGTCCCCGGCGGGCGAGGGGGTGAGCCCGATCCGGTGGAGCCGCGCGGCGGCGCCCAGCGCGACCGCGGACGGCAGCTCCATCCGCCGGATCCCGCTCAGCTCCTCCACCTCCTCCTGCTCCAGCCAGCCGTCGCACCCGACGGCCAGCTCGCCCTCGACCTTCTCGACGACCGCGTACTCCAGCGCGGCACACAGGTCCTCGACGTGACAGAACTGCCAGGCGGGCCTCGACCCCGCCACCACGAGCAGCCGGGGAGACTCGAAGTACCTGGTCAGGGCGGTGTCCGTACCGCCGCCGACGAGGACCGCGGGCCGTACGACGGTCACGTTCAGGCCGGGGTGCGCCCGCGGCGCGCGGCGCGCGAGCCGCTCGATCTCCAGCAGGTCGCCGACACCCGTCGCCTCGGCCGTCGCCCGCAGCTCGGCGTCCTCCGAGAGGGGCAGCTCGTTGTCGGGCAGCGCCCCGTAGACCATCGCGGAGGTGCACAGCACGACCCGGTGGACCCCGGCGGCCGCGGCGGCGGTGAGCACGGTCTGCGTCCCGCGGACGTTGTACGCCGTCCGGGCGGCCGCGTCCGTCTCCAGATCGAGGTCGAGCGCCAGATGGACCACGACGTCCGCCCCGCGCAGTTTCTCGGCGATCGCGGGATCCCGGACGTCCAGGATGTGCCACTCGGCGTCGGCGCACTCGCCGCGCCGCTCGTCGATGGCGACGACCCGCTTGATCTCCTCGCTGGCGGCCAGCCGCTCGGTGAGCAGCGCGCCCACACCGGCCGCCGCGCCGGTGACCGCGACGACGGGGCCGCGCGAGGCTGGGCTGGTTGAGTGGTTTCGCGCTGCGCGAACCTGCGGATCTGGGGAACTCACCGGGCGTCTCCAGCGGTTGTCTTCAGTAATGGACGCGTGTGACGCGTCCCTACCAGGTGGCATCCATCCTGCCGCAGGCGACGAGTCGGCGAAGCACCGAGGCCCGATCGGGTTCAGGTGTCTACGCTGGGTGGTGTTGTGGGCAGCCGCCGTCGGAACGAACCGGCGGCCTTACCAGCCGAGGAATCCCGTGAGTGACACCCCATTCGGATTCGGCCTTCCGCCGGAGGAGCCGGACAACGGCGACGAGGGCAAGAAGAAGGACCAGCAGAGCGGCGGTGGTCAGGGACCGTTCGGTTTCGGGCTGCCCGGAGCCAGCGGCCCCGGAGCCGACAATCCGCTCGCAGCGATGTTCGGCTCGATGAACCCGAACGACCTGGGCGCCGCGTTCCAGCAACTGGGCCAGATGCTCTCGTACGAGGGCGGACCGGTGAACTGGGACATGGCCAAGCAGATCGCCCGGCAGACGGTCGCCCAGGGCACCTCCGACGGCACCAAGGACGCGAGCGTCGGCCCCGCCGAGAAGCTCGCGGTCGAGGAGGCCGTCCGTCTGGCCGATCTGTGGCTGGACGACGCGACGTCCCTGCCGTCCGGCGCGGCCTCCGCGCTGGCCTGGAGCCGGGCGGAGTGGGTCGAGGCGACCCTGCCGGTGTGGAAGGAGCTCGTCGACCCGGTCGCCGAGCGGGTCGGCGCGGCCATGGGCGATGTGCTGCCCGAGGAGATGCAGGCCATGGCGGGCCCGCTGATCGGCATGATGCGCTCGATGGGCGGCGCCATGTTCGGCACGCAGATCGGCCAGGCCGTCGGCGTGCTCGCGGGCGAGGTCGTCGGCTCGACCGACATCGGTCTGCCGCTCGGCCCGGTCGGCAAGGCGGCGCTGCTGCCGCTGAACATCGAGTCGTTCGGCAAGGACCTGAGCGTCCCGCAGGAAGAGGTGCGGCTCTACCTCGCCCTGCGCGAGGCCGCCCACCAGCGCCTCTTCGCGCACGTGCCGTGGCTGCGCTCGCACCTGTTCGGCGCCGTCGAGGGATACGCGCGCGGGATCAAGGTCGACACCGCGAAGCTGGAGGACGTGGTCGGCCAGTTCGACCCGCAGAACCCCGAGGAGCTGCAGCAGGCGCTCCAGCAGGGCATGTTCCAGCCGGAGGACACGCCGGAGCAGAAGGCGGCACTGGCCCGCCTGGAGACGGCGCTCGCGCTGGTCGAGGGCTGGGTCGACGCGGTCGTCCACTCGGCGGCCAAGCCGCGGCTCTCGTCGGCCGACGCGCTGCGCGAGACGCTGCGCCGCCGCCGCGCCACGGGCGGTCCCGCCGAGCAGACGTTCGCCACGCTGATCGGTCTGGAGCTGCGCCCGCGCCGGCTGCGCGACGCCTCGCGGCTGTGGGCCTCGCTCACCGACGCGCGCGGTGTGGACGGCCGGGACGGTCTGTGGGCCCACCCGGACATGCTGCCGACGGCGTCCGACCTGGACGACCCGGACGGCTTCGTGCACCGCGAGCACATGGACTTCTCGGAGCTCGACAAGATGCTGGGCGAGGCCGCGAGCGGCAAGGCCGAGAAGCCTGACCTGACGAAGCACAGCGACTCCGACGACTCGGACGAGGACTCCGGCAAGGGCGACGGCACCGAGTGAGCCTGCACGACGACGCGGTCCTCGTACTGAAGGGCTACGAGGGCCAGGAAGAGCTGCGCGAGGCCTATCTGGACCACCTGTCGGCGCACCCGGACGGGATGTGGAAGTCCTGCCACGCCGGTCACCTCACGGCGAGCGCCCTGGTGATCGATCCCTCGCGCGGCCGTGTCCTGCTGACGCTGCACCGCAAGCTGCGGATGTGGCTGCAGATGGGCGGCCACTGCGAGCCGGGCGATCCGACGCTGGCGGAGGCCGCGCTGCGCGAGGCGGCCGAGGAGTCGGGCATCGAGGGTCTGACCCTGCTGCCGGGCGGCCCCGTGAGGCTCGACCGGCACCCCATCCCGGCGCCGTGCCACTGGCATCTGGACGTCCAGTACGCCGCCCTCGCCCCGGCCGACGCGGTCGCGGCGATCAGCGACGAGTCCCTCGACCTGCGGTGGTTCGCGTACGACGAGGTCGCCGAGGCGGCCGACGATTCGGTCGTACGACTCGTGGAGGCGACCCGCGCCCGGCTGTGACCGGCGCGGGGGCCCTCCGCGTGCGGACGTGTGAGCGGATCGTCGGCATGTGAGTGGACCAGCGACAGGTAAGGGGCGACCGCCCATGGCGATCGCCCCTTACCTCTGTCCACCCGACCGTCGTCACCCGAAGGGCGGAACGGTCAGCTCCAGACGTTGCCCTGGTTCTGCGCGTGGACGCCCTGCTGCCCCATGCCGTACTGGGCGCGCAGCCCCTGGCCGATCACCGCGTTCTGCGGCGGCAGCAGCTCGCTGGGCTGCACGAGCGCGTAACCGCTGCCCATGAAGCTCAGCTCCCAGCCCTCACCGGTGTTGCCCCGGCGCCGCCACACACCCGAGGAGTGCGTCTGGGCCTGCATCTGCACCCGCAGACCGGTGGACCACGCGACGATCGCGTCGGCGTCACAGTTGACGTACTTGTCCGGGGTGACCTGCATCATCAGCGGCACACCGGAGGTCACCAGCGCGACCTTGCCGCGGCCGGTGATGTTGAGCTGGTACTTGCCGGAGCCGGAGATGCCGTACTGGCTGTCCACGGCGATGACCTCGTGGTGCAGCCCGGAGTCCATCGCCAGCACGTAGCTGCTGTCGACGGTCAGGCCGTCCTGGTCGACGTCCAGGATGTGCACGTGCTGGCCGAGGTTGGCGAGGTAGACCGTGCCCTGCCCGTGGCAGCGCATCAGGTCGAGTCCCTCACCGGTGTACGCACGCGCGCGGTGCTGGCTGCTGTTCTGGTACTCGGCGTCGAACTCGACGAGACCCTGGTACGCGACCATGGTGCCCTTGCGGGCGAGGATGTCGTCGTGACCTTCCAGGACGATGCGCAGCATCTGCGAGTTCTGCAGGCTGTAGCGGTCCTGGGTCTGCTGCTCGTTGTAGCCGAAAAGCGGGCTCTGCATGATGTCCTGCTCCCCCTCAGCCCCGGACTCGGAGGCGGTCGGTGCTGTCCTCGCTGGGCTGGACGACGACGATGCCCTGCCCGGAGAACGCCATCTGGAACGCCTCGCCGCTGCCGCGTCCGATGAGCGACTGTGCCTTGAAGCTGCGCTTGCCCTTCACCTTGAGGTTCGGGGACCAGGCGACGAGCGCGTCCGGGTCGACGTACGTCTCGTCCTCACCGCCGCCGCAGTCGACGACGATCGGCTTGCCGCGGGAGGTCAGCGCCACCCAGCCCTGGCCGGAGATCTTGGTGTTCCACAGACCCTGTCCGGCGAACTTGGCGAGCCCCTTGACCCGCTCGACGCCCCAGGTGAGGTGGGCGTCGAAGGCGAGCAGATTGGTCGCGTTGACGGAGATCGCGTCACCGTTGAGGTTGATGACGACGACGTTCGCCCCGTAGTCGGCGAGATAGAGCAGCCCGTCGCCGGAGCACTTCATGAGGGGCGCGCCCTCGCCGGTCATCCAGTCGCGGGCGATCTGGCGCACGGCGGGCGGGTTGGGCTCGTACTGGACGAACCCTTCGTAGGCGACCATCGACCCCACGCGCGCGAGGAGGTCGTTTCCGGTCTGCATGGCGACCTTCAGCATGTGATTGCCGTGGTTCTCCATGCGCGCGGTGACGGGTGCAGGGGCGAAGCCCGCGAGTGGCTGGTTCATGACGGGCTCCCTCAGACCTCGTACGGCTGGACGACGACGAAATTGCCGGGCGCGGCACGGAACTGGAGGTTCACGCTCTCCCCGGTGTCACCGGCGTAGGCGTTCCGGCGCATCCTCACCTGGCTGGAGACGATCACCTGCGCGGCGGCGGACCAGGCGACGACGGCGTTGCAGTCGGCGAACGTCGTGGGCGTCACCGGCAGGACGACGGGCGCGCCGTGCGTCTTGACGACGATGGTGCCCGTCCCCTGGAACTGCATCGTGAACAGGGCACCCCCGGGGATGCCGTGGCCCTCGATGCGGCGGACCTCGTACTGGAGGGACTCGTCGAAGGCGAGGACGTTCTCCGCGGAGACGCAGATCGCGTCGCCCTGGAGCTCGATGGGGTGCACGTGGGTGGCGTTCTCGGCGAAGAACACCTGGCCCTGGCCGGTGCAGCGCATGAGCTGCATCTCCTGGCCGGTGGCGTTGCCCACGATGCGGCCGGCGAACCCGGCGCCCTTGTAGCTGAAGTCGACCTTGCCCTGGTACAGCACCATGCTGCCCTGGCGGGCCAGTACGGGCTGACCGCCGATACCGAGGTCGACGCGGATGAGCTTCTTGTTCTGCGGAGTCCAGCGCTGGCCGGTGGGCGTCTCCTTGAAGGCGCTCAGCGCGGCGGTCACACCGGCCCCGCCCTGCGGAGCGCCCTGGGGTGCGCCGTAGGGGGACGGGGCGCCGGGCTGGCCCGGGTACTGCCCCGGTGCCTGGCCGGGGATCTGGCCGTAGGGCGGCTGCTGACCGTATCCGGGGGGCGCCGACGGGGGCTGCTGGCCGTATCCGGGAGGCGCGGTCGGTGCCTGCTGGCCGTAGCCGGGCGGCATCTGGGCCGTCTGGCCGGGCTGCTGGCCGTACCCGGGCGGCGGACCGGGCGGCTGCCCGTAGGGCGCAGGGCCCGGCGGCGGAACGGTGCCGCCCGGCGGGGTGTGCAGCGGCGCCACGATCGTCGGCGCGCCGTGCATCGAGGGCGCGGGGGCGGGCGTGGGAGCGTGCGGTGCGCCGCCGGGGGGCGGCGCGAAGCCCTGCGCGGGCGCCGGAGCGGGAGGCGCGGGAGCGGGCGCCGGCGGCGCGCCGAACGCGGGCGGGGCGAAGGACGGAGCGGCGCCGGGCTGCGGCTGCGGGGCGGCGGCCGGCTCCTCCTCGGCGACCTCGCCGCCGAAGTTCTTCAGCAGCGCGTCGAGGCCGCCGTCGAAGCCCTGTCCCACGGCGGCGAAGCGCCAGACGTCCTTGAGGTAGAAGTCGCCCAGCATCACGGCACGTTCGGTGGAGAACTCGGCACCGCTGAACGCGTACCGGGCCACCTCCTCGCCGCCCGCGACCACGCGCAGGTATCCGGGTGCGATCTGCGACATCTGTCCGGCGCCGTCGATCGTCGCCGTGAACGACAGCTTCTGGATCTTCGCCGGGATCCGGTCGAGGGTGACCCGGAAGGACTCCGTGTCGCCCGACTGCGCGCCGAGGAGCTGGATCGACTCCTCGGGGGACTTCGGCTGGTTGAAGAAGACGAAGTACCGGTCGTCCGACAGCCGTTCCTCGGCGTCCAGGCCGAAGCAGCTGATGTCGAAGGTGAGTCCGGGGCCGGTGATCTGCACACCTACGTACAGATCCGTGCCCGCGGTGAGGTCACTGATCTTGGCCTTGTGGCCGCGTTGGAATTCCCTGGCCATGCGTAACGACCGTCCCCCATCCCGAATACGAGTGCGTCGCGTCAGGCTAACGGCAAAGTCCGGAAGTGGACGAAGCCGGTGCAGACCCGGTACACAATCGCACTCCGGGCGGGACGATCGGGCCGCCCCTACTCCTCGCGTGCCGCCGGGAGGTGGGGCAGCCGGTCCGCGGCGACGACGCCTTCGAGGTAGCCGCGGGCGCGCTCGGTGCGCGGATAGGCCTCCAGGAGCCGCCAGAAACGGGGTCCGTGGCCGGGCACGAGCAGATGGGCGAGCTCGTGGAGGAGGACGTAGTCGACGACGTACTCGGGCATGCCCTGCAGCCGGTGCGACAGACGGATGCTGCCCTCGGCGGGGGTGCAGGAGCCCCAGCGGGTGTTCTGGTTGGTGACCCAGCGCACCGACGACGGCCGCGCCCGGCCGTCGAAGTAATGGGCCGACAGCCGCTCGGCGCGTTCGGCCAGCTCGCTGTCGCCGAGCACACGCCTGCTCTCCTGGGCGGCCAGTTTGTCGAGCATGACCGACACCCAGCGTTTCTCCTCCGCCTCGGACATCCGGGCGGGGATGAGCACGACGGTGCGGTCGCCCTCGCGGTACGCGGAGACCGTTCTGCGCCGTCGGGCGCTCCTGCGGACCTCGATCGCGCGCGCCCCCGAACCGCTCGGCGGCGGGCTCGTCGTGCTGCGCTGAGATGTCGCGACGCTGTGCGGTGGGTCGGCGGGCACGGCCCCGACGTTACCTGCTGCACATGGCGAAAGTCCCGCCCCCGGGACGGTTCGATGCCGATCCGCGCCCTGCCCGATTGATTCGTACGACGAACGGTGCCATCTGTGGACAACTTTCGGCGGCGTCCGGCGGGCCCGGGCATGCTGGCACTCGGTCCGCGCCGCGGGAGTGCGCCGCGGACATACGGGGACGTACTACGGATCTACGGGGGTAGGTCATGCATCCGATCGTGAAGCCCGCTCTGCGGCGCGGCTGGCGGGATCTCAACACCGTGCAGTTCGGGATGACACCGGCGCACGCGATGGTGCTGGGCCCGATGGACACGGCGACCGGCAGCTTTCTGGAACTGCTCGACGGGACACGCGGCATGCCGCTGTTGCGCCGGCAGGGGCGTGGGATGGGGCTGCCCGCCGGCCATGTGGACGGACTGGTGGACCGGCTGGCCGAGTCCGGTCTCCTGGACGACGCGTCCGCGGGCGGCCCGGCCGCGGACGCGCTGCGCGAGAAGAAGGAGGTCATGGACCGGCTGCAGTCGGACCTCGCCTCCCTGTCCCTGGTCGCCCGTGAGCCGGGGGGCGCCGTCGAGCGTCTGGCCGCCCGTCGCCGGCTGCGGGTACGGGTGCTGGGCGCCGGCCGGGTGGGAGTCGTGCTGGCCGCGCTGCTCGCGGGCGCCGGGGTGGGCGAGGTCGACGTGCGTGACCTCGGTCACGTGGACCCGTGGGACGTGGCGCCCGGCGGGCTGCCCGTCGAGTCCATCGGCGAGCGCCGGGAGGACGCCGCGCGGCGGGCGGTGCGCCGGGCGTCCCCCGACCGACCGCCCCGCGCCGTCGCCAGGAACGGAAGAGGAGAGGAGGCACGCGGACTGTCTCTCGTGATCTTCGCCCCCAGGGACGGACTCGCCGTCCACGCGCCGGACCCCGCGCAGACCGAGGGGCTGATCGCCTCGGGGACACCCCATCTCTACGCGGGGGTCGTCGAGGCGACCGGAGTCGTCGGGCCCCTGGTCCTGCCCGGCGACACCGGCTGCGCGGGCTGCCTGGACCGGCGGCGCGCCGACCTGGATCCGGCCTGGCCGCGCCTGGTCGCGCAGTGGCGCTCCGGTCGGCAGCGGCGGGTGGCCGCGTGCGATCTCGCCCTGGCCGCCGCGGTCGCCGGACTCGCGGCGAGCCACGCGCTCGCCTTCCTGGACGGCGATCCGCCCGGCTGCGCCGGGGCCCGCTGGGAGGCGTCACTGCCGGGCTGCGCGTGGCGGGCGACACCGGTCCCGGCGCACGCGGACTGTCCGTGCGGCACCGCGAGGAAAACAAATGGAGAGCGAACCCCCGAGGACGGCGAAGCACACGAGAGAATGGCAGGGCTACAGCCGCACGCGGCACAGCTTGCTGGGACCTGGAGGGCGCATGTCTGATCTTCCCCGGAAGGCAGTCACACGGACTGCCAAACTGGCCGCGCTGCCGATCGGCTTCGCCGGGCGGGCGACCTGGGGGCTCGGGAAGCGGATCGGCGGCAAGTCGGCGGAGATCGTGGGCCGCGAGCTCCAGCAGCGCACGGCCGAGCAGCTCTTCAAGGTCCTCGGGGAACTGAAGGGCGGTGCGATGAAGTTCGGGCAGGCACTGTCCGTGTTCGAATCGGCACTGCCCGAGGAGATCGCGGGCCCCTATCGCGCGGCGCTGACGAAACTCCAGGACGCGGCACCTCCCATGCCGACGCGCACGGTCCACTCCGTACTGGAGGAGCGGCTCGGCGCGGACTGGGCCGACCTGTTCGTGGAGTTCGAGGACAAGCCGTCGGCGGCGGCCTCGATCGGCCAAGTGCACCGGGCGGTGTGGCACGACGGCCGGGACGTCGCCGTCAAGGTGCAGTATCCGGGGGCCGGCGAGGCGCTGCTGTCCGATCTGACCCAACTCAGCCGCTTCGCCCGGCTTCTGGGGCCCCTGATCCCCGGCATGGACATCAAGCCGCTCATCGCGGAGCTGCGCGACCGCGTCTCCGAGGAGCTCGACTACGGCCTGGAGGCGCAGGCCCAGGCGGTGCACGCCGCGGAGTTCGCCGACGATCCCGACGTGCTGGTGCCCGCTGTGGTCCACCAGTGCGAGCAGGTGCTGGTGACGGAGTGGATCGACGGGGTGCCGCTGTCGGAGGTGATCAACGACGGCACGCCGGAACAGCGGGACCGTGCCGGGCAGTTGCTGGCCCGATTCCTCTTCTCGGGCCCCGCCCGCACCGGCCTGCTGCACGCCGATCCGCACCCCGGCAACTTCCGTCTCCTGCCGGACGGGGAGAACGGCTGGCGGCTGGGCGTCCTGGACTTCGGCACGGTGGACCGGCTGCCCGGCGGACTGCCCCAGCCGATCGGCGATTCCCTGCGGATGACCCTGGACGGCGACGCCGAGTCGGTCTACGAACTGCTCTGTGAGGAAGGCTTCGTCAAGGAGTCGATAGACCTCGAACCCGACGCGGTCCTGGACTATCTCCTGCCGATCATCGAACCGGCCGAGGCGGACGAGTTCACCTTCACCCGGAGCTGGATGCGCAACCAGGCCGCCCGGATCGCCGACCCGCGCTCTCCCGCCCACCAGTTGGGCAGGCAGTTGAACCTGCCGCCCTCCTATCTCCTCATACACCGGGTGACCCTCAGCACCATAGGCGTCCTGTGTCAGCTCGGCGCGACGGTCCGGCTGCGCGACGAACTGGAGGAGTGGCTGCCGGGGTTCGTGCCCGAGGAGGAGCTGGAGGACGAGGAGTTGGGCGAAGAGGTGTCGGCCGTCGAGGCGTGAGAGCGCGCCCGGGCCCGGCCGGCGGGGCCGGGTACTCGTCGGGCGGGCTACCACCAGGCCGAGTCGAGACGGCCCTCGATCGCTCTGAGATGGCTGCGGGCGCAGGTGTCGCAGAAGTAGAGGCGGGTGCCGTTCTCGACGGAACAGGTCCACGTCGGCCGGGGGCCCTCGGCCGTGGTGCCGCACTCGGCGCACACGATCTTCTCGGCCGCGTCGGTCTCCGGTCCGGGGCCGGTGGACTCCGGTGCAGGGCCGGTGGACTCCGGTGCGGGGCCGGTGTTGTCACTGTCTTCGGGAAGACTCGTCACTCGGGCGACGATAGCGCCGTGGCCCGCGGTTCGCGCGGTGCAACGCGACGCACCGCGGGGGCCGGTCCGAACGGACCGGCCCCCGCCACTTCCTGCGTGGATGTGCTGCGACTGCAACGGCTGCTACGACGCTGGGCGTCGATTACTGCATGACCGCCATGGCCAGCGCGCGCCGGGCTCGCATCGAAGCGCGCTCGGCCCGGCGCTGCATGCGGCGAGCGGCCGCCAGGCGCACGGCCTGACGTTCCCGCTCGGCCTGGTGCAGTCGCTCGTGCATATGCGCACGAGCCAGGGCTTCTGGGATGAGTTGCATCTCTCGGGTCCTGTTCTGACGCGAGTCGTTCGCGCCGGTGGTGGCGAAGTCTGTGGTCGCGGAGCCTGCGGGCTCGCTCGTGGACGGCTTCATCGGGGCCTGTTTCTTGGGGTCGTGCGTCAGGGGGCGGTCGATCGTTCCTCGGATGTTCATGCCGCGACCGGGTTCTTGCGCGGGCGGCCACGCGGCCGCTTGCGGGCCACGACGACACCCTGGACGAAGAGCTCGCCACCCCAGACGCCCCAGGGCTCACGCCGCTCCTTGGCGCCGGCGAGGCAGGCCTCCATCAGCGGGCAGGTGCGGCAGAGAGACTTGGCGTACTCGACGTCGGCCGGCGACTCGGCGAAGAAGACCTCCGGGTCGTAGGAACGGCAGGGGACGGGTACGCCGAGGTTCTCGATGGCGTCGTCGAGCGCGGTGAGCGCGGTGAGGGGGATCAAGGTGGAGTCCTCCGTGAGGCCGGGCGGGGGGATCGTTTCGGAAGGCGGTACGGACGGGGCGTGCGCTTCGAGTTGCACGGTTCGTCTTCCTCGTCTGGTCGTGCCGGCCGGGGTCGGCCGGTTGGCGGCTGGTACCGGGTTCTTTTCTTGTCCCGAGGCCCCTTCGCTCTGTCGTCCCCGGTCGGGGACAAACAGAAGGGCCGCGGATCCCGGGTGGGGTTCCGCGGCCCTGAAGGCGCCGGCCTGATGGTGAATCAGGCTGGATCACTCCAGGGTTCAGGCCCACGGAAGGCCCACATCGTGTGGTGCTGCTGCGTCTGCTTCAGGGATCCGGCACCGGCTGCCGCAAAGGCATAGGCGTGCGCCTCTGCCACTACTGCCGCTTCCAGTGCCTGCGTCGGTCGCTCATTGCGCTCACGAATGGGAAGACCCACGAGAGACACGGAGGACGCCGGCCGGACGGCGCTGATGCCGGACAGACCGGTGCCCAGGTTCGAGACGCCGAGCGAGCACATGGAGACGACGACCGAGGGATCGGTCATTTTCACGGTGTTGATGGAGCTGGTGTCGATGCTGATCACTGGAATCGCCTCCTCTCGGCGTCTTGGGGGACCGGCGCGAACCGGTCCGACGGTTATTAAGTACAGCACGGAACCAGGGCCTTCGAGAAGGCCGCTGCTGCCGTGGTTAAGAACCTATGGGGATTGCTGGGGCATGCGCAAACTATTTTCTCGACGAGTTTCAATCAGTTGCCCGCACCGTGCCCCGTGACCTCCCGACCTGCACAGATGGCCAGAACGTCGGCTCCGAAGCGGTTGAGTTTGCGGACACCGACCCCGGGGATCCGGGCGAGCTCGCCCTCCTCGTCCGGCGCGGTCTCCGCGATCGCCATCAGCGTCCTGTCGGTGAAGACGCAGAACGCGGGCTGCCCGCTGCGCTCCGCCTGCACCGCGCGCCACTCGCGCAACCGCTCGTAGAGACCCTCGTCCATGTCGGAGGGGCAGTCGTCGCAGCGCATCAGCTTCATCTCGCCGGCGTCGGTGAGGGTGCGGCCGCAGACCCGGCAGCGCGCGGGGCTGCGGCTCGTACGCCGTTCGGCGGTGACGCCGGAGCGCGCGGCGCCGCGCTCGATGCCGCCCGGGCCGCCGCCGGCGCGACCGCCCGCGGTGGCGACGGAGCCGGGGCGCAGCCCGTCCAGGAACCGGCTGGGGCGCCGGCCCGCGCGGCCGCCGGGCGAGCGGGCGAGCGCCCAGGAGACGAACAGGTGCTCTCTGGCGCGGGTGACACCGACGTAGAGCAGGCGGCGCTCCTCCTCGACCTGCTCGTCGGTCTTTGCGTAGGTGATCGGCATCATGCCCTCGGCGACCCCCACCAGGAAGACGACGTCCCACTCCAGTCCCTTGGCGGAGTGGAGAGAGGCGAGGGTGACGCCCTGGACCGTCGGGGCGTGCTGGGCGCTCGCGCGTTCGTCGAGCTCGGCCACCAGGTCGCCGAGCGTCGCGCCGGGCTTGGCGGCCGCGAAGTCGTGCGCCAGATTCACCAGGGCGGCCAGCGACTCCCAGCGCTCCCTGACCGCCCCGGAGCCCGCCGGGGGGTTGGTCGTCCAGCCCTCGCCCGAGAGCACCGCCCGGACCTGCGAGGGCAGGTCGACGGCGTCGTCGAGCAGTGAGTCGTTGCCGCCGAAACGGGCCGCCGCGCGCAGCGCCGCACCCGCCTTGCGCACTTCGGGGCGGTCGAAGAACCGCTCGGCGCCGCGGAGCTGGTAGGGCACACCGGCGTCGGCGAGGGCCTGCTCGTAGGTCTCGGACTGGGAGTTCGTGCGGAACAGGATCGCGATCTCGCCGGCGGGGACGCCCGAGGCGATGAGGTCGCGGATGCGGCGGGCGGCGCCCTCGGCCTCGGCGGGCTCGTCGGTGTACTCGGCGTAGACGGGTTCGGCGCCGGCGGGCCGCTGGGAGATCAGTTCGAGCCGGTGCTCGGCGGCCCGGCCGCGGGCCTGGGAGAGCAGTCCGTTGGCCAGGTGGACGACCTGGGGCGAGGAGCGGTAGTCGCGGACGAGCTTGACGACGGTGGCTCCGGGATGGCGGGTGCGGAAGTCGAGAAGGTGGTCCGGGGTTGCACCGGTGAACGAGTAGATCGTCTGGCTGGCGTCGCCCACCACGCAGAGGTTGTCGCGTTCACCGAGCCACAGCTCCAGGAGGCGCTGCTGGAGGGGGCTGACGTCCTGGTACTCGTCGACCACGAAGTGCTGGTACTGGGAGCGGACCTGCTCGGCGATGTCGTGCCGGTCCTGGAGGATGGCGACCGTGAGCAGCAGGACGTCCTCGAAGTCGATGACCGCGCGGTCGCGCTTGAGGTCCTCGTACGCCGCGTAGATCTTGGCGGTCTCGGCCGGGTCCCGGGGCGCCTCGCGGCCGGCCTTGGCGGCGGCAGCGGCGTAGTCGGCGGGGATGGTCTGGGTGACCTTGCACCACTCGATCTCGCCGGTGACGTCCCGCAGCTCTCCCCGGTCGAGGCGGATGCGGCAGGCGGCCGCCGCGTCCGCGACGAGCTGGATCTTGCGGTCCACCAGCCGGGGCAGTGAGCCACCGACGGCTTTCGGCCAGAAGTACTGGAGCTGGCGCAGCGCCGCGGAGTGGAAGGTGCGGGCCTGGACACCTCCCGCGCCGAGCTGCCGCAGCCGTCCGCGCATCTCTCCGGCGGCCCGGTTGGTGAAGGTGACCGCGAGCACGCTGGAGGGCTGGAGGATCCCCGCGCGCACCCCGTAGGCGATGCGGTGGGTGATCGCCCGGGTCTTGCCCGTGCCGGCTCCCGCCAGCACGCACACCGGACCGTGCAGGGCGGTGGCGACCGCGCGCTGCTCGGGGTCGAGCCCGTCGAGCACCGCGTCGGCCGTGTCCGGAACCTGCGGGAAGAGGGGGGAGTGCGTTGCTGCTGTCACACAGCCATGCTGCCAGGTCGGCGGAGACCGGTGAGCCGGTTGTCCACAGGGAGACGGCTGCAGTCGTACGAATGCGGTGAGCGTCACCTCGGCCGTCGGTTCCGAGGTGACGTTTTCGGCCATGTCGCCGGTGTCACGTCCCCGCTCCACCCGGCGCTCTCACCTGCGGTGCGGCACAGGGTGCGGCGAGCGTCACGTCGCGATGGGCGTCCTCGATACCCCCCACGGGAATGGTGACCGGGTGACCTGCGTTCCACTTGCAGCGACCACGCACCCAAGCCGTGAAGGAGCGCATGAGACATGCAGGGCACTGTGACGATGTACAGCACCACGTGGTGCGGCTACTGCCGTCGGCTCAAGAGCCAGATGGACCGTGAGGGCATCGCGTACACCGAGATCAACATCGAGCAGGACCCGCAGTCCGCGGCGTTCGTCGAGAAGGCGAACGGCGGCAACCAGACGGTTCCGACGGTCCGGATCGTCTCCGGCGCCGGTGGCGCCGAGGTCGTCATGACGAACCCGAGTCTCGCCCAGGTGAAGCAGGCCCTCACGGCCTGACCTCCCGCGCGCACGGCAATGCCCCTCCGACGAGCTCGTCGGAGGGGCACCGTCATGTCCGGGGCACGCTCAGGGGGCGTTGCGGGTCGGCAGGGGCTTTCCGTACCAGAGCTCGATCAGGCGCGCGGCGATCGAGATCCCGTAGGGAGGCATGACCTCTCCGGACTCGAAGGCGGCGCGCAGGTCGTCCCGGGAGAACCAGCGGGCCTCCTCGATCTCCTCGCCGTCGACGTCGATCTCCGACGAGGTGGCGCGGGCCCGGAAGCCCAGCATCAGGCTGGAGGGGAACGGCCAGGGCTGGCTGGCGACGTACTCGACCTCGCCGACCGTGACCCCGGCCTCCTCGAAGACCTCGCGGCGCACGGACTGCTCGATCGACTCACCGGGCTCGACGAAGCCGGCGAGGGTGGAGAAGCGGCCTTCGGGCCAGTGCACCTGGCGGCCGAGCAGGATGCGGTCGTCGTCGTCCGTCACGGCCATGATGACGGCCGGGTCGGTGCGCGGGTAGTGCTCGGCGCCGCACGCGGGGCAGCGGCGGATGTGTCCGGCGGCGGCGATGACGGTGCGCTCGCCGCAGCGGGAGCAGAAGCGGTGGGTGCGCTGCCAGTTCTCCAGGCCGACGGCGTGCACCATCAGGCCCGCGTCACGCGGTGACAGCAGCAGGCCCGCCTCACGTAGTCCGGCCGGGCGGGCGGACTGGTCGATCCGGCCGGGAAGCGCGTCCTTCTGGAGCGCGAAGTAGCTCACCCCGTCCTCGTCCGTGCCCAGGAAGTAGCGGTGCGCTTCGGTGAGCGGGGCCTCGAAGGAGGGCGTCATCAGCAGTTCGGTGGTGCCGTCGGCCGTCTCGTCGATGAGCACCTGGCCGCCGGAGACCACGAAGACACGGGTCGTGGGGTGGCTCCAGGCGGCCGCGAGCCAGGCCTCGTCGAGCCGGTGATGGGCCGCCCGGTCGATGCCGCTCGGAGCGGTGAGCGAGATGGGACGGTCGGCGCTGTGGTCGGTCCAGGTGGTCACGGATGCTTCCAACTCCCCCGGTGGAACGGTTGTCTCGACGGGCGGTTCAGCAGGACGGGCGTGCGGTGGTGCGCTGTCGGGGCTGTGGTTCGGCTTGTTCAGTTTGTCTCGCGCCAGTTCTCGGCCAGGTCGCCCCACAGGTAGGCGGTCGTCTCGACGCCCTTCATGAGGAGGTCGAGTTCGACCTTCTCGTTGGGGGCGTGCCAGCCGTCGGAGGGGACGGAGATGCCGAGGAAGAGCACCGGGGCGCCGAGGACCTCCTGGAGGTCCGCAGCCGGTCCCGAGCCGCCCTCGCGGGTGTAGCGGACCGGCTGCTCGAAGGCGCGGCCCATGGCGCGTGCGACGGACTGCAGGGCCGGGTGGTCGAGCGGGGTCAGGCAGGGGCGGGTGGACGGGCTGAACGTGATCTCGAGCCGGATGCCGTCGGGCACCTGCCCGGCCGCCCAGGCGCGTACGGCCTTCTCGATGTGGTCCGGGTCCTGCCCGGCGACGAGCCGGAAGGAGAGCTTCACCAGCGCCGAGGACGGGATGATCGTCTTGCTGCCCGCGCCCTGGTAGCCGCCGCCGATGCCGTTGACCTCGGCGGTCGGGCGGGCCCAGACGCGCTCCAGGGTGGTGTGGCCGGCCTCTCCGTGGGTGGCCGTCGACCTGGCGGTGCGCAGCCATCGTTCCTCGTCGAAGGGCAGCTCGGCGAAGAGCTCCCGCTCGCGGTCGGTGAGTTCGGTGACCCCGTCGTAGAAGCCCGGCACGGCCACGCGCGCGTGCTCGTCGTGCAGGGCCGCGACCAGGCGGGCGACCGCGGTGGCGGGGTTGGGCACGGCGCCGCCGAAGGATCCGGAGTGGATGTCCTGCCCGGGTCCGTGGAGGACGATCTCGCACTCGGCGAGGCCCCGCATGCCCGTGCAGACGGTGGGGGTGTCCTCGGACCACATGCCGGTGTCGGAGACGATCACGGCGTCGGCGGCGAGCCGCCGCGCGTGCTTCTCGACGAGCTCGCGGAAGTGCGGGGACCCGGACTCCTCCTCGCCCTCGATCAGCAGCTTGAGGTGCACGGCGGGGGTGGTGCGCCCGGTGGCGGCGAGGTGGGCCCGGACGCCGAGTGTGTGGAAGAACACCTGGCCCTTGTCGTCCGCGGCCCCCCGCGCGTGGAGGTGGTTGCCCACGATCACCGGCTCGAAGGGGTCGGTGTCCCAGCCGTCCTCGCGGGCGGCGGGCTGCACGTCGTGGTGTCCGTAGACGAGGACCGTGGGTGCGTCGGGGTCCTCGGAGGGCCATTCGGCGAAGACGGCCGGGGCGCCCGCGGTCGGCCAGACCTCGCAGGTCGGGAAGCCGGTCTTCCGGAGTTCGGCGGCGAGCCAGTCGGCGCTGCGTGCCACGTCCGCGGCGTGCTCGGGCTGAGCCGAGACCGAGGGGATGCGCAGCCACCGACCGAGGTCGTCGAGGAAGGCGGCGCGGTGCGTCTCGATGTACGTACGGACGGTGCTGACGGCGTTGTCAACGGGCTTGCTCATGTTCCTGAGCCTATCCGCCCACAGCGGCGTGTTCGTCCGGCGGTTCCCCTGGGACCTCGTCGCGCGCGCCCGCCGGGTCCTCGGTGAGCAGCCGCTCCAGCGCGGCACGGTCCGGGAGGCCCTCCGGCCGTACGGCCTCGCCGTCGCGGACGTACAGGAACGTGGCCGTGACGGATTCCAGGGGCACGCCCTGCCGCTCGGCCCAGCCCAGGCGGTACAGCGCGAGCTGGAGCGGGTCGGCCGTGCGGCCGTGGCCGGTCTTCCAGTCGACGATCTCGTACGTCGTCTCCTCGCCCTCGCCTTCCCTGTAGACGGCGTCGATCCGGCCGCGGACGACCCGGCCGGCGATCGCGAGCTGGAAGGGCACCTCGACGCGGTACGGGGTGCGGTGCGCGTAGGGACTGCGTTCGAAGGCGTCCTTCAGGGCTTCCAGGTCGTGCTCGTCGGCGATCTCCGCCTCGCTGCCGGGCAGGTCCTCGGGGTCGAGCATCGGAAGCCGCAGTTCCTCGAAACGGGACTCCACCCAGGCGTGGAAGCGCGTGCCCCGGCGCGCGGCGGGCTGCGGGGGGCGCGGCATGGGGCGGGCGAGCTCCTGGGCGAAGCCGTCCGGGTCGGCGGCCAGACGCACGAGCTGCGAGGCGGTGAGCGAGGCCGGCAGGGGGACGTGGGTGACGGTCGCGCGGGCGCGCAGGAGCTCTCCGGTGAGCGCGTCCAGGTCGCGGTCCCAGGACGCGAGGGTGCGGGCCTCCTCGGGCGTGAGGCGCTCGCTCGTGGTCTCCCGGGGGTGCGGGCGGGCGGCGGGGCCCTGGGCCTGGTGCGGCACCGTGGGGCGTGCGTTCCCGCGGCCGGCCGTGCGGTCTCCCGGCCGTTCGGCCGTCCAGGAGTCCCAGTCCGAGTCGTCGCCCTCGGGCGGAGCGCTCCCGGCGGAACGGCCGTGCGGAAAGCGGTCCTCGGGCGGGGCGCCGTCGGGGAAGTCGTCTTCGGGGAGGCCGTCCTCGTCGTACCCGCCGTACTCGTCGTACTCGTCGTACTCGTCGTAGGGCGGGATGTCGTCCTCGGGCGGGGGCGGCCATTCGGGATCGTCGTACGAGCCGGGGTCGTGGGCGGCGGCCGGATACGGGTGTGCGTCGGCGCCCGGGTGGGTCTCGTCGTGGGACGCCACCCGCTCCAGGTGGGCGAGCACGGTCTCCGCCGCCGCGCGCCGGCGGGCGAGGGCCTCGTCGTCGAGCGGGAGCGGCCAGGCGTGGTCGGCCGCCGCCTCGCGCAGGGCCGGATTCTCCTCGTCCTCGGCCGGTTCGTCCGCCCAGACCTCGATCTCGCCGTGTCCGGCGACGCAGTGGTCGTGGAGGGCGTGCAGGAAGTCCGAGGGGCCGCGCGTCCTCTTCTGGGAGGGCCCCCACCAGTGGCCCGAGCCGAGCAGGAGCGAACGGGGCCGGGTGAACGTGACGTAGCCGAGGCGCAGTTCCTCGGTGTGCTGGTGGGCCTTCATGGCCTCGTGGAAGGCCTTGATGCCCTTGGCGTCCCAGGTGTCGACGTCGGGCAGCGTGTCGGCGTCGCCGCGCAGCCGGTGGGGCAGGACCTTGCCCTGGGCGGTCCACTTGTCACGGCCCTGACCGCTGGGGAAGGTGCCGTCGACGAGGCCGGGGACGGCCACCACGTCCCACTCCAGGCCCTTGGACTTGTGCGCGGTGAGCACCTTGACGGTGTTCTCGCCGCCGGGCAGCGCGTTGTCCAGTCCCTTCTCGTACTGCGCGGCGGTGCGCAGGAAGCCGAGGAAGGCCAGCAGGCTCGCCTCGCCGTCGCCGGCCGCGAAGGAGGCGGCGACGTCCAGGAAGTTGGACAGGGTCTCGCGGCGGCGGGCCGCCAGGGCGTGCGGGGACGCGGAGAGCTCGACCTCCAGACCGGTGACGGCGAGCACCCGGTGCAGGACGTCCATGAGCGGATCGGCCAGCGAGCGGCGCAGGTCGCGCAGTTCGGCGGCGAGCCGTGCGAAGCGCACCCGGGCGTCCGGCGAGAAGGGCAGCCCGTCGTCGTCCCCCGCGGCCTCGATCGGCGTCTCCAGGAACGTGTCGAGGGCGTCGGCGAGCGAGATCACCTCGGCCGGGTCGACCCCCTCGACGGCCGCGGCGAGCCTGCGGTCCGGATCGTCATCGGCGCCCACGCGCGCGTGGGACACGAGCAGACGGGCGCGGCGCCCCAGGAGGGCGAGGTCGCGCGGACCGATGCGCCAGCGCGGACCGGTGAGCAGCCGCACGAGGGAGGCGTTCGCCCCCGGGTCCTGGAGGACTTCGCAGACGGCCACGAGGTCGGCCACCTCGGGAAGGTGCAGCAGACCGGAGAGGCCCACCACCTCGACGGGGATGTCCCGGGCGACGAGCGCGCCCTGGATCTCGGCGAAGTCGGTGGCGGTACGGCACAGGACGGCGATCTCCGCGGGTGCCTTTCCGGTGCGCACGAGATGGGCGATCGAGTCCGCGAGCCAGCCGATCTCCTCGGCGTGGGTGGGCAGCAGCGCGCAGCGCACGAGGCCGTCCCGCTCGGCTCCCGGGGCGGGCCGCAGGGCCTCCACGCCCGCGTGCATGGCGCGCAGCGGCTCGGCGAGGCCGTTGGCGAGGTCGAGGAGGCGGCCGCCGCTGCGGCGGTTCTCACTGAGCGACTGGCGGGTGGCGGGGCGGCCGTCGGGGCGGGCGAAGTGCTCGGGGAAGTCGTCGAGGTTGGCGACGGAGGCGCCGCGCCAGCCGTAGATCGCCTGACAGGGGTCGCCGACCGCGGTCACGGGGTGCCCGGTGCCGCCGCCGAACAGTCCGGCGAGCAGGACGCGCTGGGCCACCGACGTGTCCTGGTACTCGTCCAGCAGGACGACGCGGAACTCGTCCCGCAGGATCTCGCCGACCTCGGGGCGGGTGCGGGCCAGGGTGGCCGAGAGGGCGATCTGATCACCGAAGTCGAGGAGGTCGCGCTCTCGTTTCGCCGCTCGGTAGCGGCCCACCAGCTCGGCGAGTTCGCGCCGGGCCGCGGCGGTCTCCGGGACCTTGCGCAGATCCGCGTTCGTGAGCCGCGCGCTCTCCAGGGTGCGCAGCAGCTCGGCGTCGTGGGCGCGCAGGTCCTCGGCCGTCACGAGGTGTTCGGCGAGCTCGGAGTCGAGGGTCAGGAGGTCGCCGACCAGGTCGGGGAAGGAGCGGGTAAGCGCCGGGTACGGGCCCGGCGCCTCGCGCAGCACGCGCGCGGCGAGCTGGTAGCGGGTGGCGTCGGCCAGGAGCCGGGAGGTCGGTTCCAGCCCGATCCGCAGGCCGTGGTCGGTCAGCAGCCGGCCCGCGAAGGCGTGGTACGTGGAGATGACCGGCTCGCCCGGCGGGTTGTCGGGGTCGATGACGTCCGGGTCGGTGACTCCCGCCTTGACGAGCGCCTTGCGGACCCGCTCGGCGAGTTCGCCCGCCGCCTTGTTGGTGAACGTCAGTCCGAGGACCTGTTCGGGGGCCACCTGACCGGTGCCGACCAGCCACACCACACGGGCCGCCATCACCGTGGTCTTGCCCGAACCGGCTCCGGCCACGATCACCTGGGGGGCCGGCTCCGCGATGATGCAGGCCGTCTGTTCCGGGGTGAACGGAATACCGAGGAGCTCCTTGAGCTGTTCGGGGTCGGTGATACGGGCGGGCATGTCGCAGAGGCTAGCGGCGTCCACTGACAGCGGTGGCCAGATCGGCGCCAGGGACGAAAGAACCGCAGGTCAGCACGTGTGGTGCTCTGCGTCACTCGCTGACGCCGCGCCCCTGGAACGGGCCGGACTCCCGGACCGGCGGCCTGTCGGGGACCGGTGCGGGACCCCGGGACCCGCTCACTCGACGACCTGGCGGCCCTCCGGCCGGGCGCTGCACGATGCCCGGAAGGAGCAGTGGGTGCAGTGCTGTCCCGTCGTCGGCGAGAACCGTTCGTCGAGGACCTTGCCGGCGGCGTTCGCCAACAGGTCACCGACCCACTCGCCCTCCAGCGGCTCCTGCGCCTGCACCTTGGGGAGGGTCTCGCCGCCGTTCTTCTTGGCGGCGCCCTGGCGGAGCTGGACGAGTTCGGCACCGCCCGCCTCGGGTCGTACGCCGTCGAACACGTCGTCGACCGCGCCCTCTCCGACGGCGAGCTGGTAGACCGCGAGCTGCGGGTGGTGGGTCACCTCGGCGGCGGTCGGCGCCTGCTTGCCGGTCTTGAAGTCGACCACGTAGGCGCGGCCCTCGGTGTCGGCCTCGACGCGGTCCATGGAGCCGCGGATGCGTACTTCGTAGGAGCCCGCTTCGAGCGTCACGTCGAAGTCGTGCTCGCTGGCCACCGGTGTCCGGCCGGTGCGGTCCATGACGTGCCACTTCAGGAAGCGTTCGAGCGCCACGCGCGCGTGCTCCTTCTCCTGCGCGGACTTCCAGGGCGCGTCGAAGGCGAGCGCGTTCCACACGGAGTCGAGGCGCTCCATGAGCACGTCGAGGTCCGCGGGGGTGCGTCCGGAGGCGACCTCGTCGGCCAGGACGTGCACCACGTTGCCGAAGCCCTGGGCGGCCGTCGCGGGCGCGTCGGCCTTCACCTCCCGCCCGAGGAACCACTGCAGGGCACAGGTGTTGGCGAGCTGGTCGAGCGCGCTGCCGGAGAGCACGACCGGCTGGTCGCGGTCGCGCAGCGGCACCTTGCTCTCCGTCGGCTCGTACATGCCCCACCAGCGGTAGGGGTGCGCGGAGGGCACCAGCGGGCGGCCGTCCTCGTCGGCGAGCGCGGCGAGCCGGGCGAGGCGGCGGGCCGCGGCCTGCCGGAGGTTCTCCGAGACACGCGGGTCGACCGTGGTGGCGCGCAGCTCGGCGACCAGCGGGGCCACGGCCAGCGGGCGGCGCGGGCGGCCGGTCACGTCCTTGGGTTCGACGCCGAGTTCGGTCAGGAAGCGGGAGGGCTGGTCGCCGTCGTCGGCCGGTGCCTTCACCGCCGTCACGACGAGCCGTTCACGCGCGCGCGTGGCGGCGACGTAGAACAGCCGGCGCTCCTCGGACAGGAGCGCCCCGGGGGTGAGGGGTTCGGCGAGTCCGTCCCGCCCGATGCGGTCGGCCTCCAGCAGGGAGCCGCGGCGGCGCAGATCCGGCCACAGGCCTTCCTGGACGCCCGCGACGACAACAAGGCGCCACTCCAGGCCCTTGGAGCGGTGCGCGGTCATCAGGCGTACGGCCTCGGGGCGGACGGCCCTGCGGGTGAGCGTGTCGGCCGCGATGTCCTCGGCGTCGATCTCCTCCAGGAAGTTCAGGGCGCCACGGCCTCCGGTGCGCTCCTCCGCGCGCTCGGCGGTCGCGAACAGCGCGCACACGGCGTCGAGGTCCCGGTCGGCGTTGCGTCCGGCCGCGCCGCCGCGCCGGGCGGCCCGCTCCAGGCGCTGCGGCCAGGGCGTGCCGTCCCACAGGTCCCAGAGCGCCTCCTGGGCCGTTCCGCCGCCCGCGAGACGCTCACGCGCCTTGCGCAGCAGCGCGCCCAGGCGCTGGGCCCCTCGGGCGTACGCGGGATCGTGCGCGACGAGCCGCTCCGGCTCGGCCAGCGCGCGGGCGAGCAGGACGTCGGACGGCGGCGGTACGAGATTTCCGCCGGCCCGCTCCTCCTCGCGCAGGGCACGCCCCAGGCGCCGCAGGTCGGCGGCGTCCATGCTCGCGAGGGGCGAGGCGAGGAGCGTGAGCGCGGTCTCGGTGTCGAGCCAGGACGCGACACGGACCCCGGCCGCGTCCTGTCCCGGCTCGGCGCCGGAGACCTCACCCGAACCGGACGTCCCGTCCGCGCCCGGCGCCGCACCCTCACCGGACGACCCGTCCGTGCTCGTCTCCGACTCCGCGCGGGCCACCGCCCGCAGGGCCGTCAGCAGGGGCGCGACAGCGGGTTCGTGCCGCAGCGGGAGATCGTCGCCGTCGATGTCCAGGGGCACGCCGGCGGAGGTGAGCGCCCGCCGGATGGTGGGGATCGTGCGGGAACCGGCGCGCACGAGGACGGCCATCTCTCCCCAGGGGACGCCGTCCTCCAGGTGGGCGCGGCGCAGGATGTCCGCGATGTTGTCGAGTTCCGTGCCGGCCGTCGGGTACGTGTAGACCTCGACCTGTCCCCCGTCCCGCACCGCGGACAGTTCGCGGTGGGCGCGCACCTTCTGCGCGGGCAGCCGGGTCAGCGGCATGCGCTGGGTGAGCCGGCGGGTTGCCTCCAGCAGCTCGGCGCCCGAGCGGCGGGAGGTCCCGAGGACCTCGACCGGAGCCGGACGGCCGTCCACGCGCGGGAAGGCCTCGGGGAAGTCGAGGATGCCGTTCACGTCGGCGCCTCGGAAGGCGTAGATCGACTGGTCGGGATCGCCGAAGGCGACGAGGGTGCGCCCGCCGCCCGCGAGGCCGCGCAGCAGCCGCACCTGCGCGGGGTCGGTGTCCTGGTACTCGTCCACGTAGACGGCGTCGTACTGCGCGGCGAGCCGCTCGGCGACCTCGGGGCGGCCCACGAGCAGCACCGCGCGGTGGACGAGTTCCGCGTAGTCGAGCACTCCCTGCATGTCGAGGACGTCGAGGTACTCGGCGAGGAAGGCGGCCGCCGCGCCCCAGTCCGGGCGGCCGATGCGCCGCGCGAAGGCTTCCAGGGCGTCCGGGCCGAGACCGAGTTCGCGGCTGCGGGCGAGGACCGCGCGGACCTCGTCCGCGAAGCCGCGCGTGGTCAGGCAGGCGCGCAGTTCGTCCGGCCAGCGCACATGGGCGAGGCCCAGCCGCTCCAGGTCGGGCTGGCCCGCGAGCAGCTCGCGCACGGCCACGTCCTGCTCGGGGCCGGACAGCAGCCGCAGGGGCTCCACGAACAGGTCGCTGTCCTGGTGGGCCCGGATCAGGGCGTAGCAGAAGGAGTGGAAGGTGGTGGCCCGGGGCGCGCGGGCGGCTCCTATGCGCAGCGCCATGCGGTCGCGGAGCTCGACGGCGGCCTTGCGGCTGAAGGTGAGCACCAGGATGCGTTCCGGGTCTCCGCCGCGTTCGATCCGGGCGGCCACGGATTCGACGAGCGTGGTCGTCTTGCCCGTACCGGGACCGGCGAGGACGAGCAGCGGCCCGCTCCCGTGGTCAGCCACCGCGCGCTGTCCCGCGTCAAGACGAGGGGGATCCACCCGGGCCGGGGCGGTGCGCACCAGCCGGTACGCATCCCGGGCCCCCTGGCGCACGGAGGGGTGCGTCAGGCGCCTGGTGGAGGAAGTGGAGCTCACGTGGTTCGCCGGTCCTGGTGGTCGTACGGGTGGGCGGACTGCCGCGTGGAGGGCGGTGACCGCGGGGTGGGAGGGACGCGTGCCGAGGACGCTACGCCGGTGCCGTCGGCGGAAGGGGGGCTTCCGATTCTTCCCTCACGCCCCACCCGTCCCGCGCGTCCCGAGCTGCGTCCCGTGCCCTACGAACGTACGGCATGTCACGGATGTGCCTCGTTTCCCTCGTACGGGCCTCAGTGTCCCCTTCGGCCCCGGGAATACCCGAAGCTGTCAGGTGTGACCTTCCGCGCGTTCGCCGCCGTCCCATCGGGCCCGTCTCATGTCGACGCGTGGCAGATGCCCCGCGGCGGCCCGGCTCGCCTCCTTGAGAGGCGTCCCCTCGTCGCGGTAGTGGGCCAGCGCGTCCAGTTCGTGGCCGGGCAGCAGCACGCCGTCGGCGCGCATCACGCGCCACCACGGCACCGCTCCGCCGTACAGGGCCAGCACCCGGCCCACCTGGCGCGGGCCACCCTCCTCCAGCCACTCGGCGATGTCGCCGTACGTCATGACGCGGCCGGGCGGGATCTGCTCGGCGACGTCGAGGACCCGCTCCGCGTACTCCGGCAGCGCGTCCGCCGGAAGGCTCTCCTCGCTCATCCGCCCCATCCTGCCCCACCCCACCGACAACGTGGCCCGGCGGCGACTGTGCATATTCCTTCCCGCCGAGTGACGCTTGTAGCAGATTGCGCGCCCCGCATTTGCACCCTGATGCCCCCGTGTGTCGGTCGGGCATGCCACCATCGTGCGGGCGGTGACTGGTGATACGAGATCAAGAAGAGACCATGAGGCAGCAGGGCGTGCATCCCGAAGACGCGGAGGGCACCTCCGCCGCCTCGTCACGCCCTGAGACGGACGGCGTCGACGAGAAGGCCGCGGATCCGTCCGCCGAGGCCGGCGCGGACTCGTCCCGGGAACCCGGGGACGAGAAGCGGCAGGCCGAGCGCGGCACCGCCTGCGCGGACGAGGTCCACGCCGACGAGGTCGAGGGCGACGAACCGCTGCTTCCCGCGCGCGTGCACCGCCCCTCGGACCTGATGCGGCTCCTGGTCGGCGTGCTCGCGATCGTGGTCCTGCTCGCCATCGCCGCGTTCGCGCACGGCACCACCTCGGGCCTCGAACAGGACATCAACAAGGGCACGGGACAGGCACCCGATCTGCTGATCAAGATCGCGGGGCTGGCGTCCAGCATCGCGATCCTGCTCGTGCCGGTCGCCTTCGCGATCGAACGGCTGATCAAACGGGACGGGCTGCGCATCGCCGACGGCGTCCTCGCCGCGGTCCTCGCGCACGGAGTGACACTCGCCACGGACCTGTGGGTCGCCAAGGGCGCCCCGCACTCCATCCAGGAAGCGCTCACCCAGCCCTCTCCGGGTGACATCCACGCCCTCACCGACCCGGTGCACGGCTATCTCGCGCCGGTCATCGCCTACATGACGGCCGTCGGCATGTCCCGCAGACCACGCTGGCGCGGGGTGCTCTGGGTCGTCCTGCTCCTCGACGCCTTCTCCATGCTGGTCACGGGCTACACGACGCCGTTCTCGATCATCCTGACGGTGCTGATCGGCTGGACCGTCGCCTACGGAACGCTGTACGCCGTCGGCTCCCCGAACGTACGGCCGACTGGACGGACGCTGATGGCGGGCCTTCGGCACGTCGGCTTCCACCCGGTCAGCGCGGCGCGTGAGGAGATGCCCGAGAGCACGGAGAGCGGCGACCGCGGCCGGCGCTACTTCGTCACCCTGGAGGACGGCCCACCGCTCGACGTCACGGTCGTCGACCGCGAACAGCAGGCACAGGGCTTCTTCTACCGCGTCTGGCGCCGGCTGACGCTGCGCGGCATCACCACGCGCCGCAGCCTCCAGTCCCTGCGCCAGGCCCTGGAGCAGGAGGCCCTCCTCGCCTACGCGGCCATCGCGGCCGGCGCCAACGCGCCCAAGCTGATCGCGACCTCCGAGCTGGGCCCGGACGCCGTGATGCTCGTCTACGAGCACACCGGCGCGCACACCCTGGACTCCCTGCCCGACGAGGTGATCACCGACGGGCTGCTGCGCGACACCTGGCACCAGGTGCAGGCGCTGCAGTCCCGGCGCATCGCCCACCGCCGGCTCGCGGGCGACGCGATTCTGGTGGATCGTTCCGGCACCGTGATCCTCACGGATCTGCGTGGCGGCGAGATCGCGGCCGGCGATCTGGTGCTGCGCATGGACATCGCCCAGCTCGTGACCACCCTCGCGCTGCGCGTGGGCGCCGAGCGCGCGGTGGCGTCGGCGGTGGGCGTGCTCGGTCCGGACGCGGTCGCGGACTGTCTGCCCATGCTCCAGCCGATCGCGTTGACGCGCTCCACGCGCGCGACGCTGCGCAGACTCGGCCGGGAGCGCGCGCAACGCGAACGCGAGGCGGTCCTGGAGGCCTCGCGGCAGGCCAAGCTCGCCCGTGCCGCGGAAGCGGCCGAGGGAGGCGGGGAAGCGGTCCCGCCCGTGTCGGAGAAGGCCGAGAAGAAGGCCGTACGCGCCGAGCAGCGCGCCGAGAAGCGGGCGATCGACGAGGCACTGGACGAGGCGCGCGAGGAGGATCTGCTCACCCAGATCCGCCATCAGGTACTGCTGATCCGACCCCAGGCTCCCGTGGAGCCGGCCCGGCTGGAGCGGGTCAAGCCCCGCACGCTGATCAGCGTCATCGCCGGGGCGATCGGCGCGTACTTCCTGCTCACGCAGCTCACCCACATCGAGTTCGGGACCCTCTTCGACAACGCCGAATGGGGCTGGGTCGCGGCGGCCGCGCTGTTCTCCGCCCTCAGCTACTTCGCGGCGGCGATGAGCCTCCTCGGCTTCGTGCCGGAGCGGGTGCCGTTCCTGCGGACGGCGGCGGCCCAGGTCGCCGGCTCGTTCGTGAAGATCGTGGCGCCCGCCGCGGTCGGCGGCGTCGCCCTCAACACGCGCTTCCTCCAGCGGGCCGGGGTGCGGCCGGGGCTCGCGGTGGCGAGTGTCGGCGCCTCGCAGCTCTTCGGGCTCGGCTGCCACATCCTGATGCTGCTGTCCTTCGGCTATCTGACCGGTACGGAGAAGACGCCGTCCCTGTCGCCGTCCCGCACGGTCATCGCGGGCCTGCTGACGGTGGCGGTGTTCATCCTCGTGGTGACGTCGGTTCCGCTGCTGCGCAAGTTCGTCTCCACGCGCGTGAGGTCGCTGTTCGCGGGCGTCGTGCCGCGCATGCTGGACGTGCTGCAGCGACCGCAGAAGCTCGTCACCGGCATCGGCGGCATGCTGCTGCTGACGGCCTGCTTCGTGATGTGCCTGGATGCCTCGATCCGCGCGTTCGGCCACGAGGAGACGACCACGCTCAGCCTCGCCAGCGTCGCCGTCGTCTTCCTCGCCGGCAACGCGCTGGGCTCGGCGGCCCCGACCCCGGGCGGTGTGGGCGCCGTCGAGGCGACCCTCACGGTCGGCCTGATCGCCGTCGGCCTGCCCAAGGAGGTCGCGGCGCCCGCGGTGCTGCTGTACCGGCTGCTGACCCTGTGGCTCCCGGTGCTGCCCGGCTGGCTGTTCTTCAACCACCTGACCCGTAAGGGCGCGCTCTAGGGCTCGCGCCCGGGTCGGCGCTCGCCCGGGGCGACGCTCGCACGAGGCACGGCCGCCCACTCGCCTTCGCCCGGCCGAAGGCATGGCCGGCGTTCGCCGTCGCCCGGCCGAGGGCACGGCGGACACCCGGCCGTGCCCTCACCCGCACGGCTCGTGCCCCGAGCGCCCCGCCCCGCACGCCCGCAGGATGGGGAGCATGCCGAACCCGTCCCCGCCGCGCGCCGTCGTCGCGGCCGTCGCCGCCGTCCTGCTGACCTCGTGGGTGTCCGGCTGCGGCGACGACTCCAAGGACGAGGACCTGACGGCGCAGAAGCTGGACTGGACGACGTGCCCGGCACCGTCCGAGGCCCAGGGCGGCGGCAGCGCCCCCTCGCCCCTGCCCGGTGGCGCGGAGTGGCAGTGCGCCACCTTGAAGGTGCCCCTCGACTGGTCCGACCCCAAGGGCGACACGATCGGGATCGCGCTGATCCGGGCGAAGGCGAGCGGCGACCCCGCCCGGCGCATCGGCTCGCTCATCTTCAACTTCGGCGGCCCCGGCGGCTCGGGTGTCGCCACCCTGCCCGCCTTCGGGGAGGACTACGCAGCCCTGCGCACCCGCTACGACCTGGTGAGCTTCGACCCGCGCGGCGTCGGCCGCAGCGCCGGCGTGAAGTGCGAGAACGACCAGCAGCTCGACAAGTTCTTCCAGCAGGACGCCACGCCGGAGGACACCGCCGAGCAGCGGACGCTCCTGCGGAACACGAAGTCGTTCAACGCGGCGTGCGAGAAGAACTCCGGGAAGGTCCTCCCCCATGTGCGCACGACGGACGCCGCTCGCGACATGGATCTGATGCGCCAGGTGCTGGGCGACGACAAGCTGCACTACTTCGGCATCTCCTACGGCACCGAGCTGGGCGGCGTCTACGCCCACCTGTTCCCCAAGAACGTGGGCCGGGCCGTCTTCGACGGCGTCGTCGACCCGACCCAGAACGTGGAACAGAGCTCCCTCGGCCAGGCCAAGGGCTTCCAGCTCGCGCTGGACAACTTCGCGAAGGACTGCACCTCGAAGGTCGAGGACTGCCCCATCGGCGACACCCCGCAGGACGTCAAGGACCGCATCGCCCGGCTGCTGAAGGACCTCGACACCAAGCCGATTCCCGGTGTCTTCCCGCGCGTGCTCACCCAGACCGCCGCGACCAGCGGCATCGCGCAGTCGCTGTACTCCAAGGACTTCTGGGAGTACCTGACGGAGGGACTCCAGCAGGCCTACGACGGCGACGGCAAGGTGCTGATGCTGCTGTCGGACTCGATGAACGGACGCAGCGAGAACGGCCAGTACAGCAACATCACCCCGGCGAACATCTCCATCAACTGCGCCGACGACAAGCCGCGTTACACCGCGGACTACGTGAACTCCAAGGTTCCGGAGTTCCGGGCCGCCTCGCCGCTGTTCGGCGACTATCTCGCCTGGGGCATGGTCAGTTGCACCGACTGGGCCGTGCCGGGAGCCGCCGAGCACCCGGACGTCAGCGCCCCCGGCGCGGCACCGATCCTCGTGGTGGGCAACACCGGCGACCCCGCGACGCCGTACGAGGGTGCTCGGGCGATGGTGAACGCGCTCGGCAAGGGCGTCGGGGTCGAGCTGACGTACAAGGGCCAGGGGCACGGGGCGTACGACAGCAAGAACAAGTGCGTGCAGGGCGCGGTGAACGGCTATCTGCTGCAGGGCACCGTGCCGCGGGCCGGCACCGTCTGTTCCTAGAAAACAGCAGGTCAGAGCGTTATCCACAGGCCTCGACGGCGAGCGGCGGCCGCCGCCTACTATGGCCTGCATGTGATCCGCGAACTCGTGCGGACCACAGGCGAGGGGGACTCTCATGACACGTTTCGCACGGTGGACGGCCGCGGCCGCCGCCATGTTGCTGCTGGCCGGCTGCGGTGGGGGCTCGTCGGCCGACGGCGAGGGTAAGGGGAAGAACGGCGACACGGCGCCGGCCACCGCACCACCCTCCGGCGGGCCGCCGGGGCTGCCCGCCTCGCTCATCTCGCAGAAGCTCGACTGGGGCCGCTGCAAAGGCACTTCGGACTCCCCCGCGCCCGGGAGCGGCTGGCAGTGCGCCACGCTCAAGGCTCCGCTGGACTACGCGAAGCCGCGTGGCACGACGATCGGTCTGGCCCTCATCCGTTCCAAGGCGACCGGCGGCCAGAGCAAGCGCATCGGCTCGCTCCTGTTCAACTTCGGCGGCCCCGGCGGCTCCGGCGTCTCCACGATGCCGTGGTACGAGACCGTCGTCGGCCCCCTGCACGAGCGCTACGACCTGGTGAGCTGGGACCCGCGCGGGGTGGCCGCCAGCGAAGGGGTGCGCTGCCGCGGGGACAAGGCGATCCAGGCCTCCGAGTCGGTGGACGCGACACCGGACGACGCGGCCGAGGAAGCGGCGTATCTCAAGGACGCCCAGGACTTCGGGAAGGGCTGCGCCAAGGCCGCGGGCAGGCTGCTGTCCCACGTCTCGACGACGGACACGGCCCGCGACATGGACCTGATGCGCCAGGTCCTGGGCGACCGCCGCATGCACTACTTCGGCATCTCGTACGGGACCGAACTGGGCGGCGTGTACGCCCACTTGTTCCCGAAGAACGTGGGACGCCTGGTGCTGGACGCGGTCGTCGACCCGAGCGCCGACACCGTGGGCCACGCCAAGAACCAGACGCTGGGCTTCCAGCGCGCCCTGGACGACTACCTCAAGTCCACCGGGCAGGACCCGAAGCAGGGCTCCCGGAAGATCGCGGACCTGCTGAAGCGGATCGACGCGAACCCCCTGCCCACCTCCGGCGGGCGCAAGCTCGGCCAGACCCTGGCCCTCACCGGCATCGTGCTGCCCCTCTACAGCGAGGCGGGCTGGCCGCGCCTGACGAAGGCCCTGAAGGACGCCGAGGGCGGGGACGGTTCGGCTCTGCTGGCGCTCGCCGACGAGTACAACGACCGCGACTCCTCGGGGCACTACGGCACGACGACCCACTCCCAGCGGGTCATATCGTGCTTGGACGACAAGGAGCGGCCGACTCCCGAGGAGACGAAGAAGCGGCTGCCCGAGTTCGAGAAGATCTCGCCCGTCTTCGGGGACTTCATGGGCTGGGACACGGCGGGCTGGTGCCACGACTGGCCGGTGGCGGGTCAGTACGACAACCCCGAGGTCAGCGCCCCGGGAGCCGCGCCCGTGCTGATCGTCGGCAACACCGGGGACCCCGCGACACCGTACGAGGGCGCGCGCAGGATGGCGGACGAGCTCGGCAAGGGCGTGGGCGTGGAGCTCACCTGGAAGGGCGAGGGCCATGGCGCCTACGGGAGCGGGAGCGACTGTGTCGACTCGACCGTGAACAGCTATCTGCTGAACGGGACGGTGCCGAAGGACGGCAAGGTCTGTTCATGACGACGGCGGGGGTTTCACGGACACCCGGTCCGCGAAACCCCCGCCGCCGAAAGAGCGGGCCGGTCCGCCGGTCAGTACACCGGCTTCTCGGGCTCGATCTGGTTGACCCAGCCGATCACGCCGCCGCCGACGTGCACCGCGTCGGAGAATCCGGCGGACTTCAGGACGGCGAGGACCTCCGCACTGCGGACACCCGTCTTGCAGTGCAGGACGATCTTCTTGTCCTGCGGCAGGGTCTCCAGGGCGGTGCCCATGAGGAACTCGTTCTTCGGGATCAGCTTGGCGCCCGGGATCGAGACGATCTCGTACTCGTTGACCTCGCGGACGTCGATGATCTCGATGTTCTCGCCGTCGTCGATCCACTCCTTGAGCTGCTTGGGAGTGATCGTCGAGCCGGCGGCCGCCTCCTGGGCCTCCTCGGACACGACGCCGCAGAAGGCCTCGTAGTCGATGAGCTCGGTGACGGTGGGGTTCTCGGAGCAGACGGCGCAGTTCGGGTCCTTGCGGACCTTGACCTGGCGGTACTGCATCTCCAGGGCGTCGTAGATCATCAGGCGGCCGACCAGCGGCTCACCGATGCCGGCGAGGAGCTTGATCGCCTCGTTGACCTGGATGGAGCCGATGGACGCGCACAGCACGCCGAGGACGCCGCCCTCGGCGCAGGAGGGGACCATGCCCGGCGGCGGGGGCTCCGGGTAGAGGCAGCGGTAGCAGGGACCGTGCTCGGACCAGAAGACGGAGGCCTGGCCGTCGAAGCGGTAGATCGAGCCCCACACGTACGGCTTGTTGAGCAGCACGCAGGCGTCGTTGACGAGGTACCGGGTCGCGAAGTTGTCGGTGCCGTCGACGATGAGGTCGTACTGGCTGAAGATGTCCATCACGTTCTCGGCCTCGAGCCGCTCTTCGTGAAGGACCACGTTCACGTACGGGTTGATGCCCAGTACGGAATCGCGCGCGGACGCGGCCTTGGAACGGCCGATGTCCGCCTGGCTGTGGATGATCTGGCGCTGCAGGTTCGACTCGTCGACCTCGTCGAACTCCACGATGCCGAGCGTGCCGACGCCCGCCGCGGCCAGGTACATCAGCGCCGGCGATCCGAGGCCGCCCGCGCCTACACAGAGCACCTTGGCGTTCTTCAGCCGCTTCTGCCCGTCCATGCCCACATCGGGGATGATCAGGTGGCGGGAGTACCTGCGGACCTCGTCTACGGTGAGCTCAGAGGCTGGCTCGACCAGGGGTGGCAGCGACACGGGGACTCCGTTGGTCGGTCTATCACTACGGTTGTTCTCCCCGTAACACTGCCACGCCCTTCTTCATTCCGAGACACCCGTTCCGATCCGCGAGACGATCTCGTCCCAGTAGCCGGGCATCGCCTCCCAGGGGTCGGCCGTCCCGCCGTGGTCGGAGCGGTCGGTGAAGTAGATCGTCGAGGCTCCCTGCCAGCGGGCGATGCGCAGCGCCTCCTCCAGGTGGCCGCGCGGCACGCCGTGGACGAAGTGGCAGAAGCGCTCGGGGGGATAGTCGGCGGTCCACTCGGCGACCTGCGACCAGCGGTAGTCGGTCCAGGGGCCCGAGAAGGTGACGAGCTGGTCGGCGCTCTCGGCATAGCCCGGGTGCGGGTGGGTGCCGTGACCGAACACGATGTGGGCGCCGTCCCTCAGGCGGCGCAGCTCGTCGGCCGTCCGGCGGGTGTCGGGCAGCGCGGCGCGTTCGGTGGGGCAGCGGTCGAGGATGAACCCGTCGGCCTGGTACCAGTCGAGATGGCGGCGCGCGTCGGCGATCAGTTCGCCGAAGGGGCGTACTCCATGGGCGGCGTCGAGGAGTCCCAGTACCCGGACTCCCGCGTTGCGCAGCCGTCCCGTGGCCTCCAGGCAGCGCGGGTCGGGCCGCTCGCCGGGGCCGTCGTCCACGTTCAGGACGACCCAGTGCAAGGGGGTGCCGGGGCGGGTGAGTTCGTCCCATTCCAGGGGAGCGACGAGGGGGTGCGCATATCCGGGGACGCCGAAGCCGAGCCCGAGGTCGGTGCTCGCGCTGCCGGTCGCGGTCCTGGTCAGATACGACATGCCGCCTCCATCCAGATGTCGGCCAGGGATTCCTCGAGGTTGATCCGGGGCCGCCAGCCGAGCCGGTCGCGCGCGGTGCGCACGTCGGCCTGCTGCCAGCTTCCGCAGCCGTCGGGGTAGGGGTACGACACCGGGGCCACGTGGTCGGGTTCGGGGCGGGGGTGGCCGATGGACGGCCTCATGGACGGGCCGGGCGGGCCGTCGAGTTCGTGCAGGCTGCCGTTGTAGCCGGCCACGCGCGCGAGGACGGCGGCGGCGTCGCGGAGACGTACGGCGCGGCCGGAGCCGATGTTGATCACGCCCTGCGCGGCCGACAGGGAGGCGGCGTGCACGGCGCGGGCGACATCTCGGACGTCGATGAAGTCGCGCTGGACACCGAGGCCGCCGAGTTTGAGTTCGCCGTCGCTGGCCTGCATGGCGCGGCGCAGGGCTTCGGCGAGCCGGCCGAGCGGGGATCCGGCGGGCGTGCCCGGTCCTGCGGGGGAGAAGACGCGGAGCACCACGGCGTCCAGGCCGGAGCCGAGGACGAGTTCGGTGGCGGCGAGTTTGCTCACTCCGTACGGACCGCCCGGGCGCGGGACGGCGTCCTCGGCGGTGGAGGAGCCGGGCTGGCTGGGCCCGTACTCCGCGCCGCAGCCGATCTGGACCAGCCGGGCGCCGCAGCCGCTGCGGCGCAGGGCCTCGCAGACGGTGGCGACGGCGACGGTGTTGTGCCGGGTCAGTTCCCGGGCGCCGCCGCGGGTGGCGCCCGCGCAGTTGATGACGACTCCGGGATGGACCGCGTCCAGGAAGCGGGTGAGCGCGCCGGGGCTGCCCGAGGCGAGGTCGAACCGTACGTCGGCGTCGTCGCCCCGGCCCAGCGCGGTGAGCTGCACGGCTGGATCGGCGAGCAGTCTGTCGGCGACGAATCGGCCGAGGTAACCGTTGGCTCCGATCAGCAGGACCCTCATCGGGCGGCTCCCGGGGCGGATTCTCCGGTTCGGGAGGTGATCATCTGGCTGTCTCCTTCAAGGTGATGCCGTAGGTCGGGGAGAGGGCCCGCGGTGTCGGCCCCGCGGGAGTCGAGGGCCCGGATCCGGGCGGCCGCGAGGCTGCCGGGGCTCCGGGGAGGGCTCACGGCGGCGGGAAGGGCCGGGCGTGGGCCGAGGCGCGGGTGAGCGTGCGGGTCGCCTGGACGAGGAGGACGAGAGCGCCCGCCCCGCAGGCCAGGGCCGGCACGGCCCCGGTGCCCGCGGCGTCGACCAGGCCGTCGACGGGGGTGGCCAGGAACGAGCAGCCGGGCAGCCGCGCGGCGAAGACGGTGGCGAGGGCGGTGGCCTCCACCGCGGCCGCGCCGGCGAGCGCGCGGCCCGCGACCTGGGGGAAGCCGCGTGCAGTGAGCAGCCGGGCGAGGAGGAGCAGTGCGCCGAGGGCACCGGCCCCGGCGTAGGCGGGGGGCTCGTCCAGTACCGTCCCGCAGAGGGCGAGCAGCCCGCACAGCGCGGCCGTGAACAGGGCGAACGCCCCGAGGAGCAGGGGGCGTACGGAGGCGGCGAACTCCTCCAGGCCGCGGCTCGCGCTCAGCCGGCGGCGGGCGCGGGCGGCGAAGAGGTGGGCGCACCAGGCTGCCGGGCCGCAGGCCAGGCAGAGGGCGAGCACGGGTGCGGTGGCCAGGGGCCAGGGTCCGTGCGGGCCGCCGTCCCGGGCGGCGCCGATCAGTCCGTCGCCGACGAGGGCGTACGCGAGGAGCCAGCAGGTCCACGCGCGGGCGGCGCCCGACGTGCGGTGCGGGGTGCTCAGGGGGCCGCGCCGGAGGGCGATGTGCAGGCCCGCGGCGATGACGAGGGCGCCGAACGCGGCGACGGCCAGCCGTGGTTGCCCCTCGGTGAGCCGCAGTCCGGCGACGACGGCCGCGCCGAGGGCGCCCGGCACCAGGGCGAGCGCCGCCCAGTAGGCGCGCGGGCCGGTGGGACCGGGTGGGTCGGTGCGGGGGGCCGTCTCCCCGTCGCGGGCCGCGCGGGCGTACATCTCCTCGGCGAGCGAGAAGACGTCCCGGTGCCGCAGCCGGGCGGCGGTCCGGTCGGTGACCCCGTGCGCCTCGAGACCCGCCGCGATCTCCAGCGGGTCCACCGCGCGCTCGCACAGCTCGCGGTGCCGGTGCATGAGCGCCTTCACGGGGTCCACCGCGCCACGGCGCACGGCGGGCCCGCGCGTGCCGTGCAGGCCCTCACGGGCGGAGTCGCCGTCGTTGAGGGGGGCGGTGCCGCGTCCCGCGCTGTCGATGGTCACGTGCCCTCCCCGACGGAGACGGGCACCGGCGGGGGCACGGTGGCGCGGACCGGTGCGCCCTCGGCCCAGCGCGGCCGGCGTTCGGTCGTGAAGCGGGTCTCGGTCCAGCACCCGGGCACGTGGGCCTCGGCGGGGGCGCCGAAGGGCAGCGGCTCCCCCTCGTCGTCCACGACGACCCGGCGCACCGGGGAGTGCGAGACGATCTCCAGGTAAATGCCGTGAAATGCCGTGATGTTCTGCTCGACGGTGAACAGTTCGAGGGCGCGTGCGCGGGCGGCCGCGCCGAGCCGCTCGCCGCGCTCGGGGTCGCGCAGCAGTGCCACGCAGGCCTCCGCGAGCGCCCGCGGATTGCGCGGGGGAACCACGAGACCCGTACCGCCGATGACCTCGACGACCGCGCCCACGTCCGTGGAGACGGTGGCCCGGCCGCAGAGCATGGCCTCGACGAGGCTGACCGGGAAGCCCTCGACGACGCTGGACAGGACGACCACGGCGCCACAGGCGTAGGCGTCGGCGAGGCTCGGGATCTCGGGGCCGCCGATCTCCTCGAAGGAGACGGGGTTGTCGCCGACGGCGTGCACGCCGTCCGCCTCGTCGGGGAAGAGCTGCGCGGCCAGCGCCTTGCAGTGGGTCAGATAGGTGGCGGCTTCGGGGTCCTCCGCGGGGGCGCCGACGATCCGCAGCCGGGTGTCCGGCTCGGCCTTGCGGATCTCGGCGAAGGAGTGCAGCAGGGAGATCAGGTCCTTGGCCGGTTCGATGCGGCCGACCCACACCAGCGTGCCGGGGTCCGCGGAGCGGCTGCCCCGCACTCCCTCCCCCACGTCGGCGAAGCGCGCCGCCTCCATGCCGGGGTGGACGGTGCGCAGTTTGGCGCGGTCGGCGCCGCAGCGCTCCTGCCAGCGGCGGGCGTGCGCGTTGCCGGGGGTGATGAGCGCGGCCGCGCGGTAGACCTCGGTGGCCAGCCGGCCGTGGAACGTGGCGAGCAGCGCGCGGACGGCGGGGCCCTCTTCGAGGGTCGAGGCGGCGAGGTAGTGCGCCCGCAGGTGCACGCCGTACTCGGTGACCAGCAGCGGGACGCCGAGGAAGTGCCGGGCGAGCAGGCCGGGCAGGGCCGCCGCCCCACCGGCCGCGGCGTGGCAGAGGTCCGCCGAGCCGAGCGCGTCGTCCTCGTACCAGTCCAGGGAGAGGGGGCGCAGCGCGCGCTCGATGTGGGCGGTGACGGTGAGGAGGTCGGGGACGCGGGCGGTGCGGGCCGTGCGGAGTGCGCCGGGTGCGCGACAGGCGTCCTCGAGGACGCGCACCGCGCTCTCGGAGCGCAGGGCGCCGGCCAGTCCTCCCTCGTCCCGGGCGAGTTCGGCCAGCTCGTACAGCGCGCTGGCGAAACGGTCCGCCTCGACGCCGGCGTGATCCGCCGAACCGCCGGGGGCTTCGGGGCCCGCGGCGCGGGGACCCCCGCACACCGCCGCCACCAGCTCGCCGTACGCCTCGGCGAAGCGGCGCCGGAGCCGGCGTCCGTAGACCACGCCGTCGTCGTGCGCCGTCCACAGCGGTGCCGTGCGGACGCGGCCGACCTGGGGCGGCAGCCGGACCCAGCCCTGGTCCTCCTGGCGCTCGGTGCGGCTGAGCGCGTAGAGGTCGAACTCGTGCTGCCCGAGCCCGCGCACGAGCCGGTCGCACCAGAGTCCGGCGTCACCGCTCACATACGGATAGCCACCCTCCGTAAGCAGTCCGATGCGCACGAGCACACCCCCGATCTCCCGTATGAGGAGCCGCCGTTGACCGGCGGCTCGCAGCGGGACGAAGGTATGCGGACAAGGCGGTGGTGCGACGGACGGTTGTCCATCGCACCACCAAAAGGGGTGAACGGTCGTAACTTTCCCGCGCAGGCCGCGTTTCGTAGCGCTACGCGTTCACGCGGGCACGTGCCCGCGGGCCCCGCGCGTACGGATCACGCCGGGACAGTTCCTCGCGCTCCGCGCGGCGGCGTGCCGCGACCTCCGGGTCGAGTGCCGGTACGGCGGCCAGCAGTTGCCGGGTGTACGGGTCGCGGGGGCGCTCGTAGACCTCGTCGGCGGGACCGTGCTCGACGATCCGGCCGCGCCGCATCACCGCCACGTGGTCGCTGACCTGGCGTACGACCGCGAGGTCGTGGGCCACGAACACCAGCGCCAGTCCGAGCTCCCGCTGCAGTTCACCGAGCAGGGCGACGACCTGGGCCTGGGTGGTGACGTCGAGCGCGGAGACCGGTTCGTCGCACACGATGACCCGAGGTTCCGCGGCCAGCGCCCGTGCGATGCCCACACGCTGGCGCTGTCCGCCGCTGAACTCGTGCGGGTAGCGGTCGTAGTGCGCCCCGTCGAGCCCCACGCGCTCCAGCAGTTCCCGCACGCGTCCCCGGACGCGCGCCTCGTCCCGGTCGCCGCGCGCCCGCAACGGGTCGGCGATGGACTCGCCCACGCTGCGCCGGGGGTTGAGGGACGACACGGGGTCCTGGAAGACCATCTGCACCGAGGGGCGGACGCCGGACTGTTCGCGCCCCTCGTGGCGGACCACGCCGGCGGTGGGCTCCAGGAGCCCGACCAGCATCCGTCCCAGGGTCGTCTTCCCGCTGCCGCTCTCGCCGACGATGCCGAGGGTCTCGCCCCGGCAGACGCTCAGGGACACGTCGTCCACGGCGGCGAACCGCCGCTTCCCGCGCCCGAACTCCCTGCGGAGCCCGGCCGCTTCGAGGACGACGTCGCCCGGACCGGTGGCGTCGCCCGGTCTTGTGGCATCGCCCGGCCCCTCGACGTCGTCCGGCCCCTCGACGTCGTCCGGCCGCACGAGGCCGCCGGACCGCGGGGTGTCCACGCGCGGGACGGCGCCGAGGAGTTCGCGGGTGTACGGCTCCCGGGGCGCGCCGAGGACCTCACGCACCGGGCCGTGCTCCACCGCGCGTCCGTGCCGCATGACCAGGATGTCGTCGACGCTCTCGGCCGCGACCCCGACGTCATGGGTGACCAGCAGCAGTCCGGTCCCGGTCTCGCGGCGCAGGGTGTGCAGGAGGTCGAGGATCTGCGCCTGGACGGTCACGTCGAGCGCGGTGGTGGGCTCGTCGGCGATCAGGAGCTCGGGTTCGCAGGCCAGCGCCATGGCGATGAGGGCGCGCTGGCGCATACCGCCGCTGAACTCGTGCGGGCGCGAGCGGGACCGGCGGGCGGCGTCGGGGATGCCGACGCGGTCCAGTACCCGCACCGCACGCGCGCGTGCCGCCCGCCGGGACGCCTTGGCGTGCACCCGGTACACCTCGGCGATCTGGTCGCCGATCGCGTAGTACGGGTCGAGGGAGGACAGCGGGTCCTGGAAGACCATGGCGGCCTTCCCGCCGCGCAGCCCGCGCAGTTCGTCGTCGGACGCCCGCTGGACGTCGACGCCGGCCACGCGGACCGTGCCGTCGACGTGCGCTCCGGTGCCCCGGTGCAGCGCCAGCAGGGCCGACGCCACGGTGGACTTGCCCGAGCCGGACTCGCCGACCAGGCCGAGGGCGGCGCCCTTCTCCAGCCGGAAGGAGATCCCGTCGACGGCGCGCAGCCCCCCGAAGTCGACGACGAGGTCACGCACGTCGACCAGCGGGGCGGCGGATACGGCCGGGGCGGAGGCCGCGGAGGGGTCCGGCGAGGTGCCGGGCGAGGAGCCCGCCTCCACTCGGTCGACCGCGGACAGGGTCGGGGAAGAGTCGCTCATGCCAGCACCACCCGTCGGTCGGCCACCGCGTAGAGCACGTCCGCGACGGCGTTGGCGATGACCACGAAGAAGCCGATGACCAGGACCATGCCGACGACCACGGGAAGGTCGACGACGTTCACCGCGTGCACCAGTTCCTGGCCGATGCCGGGCAGTCCGAACAGGGTCTCGGTGAGCACGGCGCCGCCGACCGCCGACCCGAAGGTGTTGGCGTTCAGCGCGATGATCGAGGCGAGCGCTCCCCGGACGGCGTGCCGCCCGATGATCGACCGCTCCCCCACGCCGTACGCGCGGAAGGTCCTGATGTGGTCCTCGGCCAGCGTCTCCAGCATCGAGGCCCTGGTCAGCCGGGCGAACGCGGCGGCTTCGACGAGGGCGAGCGAGAGCCAGGGGAGCACCAGGTTCCACGCCCACTGTTCGGGGTCGTCGGAGAAGTTCACGTACTGCGGGAAGGGCAGCAGTTCGAGCTGGCCGCAGACGACGATCATCAGGATCAGACCGATGACGAAGACGGGCGTGGCCTGGCCGGCGAGGGTGAGTCCGGTCAGCACCCGCTCGCTGAGCCGGCCGCGCCGCCACGCGGAGAGGACACCGGTGCCGACTCCGAGCACGAGCCATACGAGCATGGCGCCGAACACCAGCGACAGGCTGACCGGCAGCTTCGCCAGGATCAGCCGGGTGACCTGCTGGTCCGTCTGGTACGACAGCCCGAGGCAGGGCGCCGGGCAGTGCTGGACCGAGGTGCCGGTCGAGTAGTCCTGGCCGGCGAGGAGTCCCTGGAGGAAGTGCCAGTAGCGCACGTACAACGGGTCGTCGAGGTGCAACTGCTGGGCGACCTGGTGCACTTGGACGGGCGAGCAGCGCGGGCCGCAGGTGATCTGGGCGACGTTGCCCGGGGTGGCGTAGAAGACGACGTAGACGATCACCGAGATGGCGAGAAGGGTGACCGCGGTCGCGATGGTCCGGCGCAGGACGAACCCGGTGAAGCCGTTCATGCCGTGGCCTCCTTCGACCCGTCGGCGGACACCCCGGACGCGCCGGGCAGATCCGTGCCGGGAGTGCCCTGGTGGGGCACGGTCGGGTCGCCGTCGCTCCGCGGGTTCCCGCTCGCGTCGGCCCTGGCCTCCGCCTTGCGGCCCGTGCCGACGCGCAGGCGGGAGGCCGCGCGGGGGTCGAGGGCCGTGCGCACGCCGTCGCCGAGGACGGTCAGGGCGAGGACGGTGACGAAGAGCGCGCCCGCGGGCAGCAGCAGGTACTGGGGCGCCGCCTGGTACCAGACGTCGGCGGAGGTCAGCATCTGTCCCCAGGACGGAGTCGGCGGCTTCACGCCGACACCGAGGAAGGACAGCGCGGCCTCGACGCCGATGTTCGCCGGCACGAGGAGCGCGGAGTAGGTGATGAGCGGGGCGGCGAGGCCCGGCAGCAGGTCGCGGCGGGCGATCCGCCAGGTGCCCCAGCCGCTGAGCCGCGCGGCGGCGACGTAGTCGAGCTGCTTGAGCGTGAGCGTCTGCGCGCGCACGATCTTCGCGAGGGTGCCCCAGGCGATCAGACCGATGACGAGGGCGACCAGGACGGGGCGCGGGAAGCTGCCGGGCACGATCGCCAGCAGCGCCAAGGACATGATCATCAGCGGCAGCGCGACGATGATCTCGGTGATCCGGCTCAGCACCTGATCGACCCAGCGGTTCCCGAGGGCCGCCGAGACACCGACGACGACGGCGATGAGGACCTGCACCACGGTCGCGGCGAGCGCGACGCCGAGGGAGACCCTGGCCCCGTAGACGAGACGGGCGAACAGGTCGCGGCCGGTCTGGGGTTCGACGCCGAGCCAGTGGTCCGCGCCGATGCCGCCGAGCGGGCCGACCGGGACGCCGCCGCGCGCGGAGTCCACCAGCGAGGGGTGGTAGGTGGTGGGGTCCTGGCCCTCGATCGCCGTGAGCAGCGGCGCGGCGAGCGCGATCAGGACGAGCAGCGCGACGACGGCCGCCGCGACGAGGGCGGCGCGCTGCGCACGCAGCCGCCGCCAGAACTGACGGGCCCCCGAGGCCCCCGCGGCGGACGGATCCGCCGCGGGGGCCGGGGAGGCGACAAGTGCCTCGCTCACGGCGCTACTTCACCGCGACCTGGGAGATGTCCAGAACGCCGGTCCAGTCGCTGATCACGATGTTCTTGACGCCCTCGCCGTACAGGCGCTTGTAGACGGGGTGGAACAGCGGCACGGTCAGGGCCTGCTCGCCGATCTTCTTGTCCAGCGCGCCCCAGCGCTTGGCGGCCTCGTCGAGATCGGTCAGCTTGTTGATCGCGTCGATCTCGTCGTTGACCGACTTGTCGTCGAGGAAGCCGGAGTTGAAGTTGGCTCCGTCCTTCACGATCTGCCGGCCGTCGAAGATGGGGGCCAGGAAGGGGCCGCCGGAAGGCCAGTCGGCACCCCAGTGGGCGAGGAAGAGGCCCGGCTCGTCCTTCGCGCTGTGGATCTTGTCGCTGTAGTCGTTCTCCTCCAGACCCTGGAGCTTGACCGTGACGCCGGCCTTCTTGAGCGCGTCCTGGATCGCGGTCGCGATCTCGGGGCTGGTCTCGAAGTCCTTGCTGTTGGAATGCGTGAGCGTGATGCTCAGGCCGTTCTTGTAGCCGGCCTGCGCGAGCAGTTCCTTGGCCTTGGCCGCGTTGCCGGAGGCACCCGCCGGGAACAGGTCGTAGGGCGTGTAGCCGAAGGACTTCTGGTTCGGCAGGTACGTCGTGGCCGGCTCGGCGAGGGACGAGCCGCCCGCCGCGTTGATCACCGAGGTGCGGTCGATGGCGTACGAGATCGCCTGGCGCACCTTCGGGTTGTCGAACGGCTTCACCTTCGGGTTGAAGGCGAGGTAGTTCGTGTAGCCGAAGTGCCCGGTGCCGACGCGCGAGGCCAGCTCCTTGTCCCCGGTCACCTTGGCGAGCTCGGCCGGGCCGAGGTTGGTGTCCGTGGTGACGGCGGCGGCGTCGGCGCCCTGGGAGGAGGACAGCCGCTGGTTGATCACGGAGGAGTCCAGACCGGACCGTACGTCGATCGTGTCCGGGTACGCCTTGCGCTCGGCGTCGGTCGAGGCGGACCAGTGGGTGTTGCGCTCCAGGGTGAGGCGCTCACCGTCGTTCTCGTTCTTGACGACCTTGTACGGGCCCGAGGAGACCGGGTGCTCCTCGTACTTGGTGCCGGTGTCCTTGGCCTTGGGGACGGGCGTGAACTGCGTCTGCGTGGCCAGGTAGGGGAACTCGCCCTCGGGCTTGTTCAGGTGGAAGACGATGGTCAGCGCGTCCGGCGTCTCGATCGAGTCGAGGCCCTTCTTGTCCTTGTAGGGACCCTGGTAGTCGGCGCCGCCGATCAGCCAGTCCCTCAGGTAGGGCGCGCCGCCGGAGAGTTCCGCGGCGAAGGAGCGCTCGATGCCGTACTTGATGTCGGCGGAGGTGATCGGCGTGCCGTCCTCGAACTTGAGGCCCTTCTTCAGGGTGTACGTCCACACGGTCGCGTTCTCGCTCGGGCGGCCGGTGTCCGTGGCGAGGTCGGGGACGACCTGGGCACCCGCGGCCCCGTTCTCACGGTTGCGGGTGGTGAGCGTGCGGAAGACGAGCGAGGGCACGTTGCCGCCGCCGGAGGTGTAGAGCCGCGCGGGGTCGAAGTCCGACTGCGGGTTGGAGTTCAGGACGGTGAGCGTGCCGCCCTTGTGGGGCTGGGAGTCGCCTCCGGAGCTCTTGGCATCGTTGTCCTTCGGCCCGCAGGCGGCGGCGCCCGCTGCCACGATCAGGCTGACGGATGCCGCGGCCACGCGGCGCGCTGTGACGGACGGTTGACGCATCGGAAGACGACCTCTCGGATGACTCGAATACTGAGACGGAATGACACGGAGTGAGACGGCGGAGCGCGGAGCTCGCCCAGGGCGTCAGGCGTCGGAGTCCGACCGGGCCGAAAGGGGCACGGGCGCGCGGAACCGCGGAGGTTCAGGGGCGCACGGGAACAAGACGGGAAGGAAAGCGACGCACTCGCCTGGGGCGGGCGTCAGCAACAGTGGATGTCGGCCACGCAGAGCGCGGTCACGCCGATGAGCGCCAGCTCGATGGCGGCGCGAACGGAGGCGTGACGGGAGGACATGCGGAAAATATGAACGATCTTTTTCCGCATGTCAAAGCGGTGCGCGCGCTTTCCGTCAACTCGTGGGATAGGGCCAGGGGTTGGGCCGGCAGTGGATTCCGTCGTGGTCGAGGAACTTGGTCTGCTGCTGCATGACCGGGGCGAGCTCGCCGTCCTTCTCGCAGCTGACGTGGCCGTATCCGAGCCGGTGGCCGACCTCGTGATTGATCAGCATCTGCCGGTAGGCGTGAATCTCGTCACCGAAGCCGTAGGTCTTGGAGCCCTGGGCCCAGCGGTATGCGTTGATCATGACGCGCTCGGTGGACGCCGAGTCGCACGAGACGTTGTCCTCCGTGGTGTCGAGCCCCGACTTGGCGCACCACTCGGCGGTGGTGCCGGGGCTCGCCAGCGTGATGACGAAGTCCGGTGTGCCGGAGTCGATCCGCTCGAAGGTCCGGGCGCCGCCGTGCGCCCAGCTCCGCTTGTCGTTCAGGGTCTTCTGCACGGCGTCCGCGAAGAGCGCGCCGTCGAGGTCGAGGCCCTGCTCGATGTCGACGCGGTAGGTGTACTTGTGTCCCTTGCCGGGCGCCTTGACGAATCCGGGCACCGCGGCGAACTTCCCCGACGCCTTGAGCTTCTCCCCCAGCGGGTACGTCCTGGCCATCTGCTGGTCGTACGTCAGGGGCGCCGCGGCCACCTGCGGCTGCCCCGACTGGGTCGGCCGGTCGTCGCCCCGCGAGGCGGAGTCCTGGGTCGTCCGGCCGCCGCTGTCCGCGGTCTGCGCCCGCGCGTCGGCGTCGTGCCCTCCCGTGGCCATCTGTCCGGCCACGACGACGGCCAGCACCGTGGTGACGGCTGCCGCGGCGATCCCGGTGAACGCCCACCCCTTACGGGCCTTGGCCTCACCCTGCTCGCCGGTCTCCGGCAGCGGGCGGTCGTCGGTGACGGCGGACCGGGCGTTCCGGCCGGCGGAGTCGTCGAGCCCGGCGGCGCGAGACGCTGCCGTCCGCCCCGCCGTGCCGCCGTCCTGCCCCTCGTCGAGGTCGAACGCGTCGACGTACGCCTGCCGGGGTCCGGCCCCGGCCTGATGACGCTGCCGGGGCACCCGCGCTCCGGCGGGCGCGCCCTGAGAAGCCGCGCCGGCCCCGGACTCCCCCCAGCCGCCGCCCTGCTCACGCTGCTCGGGATGCCCACCGCGCACCTGCGGCATTCCATGGGCGGGGGTCCCGTCGGGAAGACGCGGGGTCCCGTGGGCCGGGGTCCCTTCCGGGAGACGCGGGGATCCATGAGCCGGAGTCCCGTCGCCGTGACGCGGCACCCCACGCGCGGGAGTGCCGTCCGCCACCCGCGGAAAACCGTGCGCCGGAGTCCCGTCGGGAAGACGCGACCCGCCCTGACCCGGGGCGCCGGCCTGGAAACGCGGTGCGCCCTGCCCCGGGGCTCCGCCCTGGAAGCGGGGAACGCCGTGCGCGGGAGTCCCGTCGGGAAGACGCGGCCCGCCCTGACCCGGGGCTCCGCCCTGGAAGCGGGGAACGCCGTGCGCCGGGGTCCCGTCCGCGTACCGCGGCACCCCACGCGCGGGAGTGCCGTCCGCCACCCGCGGAAAACCGTGCGCGGGGGTCCCGTCGGGAAGACGTGGCCCGCCCTGCGCCGGGGTGCCGCCCTGGAAGCGGGGGACGCCGTGCGCCGGGGTCCCGTCGGGGAAGCGTGGTGCGCCGCGCTGCGGGGTGCCGCTCGCCGGCGGGTAGGGACCCAGGGAACCCGGCGGACGGGTCGTCGCGCGGCGGGCGCCGTCCGGGCCCGGTGCCGGAGCGGGTGCCGCATCCTCCGCCGGAACCGCCCGCGTCTGCGCGGTGTCCGTCTTGCCGGCCCGCCCCCGACGACTGTGTCGTCCCACTTCCCGCCTCAGCTCTCCGCGCCGATTGCCACCGAAGAGGTCAACTCCCCCTGGTCCGCCAGGAGTTCACGGAAGGCGGTGGCGACCGTCTCCGGATACTCCATCATGGCGACGTGCCCCGCCTCCGGCAGGGACAGCAGCCGGGAGTCGCGGAAGGCACGGGCCGCGCGCTGCGCCATACGGTAGCCGACAAGTTGGTCCCGGCCGCCGTAGACCAGGAGCGTCGGGGCGAGCACCCGTTCGGCCTGACGCCACAATCCGTGCTGCCCGCCGAGCGTGTAGGCGTTCACGACCCCGCGCGCCGAACGTGCCATGGCGTCCCAGAAGTAGGGCAGGGCGAGCCGCCGCTCCATCTCCTCGACCGCGTGACGGAACCCCTCGGGAGTGACGATGCCGGGGTCGCCGTAACAGAGGGCCAGCACACCCCGTACGCGCTGCTCAGCGCTCCATTCCTTGGTGAGTCTCGTGAACAGTCCCGCCACCCCGGGCAGGGCGAGCAGAGCGGTCGGCCAGGCGGTGCGCTGGGCCCGGATCTCGGGCAGCGCGGGAGACACCAGCGTGAGCGTCCGGACGAGGTCGGGCCGCACCGCCGCGACGCGCGTGGTGACGGCTCCACCGAGGGAATTGCCGAAAAGATGTACTGGCCCGCGTCCGGACGCGTCGAGATGGCGGATGACCGCGCGCGCGTGTCCGGTGACCGAGTAGTCGCCGTCGTCCGGCGGCGGCGAGTCCCCGAAGCCCGGCAGATCGAGGGCCTCGCTGTCCACGACCCCGTCGAGCTCGGACATCAGCGCCGACCAGTTCTGCGAGGAGCCGCCCAGACCGTGCACGTACAGCGCGGGCGGAAGTCCCTCGCGGGCCGGCGGTCTCGACCGGATCGTCAGGGTCATGCCGGGCAGCCCGACCGATCGCAGTCGCTCCCCCTCGGCGACCCTGACGGCGCCGACCCGCGGCGTGAGACTCGCGGCCGGCGCGGAAGGAAGTTCGGTCGAAGACATGCCGCAATGTTACGAGACGATCACGCCGGGGCTCATGTGTTCGCCGTCACAGATCGCGGCCGGATCGCATAGCGTCCGGATCGCGTGTCTCCTAGGCTTCGAACGAGGGCACTCGTCCGGCACACAGGAGCGCACTCGTACCGTTCGGGAAGAGGAACCATGACAGTCGACCCGACAGACCCCGGAACGTTCGACGACCAGTTCCGGGAGATCCCCGACGCGGAGGCCCCGGAGGCCGACGCCGCCGAGCAGTCCGCGGAGCTGGACCCCGCGGACGACGTCGACCCGGAACCCCCGGGCGACCGCCTCAACGCCGACGACGGGGATCTGGCCGAGCAGGCCCGGGTCGTCCGTCTGAACGAGGACGACTACAGGTGACCCGGCGGCCACGAAGGCGGCCCGGCATCCACCCGCGAGCCGACGTCCGCAGGTGATCGGACATCGCTGATCAGGGCCGCCACGGCCGCACGATGCCCAGCTCGTCCCCTTCGGCACACTGTGCGCCGTCCCGGTCGGGGTCCGGTCCGTGAAATTCTGCGCTCGCACCGCACACAGCAGGGTTACCGAAAAGTACGATGGCGGCGCGGCGCACACCGCACGTGGACAACATTGGGAGGCGGCGTGACAGCCATCGAGCAGACAGAGGCAGCACGCCCGCGGGGCACTCGCCTGCCGCGCCGTGCCCGGCGCAACCAGCTCCTCGGCGCCGCCCAGGAAGTTTTCGTTGCGCAGGGATATCACTCGGCCGCCATGGACGACATCGCCGAACGCGCGGGAGTCAGCAAGCCGGTTCTCTACCAGCACTTCCCGGGAAAGCTCGATCTGTACCTCGCCCTGCTCGACCAGCACTGCGAGTCCCTGCTTCTGGCCGTACGGGCGGCGCTCGCGTCGACCACGGACAACAAGCTGCGCGTCCGCGCCACGATGGACGCCTACTTCGCGTACGTGGAGGACGACGGCGGCGCGTTCCGGCTGGTCTTCGAGTCCGACCTGACCAACGAGCCGGCGGTGCGCGAGCGCGTCGACAAGGTGACGCACGAATGCGCCGAGGCGATCTGTGACGTCATCGCGGAGGACACGGGTCTCTCGCGCGCGGAGTCGATGCTCCTGGCCTCGGGCCTCGGCGGTCTGGCCCAGGTGGTGGCCCGTTCCTGGCTGCACAGCGACCGCAGCGTCCCGCGCGACCAGGCGGTGCAGCTTCTGACCTCGCTCGCCTGGCGGGGCATCGCGGGATTCCCGCTGCACGGCACCGACCACCACTGATCCGACGGACCGCCGGTCCACCGGATCTCCGGAACACCGACGCGGAGGAAGCGGCCGGGGCTCGCCCCCGGCCGCTTCTTTGTTCCCGTCGGCTGTTCGCTCCTGGCGTTCCCGGGCGGAGCGTGCGCGTCCCCTCGCCGGGCTAATGTGTGCTGCGTACGGCGCGTACGAACGCGCACATGACTGACCGTCGGAGGGACAAAGCCGTGGAGGTCAAGATCGGCGTGCAGCACGCGCCCCGCGAGATCGTTCTGGAGAGCGGTCAGACCCCGGAAGAGGTCGAGCGCGCGGTGTCCGAGGCGCTGGCCGGCAAGTCGCAGCTCCTGAGCCTCGTGGACGACCACGGCCGCAAGGTCCTGGTTCCGGCCGACCGGCTGGCGTACGTGGAGCTCGGCGAGCCCACGCAGCGCAAGGTCGGATTCAGCGCCCTGTAAGGCGACTGAACCACGCAGCAGTACGGGAAGGGCCCGGTGACGATGTCACCGGGCCCTTCCCGTGCGCACGCCCGTCCCCGCTCCCTCACCTCCGCAGATGGAGCACATGCCGGGCGGCAGGGAGGGTTGCGTTCCGATCGTCAGGGGTAGGACCGGCTACGACCGATTTGCACCGGCCGTGCGGGAGGGACCCCCACCATGTTCTTGGAAGCGTTCGGCTCCGCGCTGATCGGTCTCGCGCTGGCATGGGCGGCCTCGTACCGCCTGCCCCACCGGCTGCCGTCCCGCAGTCTGGTCCTGTCGACCGGCGTGGCGGGAGCCCTGTTCGGTGCCTTCCTGACGCACTCGGCACTGGGCTCCGGCCACTTCCTGGCCATTCTTCTCGGCGCGGTGGCGGTCTCGGCGGCGCTGCTGTCCTTGCTGCTGCGCCCCGAGGAGCGTTTTCGACGCCGCTCGGCGACCGCGTAGGCCCCTGCGAAGGCCCCGCGACCGCGAACCGCGCGCCTAGACCCCCGGCCCGGCCAAGGCCTCAGGCAGCCAGGCCCAGCGCGGCCATCCGCTTGGTGTGGGCCTCGGTGATCCGGGAGAACATCCGGCCGACCTCGGCGAGGTCGAATCCGTCCGCCACGCCGCCCACGAGCATCGTCGACAGGGCGTCGCGGTCGGCGACCACGCGCTGCGACTGGGACAGGGCCTCGCCCATCAGCCGGCGCGCCCACAGCGCGAGCCGGCCGCCCACGCGCGGGTCGGCGTCGATCGCGGCGCGCACCTTCTCGATGGCGAAACCGGCGTGCCCGGTGTCGTCGAGGACGCCGAGGACGAGCCCGCGGGTGTCCGAGTCGAGGCGGGCCGCGACCTCACGGTAGAAGTCACTGGCGATCGAGTCGCCGACGTACGCCTTGACGAGCCCCTCCAGCCAGTCCGAGGGGGCCGTCTGCCGGTGGAAGCCGTCGAGCGCGGCGACGAAGGGCTCCATCGCCTGCGTCGGCTCGGCACCGATCGCGGCGAGCCGGTCCCGCAACTGCTCGAAGTGGTGGAACTCGGCGGACGCCATCTTCGCCAGCTCCGCCTTGTCGCTGAGCGTGGGCGCCAGCTTGGCGTCCTCCGCGAGCCGCTCGAACGCCGCGAGCTCGCCGTACGCGAGCGCTCCGAGCAGATCCACGACCGCGGCGCGGTACTGGGGCTCGGCCGAGGCCGTCTCCCAGTTCTGCGCGGCGACTCCGGTGGCCGCGGGGGCGGTGTCGGCGGGGGCCTCGGCGGGCTTCTCAGCGGCGTTGTCAGGCGTCGTCATGAAGCGCACAATAGCCCGCTCACAGCACGAGGGAAGTCCCTGGTCAACCTGTGTGACGACGACTACGTGACCAAATCGGCCATCGCATGTGCGCGAATCCGGGGTATGGTGGTAATGCGCCCGGCGAGTATTCGACGGGCCGCACGAATGAGGATGCCCGGTCGGTGGCCCGATCGGCTCCGACCCGACAGCCCTCCACGTCGGTACGGCACATTGCGTACGACATCCGGAGGGAACCCTCAGCGGCACGAGAGCTCGAGCGTCGGCAGTGGTCCCATGCCACCCGGCCCGCCCGTCAAGAGCGGCCGACGTCCCCGGCACGGTCCCGACACGACCCCCGCGTTCGCCTCGCACCGCGTACACAGAAGAGGCAGCACCCTGACTACGACTTTCCGAGAGCTCGGAATCCTTCCTGAGACCGCCGAGGCCCTTGAGGCCGTCGGAATCGTCAACCCCTTCCCCATCCAGGAGATGACCCTCCCGGTCGCCCTCTCCGGCACCGACGTCATCGGCCAGGCCAAGACCGGCACCGGCAAGACGCTGGGCTTCGGCCTCCCCCTGCTGGAGCGCGTCACCGTCCCCGCGGACGTCGAGGCGGGCCGGGCCAAGCCCGAGCAGCTCACCGACGCCCCGCAGGCCCTCGTCGTCGTCCCGACGCGCGAGCTGTGCACCCAGGTGACCAACGACCTGCTGACCGCGGGCAAGGTCCGCAACGTACGCGTCCTGGCCATCTACGGCGGCCGTGCGTACGAGCCCCAGGTGGAAGCCCTGAAGAAGGGCGTCGACGTCATCGTCGGCACCCCGGGCCGACTGCTGGACCTCGCGGGCCAGAAGAAGCTCAACCTCAAGCACATCAAGGCGCTCGTCCTCGACGAGGCCGACGAGATGCTCGACCTGGGCTTCCTGCCCGACGTCGAGAAGATCATGAACATGCTGCCGGCCCGCCGTCAGACGATGCTGTTCTCGGCGACCATGCCGGGCGCGGTCATCGGTCTCGCGCGCCGCTACATGTCGCAGCCCACCCACATCCGCGCCGCCGCGCCGGACGACTCGGGCGCGACGGTCGCGAACACGAAGCAGTTCGTGTACCGCGCCCACAACATGGACAAGCCGGAGATGGTCTCGCGCATACTGCAGGCCGACGGCCGCGGTCTCGCGATGGTCTTCTGCCGCACCAAGCGGACGGCGGCGGACCTCGCCGACCAGCTCCAGCAGCGCGGCTTCGCATCCGGCGCGGTCCACGGCGACCTCGGCCAGGGTGCCCGCGAGCAGGCGCTGCGCGCCTTCCGCAACGGCAAGGTCGACGTCCTCGTCTGCACCGACGTCGCCGCCCGCGGTATCGACGTCGAGGGTGTCACCCACGTCATCAACTACCAGTCCCCCGAGGACGAGAAGACGTACCTGCACCGCATCGGCCGCACCGGCCGCGCGGGTGCCAAGGGCATCGCGATCACCCTCGTCGACTGGGACGACATCCCGCGCTGGCAGCTCATCAACAAGGCGCTGGACCTCGGTTTCCCGGCCCCGCCGGAGACGTACTCGACCTCTCCTCACTTCTTCGAGGAGCTCAGCATCCCGGCCGGCACCAAGGGTGTCCTGCCGCGTTCCGAGCGCACCCGCGCCGGGCTCGCGGCCGAGGAGGTCGAGGACCTGGGCGAGACCGGTGGCCGTGGCGGCCCGCGTGGCCGCGGTGGCCGTTCGGCCGCGCCGGCGACCACCGAGCGTGAGCGCGCTCCGCGTACGCCCCGCCAGCGCCGTCGTACGCGCAACGGAGCGCCCGCGGAGGAGACGTCCGCGTCCACGGCCGCTCCGGCGTCCTCGGAGTCGCCCGCGTCCGTCGAGAGCAACGAGCCCCGCACGCCGCGCCGCCGTCGGCGCACGCGCGGTGGAACGGGCGAGGCCGTGGCGGCCGCCGCCCCCGTGACCGAGGCCGCGGAATCCGCCGTGGCGACGGCCGAGGGCGTCACCGACGAGCCGGCCGCGCCGCGCCGTCGCCGGACCCGCAGGAGCGCCGCGACCGCCGTCGAGACGGCGGAGGCCGTGGTGACCGCCGCCGAGGCGGTCGTCGAGAGCGCCGCCGCCGAGATCGTCGCCGAGGCTCCGGCCAAGCCGGCCCGCCGCCGCACCCGCAAGACGGTCGAGACGGCACCCGCCGCCGAGACGGTCACCGAGGTCGTCGAGGCCGTCGAGGCCGTCGAGGCTCCGGCCAAGCCCGCGCGCCGCCGGACCCGCAAGGCAGCGGAGGCCGCCGTCGACACCGTCGAGGCCCCCGCGACCGAGGTCACCGAGACGGTCACCAAGCCGCGGCGCACCCGCGCCAAGGCCGCGACCACCGAGGCCGCCGAGGCGACCGACACCGAGGCCAAGCCCGTGCGCCGACGCACCCGCAAGGCCGTCGCCGACGCCGAGATCCCGGCCCAGGCCGCCGAAGCCACGGAGGCCAAGCCCGCCACGCGCCGCCGCACCCGCAAGGCCGCGGCCACGGAGCCCACGGAGAGCTGATCTCTCGTTCGACGGCCCGGTCCCCCATCCGGTGGGGCCGGGCCGTCGGCGTTTCCCGGCCCCGCCTCCGCCGCCGGACCGCGGCGGACTTCACCGGGGACGGGCCCGGGGGCAACGCACCCGTCGAGCGGCCGTCGCCGACGCCCGATAGCCTCCTCGGCATGAGCAGGCCCTACACGTTCGTTCCGCCCGCCGGTGTCCGCGCGTACCGGTTGTCCACCGCGCGCGGCGAGTTCGCCGTGCTCGACGCCTCGCCACACGGGCGGCCCAAGGGGACCGCCCTGCTGCTGCCCGGATTCACCGGCAGCAAGGAGGACTTCATCGCGCTGCACGTGCCGTTGGCTGCGGCGGGCTACCGGACGGTGGCCGTGGACGGGCGCGGACAGTTCGAGACCGACGGACCTCGTGACGACGAATCGGCTTACGCTCAGAGCGAGTTGGCGCAGGACGTGCTCGCGCAGGCCGCGGCCGTCGGCACTCCGCTGCACCTCGTGGGGCACTCGCTCGGCGGACAGATAGCCCGTGCCGCGGTGCTGCTCGACGCGTCGCCGTTCGTGTCCCTGACGCTCATGGCCTCCGGCCCCGCGCAGATCTCCTCGACGCAGCAGCAGCGCGTCAAGCTGCTGCGGGACGCGCTGGCCGTGATGAGCATGGCCGAGGTGTGGGAGGCCATCCAGGCGATGGAGTCCCCCGAGGAGACCGACACGGGCGGGCTGGACGCGGGGCTCGACGACCTCGCCGACCTGCGCCGCCGCTGGCTCGGCAACAGTCCCGCCCAGCTCGTCGCCACGGGCCGCCAGCTCTGCCAGGAGCCCGACCGGGTCGCCGAACTGGCCGCCGTCCCGCTCCCGAAGCATGTGCTGTCGGGCGAGCACGACGACACCTGGCCGGTCGCCCTGCTGGACGCGATGGCCGTACGGCTGGACGCGCGCCGCACGGTCGTGGAGGGCGCGGAACACTCCCCCAACGCCGACCAGCCGCTGGAGACCGCCCACGCCCTGGCCGCGTTCTGGGACGGCACGCGGCCCACGAGCGCTCCCGACGGCTCGGGCTGACGCGACCGGCTGCCCCGACCGCCACCGCCACGGACGCCGTCAGCGGGCCTCCGGCGGCGGCGGCTAGTACTGCCCCTGAAGGTGCTCCCAGAAGCCGTCCCGCAGGGCGCGGCGCAGGTCCGACTGGCCGCGCAGCGAGTACTGGAGCAGGCCCTCCGCCTCGACCAGCAGGTCCTGGTCGACCGAGCCGGGCAGATAGGGGTGCCCCGGCAGCAGCTCGGCCAGGGACTCGCGGCCGCGGGCGGCCAGCCACTTCGCGGCGATCTGGGCGCCCACGAAGCGCACGTCCTCCCGGGTGGGCCGGACCGCCGCCGCCGGATCGTACGACTGGGCGGTCCGCCGGGCCACATACGGCTTGAAGAAGTCGAGGTCGAGCGTGCGCTGGCTGTCGACCTCCCAGAGCAGCGGCTCGGCCTGGTTGCCGCCCTCCGGCGCCTCGATGCCCCAGAGGTGGACCCGGGCGCCGTAGCCCTGCGCCGCCTCGACCGCCGAGACGAGGTCCTCGTCGCCGCCGAGCAGGGCCGCGTCGCTGATGGCGCGGTGCCGGGCGAGGGACTCCAGGTCCGAGCGGATGAGTGAATCGACGCCCTTCTGCTGGTTGTTGGCGTTCAGGTTGCCCAACCGGACCTTCACGTCCGGGAGTTCGGCGATGGACTGCTGTTCCGCCGTGTGGATGCGGCGCCGTGCTCCGTCGTACCAGTAGACGCGCAGCAGCCGGCTGTCGGCGAAGATCGTGCGGGCACGGTCGATGAGTGCCTCGATGAGGCCCTCGGTGTCCAGGTCGAACGAACGGCGGTCCTCCGTGCCGGCGACGAGGCGCCCCGCGGCCGCGTACAGATATCCGGCGTCGACGAAGATCGCGTGGGTGGAGGGGGTCTTCGCGACCTCGGCGAGCATGCGCTGCAGGAGCTCGTTCGTACGGTCTATGCGGGCGGCCAGGGCCGCGTGGTCGTCGTTCATCGCTGCCCATTGTCCCGGCGGTCACGCTGCGAACACAACCGGCGCCGTTCGGTCTCCGCCACCCGGGCTACCCGCGGGTAATTAGGTTCTCGAAAAATTTCCTTAGCGTAGGGAATGTTTGTAACACACACCCCGTTGACTCCCTGTGTGAGCGAGTGCAGAGATGCCTCGCTCGCCACACACTCAAGTAGTTCTCCTCAGGAGGATGACCAGACGAAGGGAGAAGCCCATGCGCTTCGAAATCATGCGACTCGACGATGTCGACGGCACGCCCGTGGACAGCACTGTCGTGGACGCCGCCTCCGTCAACCGGATCGTTCAGCAGGCCGCCGCCATCGGGCAGCGACTGTGGATCCGCCCGGCCGACACCACCGCCTCGTAACGACGACGACCGTCCGCTCCGCCGTACGAGGACGCGCCGAAAGCGCCTCGTGGACGCGAAGGGCGTAGCGGACAGCAGACGCTTCACAGACTTCGGAGCCCCGCACGGCGACATGCCGTGCGGGGCTCCGTTCGTATACGCGACGCGGACGCCACGCCGGGCCGTCAGCTCCCGTGGATCACCTGGGTGACGCCGTTGATGATCTGCTGCACCGCGATGGCGGAGAGCATCATGCCCGCGAGCCGGGTCACCAGGACCACTCCGCCGTCCTTGATGACGCGGATGATCAGCAGCGAGTAGCGCATCACGACCCACAGCACGACGTGGATCGCGAGGATCGCGGTCCACACGGAGACCTGGGTGGCGACCGAGTCGGCCTTCTGCACCGCGAGGATCACGGACACGATCGCGCCGGGCCCGGCCAGCAGCGGCATGCCGAGGGGCACGAGGGCGACGTTGACGTCCTTGGTCTGCTTCGGCTCGTCCGTCTTGCCGGTGAGCAGGTCGAGCGCGATGAGCAGGAGCAGCAGTCCGCCCGCGATCATCAGCGCGGGCACGGAGACGTGCAGGTAGTCCAGGATCTGGTGTCCGAGGAGCCCGAAGACGGTGATGACGCCGCCGGCGACGCAGACCGCCTGGACGGCCATCCGCCGCTGCACCCGGGCGGGGCGGCCGGCGGTGAGCGCCAGGAAGATCGGGGTGATCCCGGGGGGATCCATGATGACGAAGAGCGTGAGGAACAGGGAGCCGAAGACGGCGACGTCGAACATGGTGAGGGAAGCCTTGCGAGGTGGTGGGAGGAGGTGGGCGGGTCTTCCGGCCACCGTTTCGGGCAGTTCGTCCCGCGGCGCGGAACGGGGGGCATAAGCGGTCCCGGGACACGGACCGGCCGGTGCGACCGGTCCCGCGGCACGGAACGAGCCGCACACGACCGGTGCGCCGACACGCAACAGACGGCACGACCGCGGTCCGACGGCACGCACCGGGCGCCACGTCCGATTCCGCGAGGCGGAACGGGCGGCACGACCGGCGCGGCCGGACCCGGCCCCGAGAGGACCGGGTCACCGGGAACGTGACCCGGCGGCGCACCAGGACGCACGTGACATCCCGCCGGACCGGACGCGGGCGCGGGAGCGCGCGCGATCCGGAGGAGGCGGCAGAGGGCGTACCAGGAGGGTTACGGCACCGGGCAGGTCCGTACGGGCCTCACGTACCGGTCCCGACGCGTACCGGCCCGCCGGTGCGACCTCGGCAGAGGGCGCGCGGCGGTCAGGGGCGGCTCAGCGGGACCCGTGTGGCGCGGAACGTCCGGGGAGTCAGACGGCTCCACCCGCGCCCGGTACCGGGAACGCCCCGGTGGCGCGGCGGGTGATCTCCCCGTAGACCTCGGGGTCGGTCGTGAACTCCCCGAGCACACAGGTCTTGCGGCTGCCGTGGTAGTCGGACGAGCCGGTGGTCAGCAACCCCAGTTCGGAGGCCAGGCCGCGCAGCCGTGCCCGGGTGGCCGGCTCGTGGTCCATGTGGTCGACCTCGATGCCGTCGAGACCGGCGCCGGCCAGTTCCGCGATGACCGATTCCGGTACGGTCCGGCCCCGCTTGGCGGCGGCGGGGTGCGCGAAGACGGTGACGCCTCCAGCCCCCTTGACCAGCCGGATCGCCTCGAAGGGGTCGGTCTCGTGCTTGGGGACGTAGGCGCGGCCCCCGTCGGCCAGCCACTGCTCGGTGAAGGCGTCGGAGACGCTGTCGACGACGCCCAGCTCGACCAGCGCGGAGGCGACGTGCGGGCGGCCGACCGAGCCGTCGCCCGCGATGCGCGCCACCTGCTCCCAGGTGATCGGCACGCCGAGTTCCCGGAGTCTGGCGATCATCCCCTGGGCCCGCGGCACCCGGTCGTCCCGGATCAGTTCGCGCTCGGCGAGCAGGGCCGCGTCCTCGGGGTCGAAGAGGTAGGCCAGCATGTGCATGCTGATGCCGTCGATCCGGCAGGAGAGTTCGGCGCCGGTGACGAGGGTGAGCCCCTCGGGCAGTGCGGCGATCGCCTCGGCGTGGCCGCGCGTGGTGTCGTGGTCGGTCAGCGCCACGACGTCCAGACCGGCGGCGGCCGCGTTGCGCACCAGCTCGGCGGGGGTGTCCGTACCGTCGGAAGCGGTGGAGTGGGCGTGCAGGTCGATACGCACTACGCGGACTCCAGGCGGTGACGGGACGGTCGGGACGCTCAAGGATAGCGGGAACCGACCCCCCTCTGTCACACCTGCACCGGGGGAGCACCCCCTACACCCTCGCGCCACCCGGACACCCTTGAAGCAAATCGAGGGCCCGCGACGCTCCCCGCCTCAGGGCGCACGGCACACGCCGCCCGGGCCCCCGAGGGCCCGGGCTACGGCTCCAGGATGCGCGGCGACAACGCTCCGCACGGCAGCAGGTCGACCTCGGCGCCCGCGTCGCGCAGATCCGTCAGGACCAGTTCGTCGTACATCAGCAGCCCGGTCTGCTCGGGCCACACGACCGCCCACAGCCACAGCCCCCGCGCCTCGCCCGCGAACACGGCGCGGTCGTCGGGTGAGCCGGTGACATGCCAGAGCGGGGTGGGCCGGCCGGCCGCGAGGACCTTCGCCTGAGGCGGTTTCTCGACGCTCATGTACGGGCCGGGGTCGGGGCCGTCCATGCCCGCGTACCGCGCGCCGAGGCCGACGCCCAGCTCCTCGGCGACGAGGATCAGCTCACCCATGCCGCCCAGCGGTCCGGGCCCCGAGCAGGCGATGGCGGTGGCCCTGCCCCCGCTGCGGTCGTCCCCCGCGAACGCCGCTCCGGTGAACAGCCAGCCGACCGGCAGCGGCCACGGCATCCACACCGGTACCCGGGCGCGGTGCACGACCACACCGAGGGCCTCGACGCTGGGCGGGATCACGGGCTGCAGCGGATGCACCGTGCCGTGCACATCGCACTGCCAGGAATCGGCAAAGAGGCCGGGAGCCCTGACCCGGCCACCACACTTCGGGCAACTGGGTTCGCCCCTCATAGGGCTCAACGGTCCTCCCCGTCCTTGCCCGCGTCAAGGACGATCACCCGTCCGGCATGGACCGGCCACGCCAAAAACTACGTGCATCTTGCATTTATTAGCTCACCTAACTTATTGTGTGTATAAGCCAACGATCCAGTCGGCGCACAGTGAGGGAGCGGGCATGATCAACAGCACGGAAGGCCCCGCGGAGGGCGACACGTTCGACGCGGGCGCGGGTGGCCTCCTGCGTCAGCCGAGGGCCGTCTGGGCGACCGCCGGAGCGTCCGTCGTCGCCTTCATGGGCATCGGACTCGTCGACCCGATCCTGCCGTCCATCGCCCAGGGACTGGACGCCACCGCCGGCCAGGTGTCCCTGCTCTTCACCTCGTACTTCCTGATCACCGCGTTCGCGATGCTGCTGACCGGCTTCGTCTCCAGCCGGATCGGCGGGCGGCGGACCCTGCTGCTCGGCCTCGCCCTCGTCGTGGTCTTCGCCGGTCTCGCCGGCACCTCTGGATCGGTCGGCGAGCTCGTCGGCTTCCGGGCCGGCTGGGGACTCGGCAACGCGCTGTTCGTCTCCACCGCCCTCGCCGTCATCGTCGGCGCGGCGGCAGGCGGCAGCGCGGCCGCGATCCTGCTGTACGAGTCCGCGCTGGGCCTCGGCATGGCCTGCGGGCCGCTGCTGGGCGCCCTGCTCGGCAACGCGAGCTGGCGCTACCCGTTCTTCGGCACCGCCTTCCTGATGGCGATCGGCTTCCTGTGCATCACGGCGTTCCTCAAGGAGCAGCCGAAGCCCGCGCGCAGGACCTCGCTGCTCGACCCGCTGCGCGCGCTCGGCCACGGCGGTCTGGCCTCGGCCGCGGCCTCCGCGTTCTTCTACAACTACACGTTCTTCACCGTGCTGGCCTTCACCCCGTTCGTGCTGAACATGACGCCGTACAAATCCGGCGCGGTGTTCTTCTGCTGGGGTCTGCTGCTCGCGGTCTTCTCGGTGATCGTGGCGCCCCGGATGCAGGCGCGGTTCGGCTCGCTGAAGGTGCTGGGCGGCTCCCTGGTCCTGCTCGCCGCCGACGTGCTCGCCCTCGGCTACGGCGACCACACCACCGCGATCGTCTGCACGATCCTGTCCGGCGCCTTCATCGGCGTGAACAACACCGTCTACACGGAACTGGCCCTCGGGGTCTCCGACGCCCCGCGCCCGGTGGCGAGCGCCGGCTACAACTTCGTGCGCTGGTTCGCGGCCGCGGCGGCGCCGTACTTCGCTCCGAAGATCGAGGAGTGGAGCAACATCCGCGTCCCGTTCGTCGTCGCCGCGGTCACCGCGCTGCTGGGCGCGGCCGTGGTCTACGTACGGCGTACGGCGCTCACCGAGAAGGCCGAGGAGCTGGAACCGGTCCACGCCACCGAGGACGGCGTCACGGTCTTCGCCAACTGAGCCGTCGAGAGCGGTACGTGACGGACCGGCACAAGGCTCGACCACCGGAGAGCGGACCTGGGCACCGCCTGACGGAACTCGACGCCGAGGAACGGGACTCGGCGCCGGAGCAAGAGACCTGACGGCTCACCACATACGGCGTCCCGTGACCCGTCAGTCCAGGGAGACGGACCTGCGCAGCGGATCGCGCAGGTCCGTTCCGCCGTTCAGCCAGCGCTCCTGGAGGGCGCCGGCGCCGTGGACGCGCTTCCAGGCGGCCTCGTTGGGCGTCATGGGGAGCAGCGGCAGGAAACGTACGGGGTCGGCGGGAGCGTCCAGCTCCAGGTCCTCCACGAGACCGCCGGCCTCGGCGACCAGGACGGAGGTGAACGGCGCGCCGGGCCACAGGGGTTCACCCACGTCGAGCGAGGCGCCCGGGGCCACGATCAGACCCTCGACCTGGGGCGAGGCGGCGAGCACGGCCAGCGGGCGCAGCACCTTGTCGGTGTCGGTCCCGGCCGGACGCACCGAGAGGACCAGCTCGGCGCGCGGGCCCTTCACCGGATCGGCGAGCACGGCGGTCGGGTCCGCCATCGGCTGGGCGGACATGCCGAGGGTGGCGTAGCGCACGATGTCGCCCTCGGTGAACCGCAGCACCTCGATGCGGTCGGTGCCCAGGAAGGTGACCGCGGCCCGCGCGTCGGGTTCGCCCAGCGCGGAGCGCAAACGGGCCTCGACCAGAGGAAGAACATCAGCCATGAACCGAGCATAGGCGGCGTCAATTGCGCCACGGCGCACCGGACCCCGGTCAACAACGCGCAAAGCGGGGCCTTGACGTATCGGTGCGCTGATACTCTTGGCCGCTGGTCGGAGCAGTGCATGACTGAGGGCCCCCAGACCCTCTTGGCACTGCGGGAGTTGCTCCCGTACTCCGGCGCACTGAGACTGATCCGACTCCCCTTCGGAGGGAGCCGGACTCCCCCGCGGGGGATGGACCGTCCCTCACGGGGGACCGACCGGAGGAGGTGGGGCTGCAATGGATCGAAGTCGATCGTGCAGTACCACCCGCTCTTCCGGTCGCTGAGTACGTAGCTGGTTCAGCCGGGCCTTCGGCCCTGCCGGCTGCCGCCCCCCGCAATCGTGTGCACACGTGTCAGCGTTGCCCGGTGCACCACGGAAGAGCGCTTCGTTTCCGCCTGATCTGTCCGATCTGAACCCCTGATCTGTCCGATCTGAATCAACAGCGAAGCTGCCAACGCGACGGTGCGGTGCTCCCCGCTTTGTGGACGTGCCAAACATCCGCAGTCAGGACGTCCCCATTCCGGGTAGTTCCAACCGTCGCCGGCCGCCTCCGCCGCGAGAAGGAGCCTGCCATGTCGATGATCCGTGACCTGCGTGCCGCGGTCCGCCCCCGTCCCTCCCTGCGCAAGGACAGTGGCTCGTACGACACCACCCGCGACCCCGCCACTCCGTCGGCCGTGGTCGACTGCGCCGTCTACCGCGACGGTGCCCGGGTCGAGACGCGCACACCGCTCACGCCGCAGGAGGCCATGCGCCAGGTGCGGCGCGACGGCGGCTTCGTGTGGATCGGCCTGCACGAGCCCACCGAGGACGAATTCGCCGGTATCGCCCGCGAGTTCGGGCTGCACCCGCTGGCCGTCGAGGACGCCGTCCAGGCCCACCAGCGGCCCAAGCTGGAGCGCTACGACGACTCCCTGTTCACCGTCTTCAAGACCATCCACTACGTCGAGCACGACCGGCTGACGGCGACCAGCGAGATCGTCGAGACCGGCGAGGTCATGTGCTTCACCGGCGGGGACTTCTTCATCACCGTCCGGCACGGCGGGCAGGGCTCGCTGCGCGCGCTGCGGCACCGCCTCCAGGACGACCCCGAGCTGCTCGCCAAGGGCCCATCGGCGGTGCTGCACGCGATCGCCGACCATGTCGTCGACGGCTACATCGCGGTCGCGGACGCCGTCCAGGACGACATCGACGAGGTCGAGACCGAGGTGTTCTCGCCGGGCCGCAAGGGCACCCCGCGCGGCACCGACGCCGGGCAGATCTACCAGCTCAAGCGCGAGGTGCTGGAGTTCAAGCGGGCGGTGTCGCCGCTGCTGCGGCCCATGCAGCTCCTGAGCGAGCGCCCGATGCGGCTCATCGACCCCGACATCCAGAAGTACTTCCGTGACGTCGCCGACCACCTCGCGCGCGTCCAGGAGCAGGTCCTCGGCTTCGACGAACTGCTCAACTCGATCCTCCAGGCGAACCTCGCCCAGGCCTCCGTGGCGCAGAACGAGGACATGCGCAAGATCACCTCGTGGGCCGCCATCGTCGCCGTACCGACGATGGTGTGCGGTGTGTACGGCATGAACTTCGAGCACATGCCCGAGCTGCACGCGCGCTACGGCTACCCGGTGGTCATGGGCATCACGGTCGGCCTGTGTCTGTCCATCCACCGCATCCTGAAGCGCAACGGCTGGCTGTAGCGGGGGCCGGCCCTGGCGGGGGGCTGGATAGTCTGGGCGCCATGACGCAAGAGCTGCTCGACCAGGCCCTCGTCGAGGAGGCCACCAAGAAGTCCGGGCTGATCTGGGTGCGGGGCGACGGTGAGCCCTCGGCGGCCGGTCCTGGCCAGGAGGTGCCCACCCGCGCCCTGTGGCACGTGTGGCACGACGGCGCGGCCTGCCTGGTCGGCGACGGGCCCGGCGAGCAGCCGCTGCCGGGGCTGGCCGACGGAGGCCACGCCGTCGTCACCGTACGCAGCAAGGACAAGGGCGGGCGGCTCGTCACCTGGTCCGCCACGGTCGTGGAACTCGCCGCGCACAGCCCCGCGTGGGAGGCGGCCGTCGGGGAGCTCAAGGGCAAGCGGCTGAACGCCCCGGACGGCGAGGCGATGCCGGAGCGGTGGGCGCGCGAATGCCGGGTGGTGCGTCTGGAACCGACGGGCGCGACCGCCGGTCTGCCCGAGAGCTCGCTCGCCGAGCCGCCGCTGCCGACCCCGGCGACGACCCGCCTGCCGGTTCCGGCGGCGCTGCCCCGCCTCCTGCTGAAGCGGCGCCGGCGCGGATAGCCGCACCGCCCGGCCTCCAGGTCACCTCCCGCTCGCGCGACGCGAGCGGCCGGAGCCTGTCGCCCGGCCGGGCCGGGTCACGACGAGGGGAGCTGCTGCCCGTAGTCGACCGTGTCCTTCTTCGGCGGTTCCGCGAGCGGGAAGTCCTTGCCCCAGTCGGTCAGCCGGAGGGTGCCCGCGTTGCCCGCGCGCCCGAGCAGGACCGGGTACGGGGTGCCCTTGAGGGAGACGTCCAGGGTGCCGCCCGCGCCCTTGTCGCCGGAGATGCGGATCGTGCGGACGCCCTCCTGCTCGTGGTGCCCGTCCTTGGCGAGCGTGCCGTGCAGCGCGAGCAGCCCGTCGAGCAGGACGTCCTTGTCGGTGAAGCCGCTGAAGCGCTTGTACACGGGATCGCCGGTCGGCACCTTCACGTACATGCCCTCCAGCTTGTCCGCCGCCGCGGTGTCCGACGACTTGCCGTCGCTCTCGCCGTCCTCATGGGCCCAGAACTCGGCGTCCGCCTTGAGGAAGAGGTGCTTGCCGACCCGCAGCAGCCGGAACCCGGCCCCCTTGGAGGTGACCGAACCGGTGCCGCCGTCGGGCTTCAGGCGCATGTCGAGGGTGTACGTGGTGCCGCCCGAGACGACGGTCCCGGAGAGCCGCACGGTCGACGCCTTCCCGGCCGCCGACTTCGCCTTCGCCTGGATGGCGGCGGCGGACAGTTTGCCGACCCCGTTCGTGCCCGCGTCCGGATCCTCGCTGCCGCACCCCGTCAGACCCGTCGCTGTCACGGCCAGTGCGCACATCGCGGCCACCGTCAGGGCTCTGCGGGAACGGCCCTGGGGAATTGCGGTCACAGGTGGGGCTGCCTCTCGTGCGCGGTCCTCAAACGGCGTACGGCAGCGTACCGGTGCGGCACCCGTCCGGCGGAGGCAGTCCGTCCGGACCGCCCACCAGGGCGTACCCGACCGGGACGGGCTAGCCTGAAGCCCACCCGAGCGGACAGACCGGCACAGAACGCATCGAAGCGAAGGAGGCCCGGGCATGGCCGCAGCCGCCCCCCGGATCTTCGTCTCGCACCTGTCCGGCGTCGCCGTCTTCGACCCGAACGGCGACCAGGTGGGCCGTGTGCGGGACCTCGTCGCCATGCTCCGCGTCGGACGCAGGCCGCCGCGCATGCTCGGCCTCGTCGTCGAGCTGTCCACGCGCCGCCGCATCTTCCTGCCCATGACCCGGGTGACCGGCATCGAGTCCGGCCAGGTCATCACGACCGGCGTCCTGAACGTGCGCCGCTTCGAACAGCGGCCCACCGAACGGCTCGTGTTCGGCGAGCTGCTCGACCGGCTCGTGACCCTCGTCGAGACGGGTGAGGAGGTGACGGTCCTGGACGTGTCGATCCAGCAGCTCCCGGCCCGCAGGGAGTGGGAGATCGGCCGGGTCTTCGTGCGCAAGGGCCGCGCCGGCGCCTTCCGGCGCGCCAAGGGCGAGACGATGACGGTCGACTGGTCCTCCGTCACCGGCTTCTCCCTGGAGGAGCACGGACAGGGCGCGGAGAGCCTCCTCGCCACCTTCGAGCAGCTCCGGCCCGCCGACCTCGCGAACGTCCTGCACCACCTGTCGCCCAAGCGGCGCGGCGAGGTGGCCGCGGCGCTCGACGACGACCGTCTCGCCGACGTCCTGGAGGAACTGCCCGAGGACGACCAGATCGAGATCCTCGGCAAGCTCAAGGAGGAGCGGGCGGCGGACGTCCTGGAGGCGATGGACCCCGACGACGCGGCCGACCTGCTGGCCGAGCTGCCCACCGAGGACGTCGAGCGGCTGCTGACGCTGATGCGGCCCGGCGAGGCGGCGGACGTCCGGCGGCTCATGGCCTACGCGGAGCGGACGGCGGGCGGGCTGATGACCACCGAGCCCATCGTGCTGCGCCCCGACGCGACCATCGCCGACGCGCTCGCCCGGGTCCGCAACCCCGACCTCTCCCCCGCGCTCGCCGCCCAGGTGTACGTGTGCCGCCCGCCGGACGAGACACCGACGGGCAAGTACCTGGGGGCGGTCCACTTCCAGCGACTGCTGCGCGATCCGCCTCCCACCCTGGTCGGCTCGCTCGTCGACGACGACCTCCAGCCGCTGGCCCCGGAGGACGAGCTGCCGGTGGTCGCCGGGTTCTTCGCCACGTACGACATGGTCGCGGCCCCGGTCGTCGACGAGAGCGGCTCGCTGCTCGGGGCGGTGACCGTGGACGACGTACTGGACCACATGCTCCCCGAGGACTGGCGGGAGACGGAGTTCCACCTCGACGAGGGCGTGCACGAGAGCATGCACGCGGAGACCCACGAGGACCACCACCACGAGGACCACCACGAGGGACGCCATGGCGCCCGACCGTGAGACCCGTGAGCGGGCCGCCACGGGGGCGACGGCCGCCCCGCGCCCGCGCACCCGGCTCGACCAGCCGAAGCCGCAGCGGCTGAGACTGCTGCCCGAGTGGGACCCGGAGGCCTTCGGGCGGCTCTCCGAGCGCATCGCCCGCTTCCTCGGCACCGGACGGTTCATCGTCTGGATGACGGTCGTCATCATCGTGTGGGTCGTCTGGAACATCTTCGCGCCGAGCGACCTGCGCTTCGACAACTACCCGTTCATCTTCCTGACCCTGATGCTGTCGCTCCAGGCCTCCTACGCCGCCCCGCTGATCCTGCTCGCGCAGAACCGGCAGGACGACCGCGACCGGGTCAACCTCGAACAGGACCGCAAGCAGAACGAGCGGTCCATCGCCGACACCGAATACCTCACCCGCGAGATCGCCGCCCTGCGGATGGGCCTGGGCGAGGTCGCCACCCGCGACTGGATCCGCAACGAACTCCAGGACCTGGTCAAGGAGCTGGAGGACCGCCATTCCGACGGCCACGGGGACGAGCGGGTCGTATTCCCGGCGGATCGGTCGCAGGGACGTGACGTAGACGACCGGTGACAGGGCTTTCCGGGGCACATGGGTCGCGCCGTACCATCGTCCCTATGGCTACGGAAGACGCGGTGCGTGAAGCACTGGCGACGGTGAACGACCCCGAGATCAACCGACCCATCACCGAACTGGGGATGGTCAAATCGGTAGAGATCGGTGCGGATGGCGTGGTCGCGGTCGCCGTGTACCTGACGGTCTCCGGCTGCCCCATGCGCGACACGATCACCCAGCGGGTGACGGAGGCGGTCTCGCGGGTCGAGGGCGTCACGCGGGTCGACGTCGAACTCGACGTGATGAGCGACGAACAGCGCCGTGAGCTGGCGACCGCGCTGAAGGGCGGTACCGCCGAGCGCGAGGTGCCCTTCGCCAAGCCCGGCTCGCTCACCCGCGTCTACGCCGTCGCCTCCGGCAAGGGAGGCGTCGGCAAGTCCTCGGTCACGGTGAACCTGGCGGCCGCGATGGCCGCCGACGGGCTCAAGGTCGGTGTCGTGGACGCCGACATCTACGGCCACTCGGTGCCGCGCATGCTCGGCGCGGAGGGCCGGCCGACCCAGGTCGAGAACATGATCATGCCGCCGTCCGCGCACGGCGTGAAGGTCATCTCCATCGGCATGTTCACCCCGGGCAACGCGCCGGTGGTCTGGCGCGGCCCGATGCTCCACCGCGCGCTCCAGCAGTTCCTGGCGGACGTGTACTGGGGCGACCTGGACGTCCTGCTCCTGGACCTCCCGCCGGGCACCGGCGACATCGCGATCTCCGTCGCCCAGCTCGTCCCGAACGCCGAGATCCTGGTCGTCACGACCCCGCAGCAGGCGGCGGCCGAGGTGGCGGAGCGGGCCGGCTCCATCGCCGTGCAGACCCACCAGAAGATCGTGGGCGTGGTCGAGAACATGTCGGGGCTGCCCTGCCCGCACTGCGACGAGATGGTCGACGTGTTCGGCACCGGTGGCGGCCAGTCGGTCGCCGACGGTCTGACCCGCACCACCGGAGCGACCGTCCCGGTCCTCGGCTCCATCCCGATCGACGTGCGGCTGCGCGAGGGCGGCGACGAGGGCAAGCCGGTCGTCCTGACCGACCCCGACTCCCCCGCCGGCTCGGCCCTGCGCGCCATCGCGGGCAAGCTGGGCGGCCGCCAGCGCGGCCTGTCGGGCATGTCGCTGGGCATCACCCCGCGCAACAAGTTCTAGGGTTCCCGGGCTTCTCGTACGAGGGAGGGGGCGCCGTCCGACACGGACGGCGCCCCCTCCCTCGTACGGACCCGAGGTTCTAGGCGTAGGACCCGATGTCCTTGATCACCGCGAAGCCGAGCCCGTATGCGCTCATCCCCCGCCCGTAGGCGCCCACGTGGACGCCTTCCTGGGTGGAACCCGCGAGGACCCAGCCGAACTCGGACTCGCGGTAGTGGAAGGGCGTGGGAACGCCGTCCACGGGCAGTGACAGGGTCGACCAGTCCGGGCCGTCCAGGTCGTCGGCCAGCACCCACGCGGTCTCGGTCTGCTGGTCGAGCCAGTCGTCGCGCAGGGTGTGGTCCATCTGGCCGGGCCAGGTGAAGGACAGCAGCCCCACACCGGCCAGCCACGCCGCCGAGGACACCGAGGTGGCCTCCAGCAGCCCTGTACCGTCCGCGCTGCGCCGTACGGGGCTGGCGGCGACGGTGACGACCACCGCGAACCGCTCCTTGTCCTCGCCCGGCTCGGGGCGCACCGAGGGCTCGTCCCCGTGTCCGACGGAACCGTGCTCGACCATTCCGTCCGCGGAGGTGCCCACCTGCATCAGCCAGCGCGGCCCCGTGAAGGCCTCGTCGAGGCCGTACCAGGGGAAGGGCGCCAGCAGGTAGCCGTCGACCGTACGCCGGGCGGAGGGGACCTGTTGGCCACCCTCCGCGGCCGGCGCCTGCGCGCCTACCCGACTTGTCGTCTCCATTGCCGGACGCCTCCTCGCTCTCGTCGGACCGGGCGGCCCACCCCCCTCGGGCGACCTTGTCGGTCCGCACAACAACTGGGCAGCATAGCCACCCTGCTCGGAGCAGCGCTGAAAGCGCCCGGCGCGTAAGGCGCCCGAACGGCGTATTCGGACCGCGCGGGGCCCGTCCGCGGCCGGTGGAGGAACACGGTCCGGGGCCGCGTGCGCCCGCCTCCGGGCAGGGCTTCGCACCTCAGGAAGGTCATGGGTGCCCGGCCGCCGTCGCTCCCGCGCGACGGGCCGCCCCGCGGTACTCCGTACGGATCAGACGGTGCCGTACGGGGGTCGGGGGCGTCCTACGGGGGCCGGACGGGGTCGTACGAGGATCAGGTGGCGTCGGCGTCGTACGGCGGGCGCTCGTCGCCGTCGAGCTTCTCGCGCTTCTTCGTCATGTCGACGGAGCCGCCGGAGGCGGACGCCGAGGAGTCGGACTCGCGGCTGTGCACCGCGTCCGTGACCTCGGCCATCTCCTTCTTCAGGTCGAAGCCGTTGCGGATCTCCTTGAGCCCCAGCTCGTCGTTGTCGAGCTGCTTGCGTATGAACGTCTTGGGGTTGAGATCCTCGAACTCGAAGTCCTTGAACTCCGGACCGAGTTCGTCGCGGATGTCCGCCTTGGCGCTCTCCGAGAACTCGCGGATCTTGCGGATCGTGCGCGAGACGTCCTGAATCATCTTCGGGAGCTTGTCGGGACCGAAGACGAGCACGGCCAGGACGACGAGCGTCACCAGCTCAAGCGGTCCTACGTCATTGAACACCTGTAGCTCCTCGCGATGCCCTCGGTCCTCGGCCCTCGGGAGTCTTCCGTGGTCCGGGCCGCCTCCAACCGTACCCGTCGATCCCGTCCGTCCGGAACTGTCCCGGGGCTCCCGCCTTCGGGTACGGCGCGGGTTTTCCTCGATGTTTGCCGTCCGGAGCTGGGACGTCGTGCTCGACTGTGAGGTTCGTGTCACTCGCGGGCCGGACGCCGGCGCCTCTCAGCCGCCGTCCGCCGAACCGAGGACCAGGGTGATCGTCCGGTCCGTGCCGCCCCGCCTGACGGTCAGCCGGAGGTGGTCCCCGGGCCGGTGGGCGCGGGTCTTCACGATGAGTTCCTCACCGGAGTGGACCCGCGTGCCGTCGACCTCGGTGATGACGTCACCGGCCCTGATGCCCGCCTTGGCGCCGGGGCCGCCGGCCGTGACGGGAGCACCGCCCCCGGCGGCCTTCGTGCCGACCCGGGCTCCGTCGCCCGAGTAGTTCATGTCGAGCGTGACACCGATCACAGGGTGGGTGGCCCTGCCGGTGTTGATGAGCTCCTCGGCGACCCGCTTGGCCTGGTTCACGGGGATGGCGAAGCCGAGCCCTATGGAACCCGCCTGGCCGGTCCCCAGGTCGGAGCCGCTGTCGGCGGAACGGATGGCGCTGTTGATGCCGATGACACGGGCCCGGGAGTCGAGCAGCGGGCCGCCCGAGTTGCCGGGGTTGATCGGCGCGTCGGTCTGGAGCGCGTCCACGTACGAGACGTCGCTGCCGTCGCCCTTCTCGCCGCCCGCCGTGATGGGCCGGTCCTTGGCGCTGATGATCCCGGAGGTGACCGTATTGGCGAGGTCGAAGGGCGCGCCGATGGCGACGACGGGGTCGCCGACCTGGACGCTGTCGGAGTTGCCGAGCGGCATCGGGGCCAGGCCGCGGACTCCGGAGACCTTGACCACGGCGAGGTCGTAGCCGCTGTCGTGTCCGACGACCCGGGCCTTCGCGGTCTGGCCGCCGCTGAACGTCACGGTGATCGTGCCGTTGCCGCCGGCGGGGGCGATCACGTGGTTGTTGGTGAGGATGTGTCCCTCGCCGTCGAGCACGAAGCCGGTACCGGTGCCGTCCTCCTCGCTGCCGTGCACGTGCAGGGTGACGACGCTGGGCAGCGCGTGGGCCGCGATCCCGGCGACGCTGTCCGGGGCGCGCCCCGGGGCCTCCTTGGCGGCCTGCGGCAGCTCGATGTCCGTCAGCCCCCCGTTCCGCTCCAGATAGGCCCCCACGACGCCGCCCACGCCGCCGGAGGCCAGCGCGAGCACGACGGCGGCGAGCGTCAGGGACTTCCTCGCCCGCCCGCGCCGCTGCGCCACGGTGGGCACGGCGACACCGGTCTGCTGGAAGGGTCCGCTCCACTGGTGATGCCCGTGCTGCTCCGGGGACCCGGGCGGGACGGCCCAGGGGTCGTAGTTCCGCCAGGGATCGGGGGTGTCGGCCTCGACCGGCTCGACGGGCACGTCGGAGCCGAGCGGGGCCGGAGGGACCGCGGGTTCGGCGGGGTGCTGGACCGGTGGGGCGGACTCGGCCCCGTCCTGGGCGCCGGCTCGGGACACGGGGACAGGGACGGTGGGCGGCCCGGCCTGGGCGGGAACGGGAACGCGCTCGGGCCGCTCCAGCTCGTAGTCGCCCCCGGCGTCACCACCACGGGCCTCTCCCGCCTGCGGCTGCGACTCCTGCGCACTCGACGTGTCGTCGGTGACCGCCCGGGGGGCGTCTCCCCCGTAGGGCTGCGGCTCCGGCGCGCTCGGCGTGGCGCCCGCCTCGTCCGCCCCGTGGGCGCCTTGCGGGTGCGGTGCGGGGGTGGGCGGCTTCGTGTCGGTCGCGGGCGGCGGGGCGGTGGGGTGGGTGGGATGCGGATCTGTGGGGTGAGCCGGTGCGGTGTCCGTTTCCTCGGCCTCGGGCCGGGGTCGACTCCACCACTTCGCCTTCGTGGGCCTGCCCTCGTTCATGCTCTCCCCACACCCGGCCCGCGGCACGACACGCCGACGGCCACCACAAAGTCGTCGCCTCCGCGTCCGTGATCCCTCCCGCGGACGCGGCTCACCCCGGATTCAACCAGGTTCCCGGGCCGACGCGCAGAGGACGGTGTCAGTGGGCGTTACGAGGGGTGGGGGACGGGGACGAAGTGGGAGACGGTGTCGCGGCGGGCGCGGCGAGCAGCCCCGGCGCCCGGGTCGGCGTGAGCGGCTGGACGTCGGTGAGGGGACGTATGAGCGGGGACATCGCGGCGGCACCGGCGACCACCGGTGTCGTCAGTGTGTGCACGGCGTCCTGGGCGCGGCCCGCCGGAGCGGGGACTCCGGGCAGCAGCGGGGCGGACACCGAGGTCGGCGCCACCTGACCGGTCCCGAGCGACCGCTCGCCCTGGGCGAGCAGCGGTCCGGTGGACCGGCGGCGCTGCGACTCGGGGGTCGAGGTCGCGCCCGCGCCCTGGGACCGGGACGGCGTGACGTTGCTCCCGGCGCCGGCTCCTCCACGCGCGTCCGTGTCCCCGGGCATGCCGGTGGTCACGCCGCCGAGCGCGACGGCCGCGAGCGAGACCGCGCCCGCGGCGACGAACGCGAACCGCAGCCCGCGCGACGCGGACCGGTCGGCCTCGTGACGGCTGACGTCGTGGATGCGGAAGCCGCGCCCCGGAGCGGGAGGCAGTACGTCGGCGTGCGGTCCGCCCGGCACGTACCCGAAGGTCCCGCCGCGCAGTCCGAAGCCGCCGGGCAGTCCTGAGCCCGTGGAGCCGCCGGGCAGTCCACCGCCGAAGCTGCCGCCGTTCAGGCGCGGGCTGTCGGAGTCGCCTCCCCCGGGGAGTCCCTGGAGGCGGGCGAGGAAGCTCTCGGAGGGCGGCGGCGGGGCCACTTCCGCGAAGACGTTCTTCAGTCGGCGCTGGGCGTCGGCCTCGGCCTTGCACTTGGCGCAGGTGGCGAGGTGGGCCAGGACGCGGTCGCGCGACTCATGACCGAGCTCTCCGTCCACCAGGGCGGAAAGTCGGTCTCCGAGGTGCTGCTCGGCAGGGGTGGGACGGGTTCCACTCACGCGGTCGCGCCCCCTCCCCCCAGCACGGGCACTCGGGCCGCGAACGAGCGACGCTCGGCGCGGGCCTCGGGAGACCGGTGTGCCAGGGCCTTGCGGAGCTGGGAGCGGCCGCGGTGGATCCGGGAACGGACCGTGCCGAGCTTGACGCCCAGGGTCGCGGCGATCTCCTCGTAGGACAGTCCCTCGATGTCGCAGAGGACGACGGCGGCGCGGAACTCCGGCGCGAGGGTGTCCAGCGCCTGCTGGACGTCGGCGTCGAAGTGCGCGTCGTTGAAGACCTGCTGCGGGGAGGGCTCACGGCTGGGCAGCCGCTCGGCCGCGTCGTCGCCCAGGGCGTCGAAGCGGATGCGCTGCTTGCGCCGCACCATGTCGAGGAAGAGGTTCGTGGTGATGCGGTGGAGCCAGCCCTCGAAGGTGCCGGGCGTATAGGTCGACAGCGAGCGGAAGACGCGGACGAAGACCTCCTGGGTGAGGTCCTCCGCGTCGTGCTGGTTGCCCGTGAGGCGGTAGGCGAGACGGTAGACGCGACCGCTGTGCGTGCTGACGATCTCCTCCCAGGTGGGCGGAGTCCACGCCTGCGCCTCCGCGTCGGTGGTGAACGTCGCGGTCTGCGCGGGGGCAGCAACGGGGAGCTGGTCGGCGTTGTCGGTCACGGATTTCGGCTCACCGGTCGATCTGAGCAGGCGCCGCAGCATTCCTCCCCGATCCACAGGCGCAGCCGCACCTCCCCTGTCGGCTCTGGTGGTGTCCAGTGGAGCCCCTACCATAGCCACCTCGCCCGTTAGCTCCGGATAAGCGGTTTTACGGGAATTTGATACGGGCTCATATGGGTGCGCCGGTGTCCGCCCGCGTCCCCGCTCCGTGTACCGACTCATCGACTTCCCCCCGCTCGGTTCTCCCACCCCTCTAAACGCCCGGTCCCATCCGCAGGTTCCCAGCACCAACGGATACAGTCACGCCCAGGCAACCACGGGGACAGGAGAGGGTCATTACCGGCAACCGGCAGACGAGCTGGGCGGCGTTCGCCGACGCCTTTGTCGCCGAGGACGAGGCGCTGCGCTGGGCCCGGGACCGGGCCCACGAGGTCGGCCTGCGCTCGGTGACACCCGGCACGGGTGCCGCGCTGCGCATGCTCGCCGCCACCCTGGACGCGAAGGCGGTCGCCGAGATCGGTACCGGGACCGGCGTCTCCGGGATTCATCTTCTGCACGGCATGCGGCCGGACGGGGTACTGACCACCGTGGATCCGGAGCCGGAGCGCCAGCAGTTCGCCCGCCAGGCCTTCCGCGCCGCCGGGTTCGCCAGCAACCGGGCGCGCTTCATCCCGGGCCGCGCGCTGGACGTCCTGCCCCGTCTCGCGGACGCCGGATACGACCTGGTGTTCTGCGACGGCGACCGGCTGGAGAGCCTGGACTACCTCGCTGAATCGTTGCGCCTGCTGCGCCCGGGCGGGCTCGTCGCCTTCGAGGGCGTCTTCGCGGACGGCCGCACCGTGGACTCGGGGCCGCAGCCGGTCGAGGTGAGCCGGCTGCGCGAACTGCTGCGCGCGGTGCGCGAGAGCCAGGAGCTGGTGCCCTCCCTGCTGCCGGTGGGCGACGGCCTGCTGTGCGCGGTCAAGCGCTGACCCGCCCGTTCCCGCCGAGCGCCGACCAGCCTGCTCTCGCAGAGCGCTGACCTGCGCTTTCTCGCGCGTCGGGGCTGCGCGGCGGTCTCGTACGACCGTGGAAATGCGGCTTCCCCGGCACCATGTGCGGTACCGGGGAAGCCGAAAGAGCTAAGGGTCGCGTTCCGCGTCAGCCGACGACCTTCTTGAGGGCGTCGCCGAGCGCGTCGGCCTCGTCAGGGGTCAGCTCGACGACGAGCCGACCGCCGCCTTCGAGCGGAACGCGCATGACGATGCCCCGCCCCTCCTTGGTCACCTCGAGCGGGCCATCGCCCGTCCGCGGCTTCATGGCCGCCATGCTCGTTCCCCTTCCTGAAACCAGCTCATCGTCGCCGACGGCCCCCTCGGAGGGCACGCACGTCCTCTCATAGGACACACGTCACCGGCATCGAACACATTGCTTCCAGGCCATTATCTCGCATCTCAGGACCCGATGACCAACATCAGTCGGCATCGCTTGCGCAACGCGCTTGAGCAAAACCACCCAATTCGGCGATGTGGCTGCGATACTGCGCCGCCGCATCGGCCTTCGTGGCACGGAATTCTTTGATGCAGGTCACATGCATGCCCCGCGCCACGGCCGGTGATCTCCGCCATGCTGTCATCGGACACAGGACGTACCGGCCGGTACGACGAGCCGCGACCCCCGGAAGGGACCCACCATGGCCGACACCGTGCTCTACGAGGTGAGCGACGGACTCGCGACGATCACACTGAACCGCCCCGAGGCGATGAACGCGATGAACGTCGAGACCAAGGTCGCCTTCCGGGACGCGGCGCAGGCGGCCGCCGGGGACGACGCCGTACGGGCCATCCTGCTGACCGCGGCCGGTGACCGGGCGTTCTGCGTCGGCCAGGACCTCAAGGAGCACATCGGACTGCTGGCCGCCGACCGGGAGTCGGGGTCGGGCGGGACGATGAGTACCGTCCGCGAGCACTACAACCCCATCGTGCGGGCGCTGGTCGGCGCCGCGAAGCCCGTGGTGGCCGGGGTCAACGGAGTCGCCGCCGGGGCCGGGTTCGGGTTCGCGCTGGCCGCGGACTACCGCGTCGTCGCCGACACGGCCGCCTTCAACACGTCCTTCGCCGGTGTCGCGCTGACCGCCGACTCGGGCATCTCCTGGACGCTGCCGCGGGTGATCGGCCCGAGCCGTGCCGCCGATCTGCTCCTCTTCCCGCGCAGCATCAGCGCCCAGGAGGCGTACGAGCTGGGCATCGCGAACCGGCTGGTTCCGGCCGCCGAGGTGCGGGCCGAGGCGGAGAAGGTGGCGCGGGCCCTGGCCTCCGGGCCGACGCTGGCCTATGCCGCCCTGAAGGAGTCCCTCGCGTTCGGGCTGACCCACTCGCTGGAGGAGACCCTGGAGAAGGAGGACGAGCTCCAGGGGCGGGCCGGTGCCTCCGAGGACCACGCCATCGCGGTCCAGGCGTTCGTGAACAAGGAGAAGCCCAAGTACCTGGGGCGCTGAACCTCCGGGGGTTCGCCGCGGACCGCGCGTGCGGCCCGCGGCGGCCGCCTCCGCGCCCGTGCGGGCGTCACGCGGTCAGCCGGCGTCGCGCACCGCGCAGTCGGCCAGGTGGTCGTTCACCAGGCCGCACGCCTGCATCAGCGCGTACGCCGTCGTCGGGCCCACGAAGCGGATGCCGCGCTTCTTGAGCGCCTTGGACAGCGCGGTCGACTCGTCGGTGACCGCCGGCACGTCGGAGAGGTTCTCGGGGGCCGGACGCGAGGTGTGGTCGGGGGCGAAGGACCAGACGAGCTCGTCCAGCTCGCCCGGGGCCCACGCGGCCAGCACGCGCGCGTTGGCGACGGTCGCCCGGATCTTGGCGCCGTTGCGGATGATCCCCGGGTCGGCGAGCAGGCGCTCCTCGTCGGCCTCCGTGAACATCGCGACCTTGGCGATCTCGAAGTCCGCGAAGGCCGCGCGGAAGCCGGAGCGGCGGCGCAGGATCGTGATCCACGACAGCCCCGACTGGAAGGCCTCCAGGCACAGCCGCTCGTACAGGGCGTCGTCGCCGCGGACGGGCCTGCCCCACTCCTCGTCGTGATACGCCACGTAGTCCTCGGTGGACAGCGCCCAGGGGCAGCGCAGCAGTCCGTCGGGGCCGGCCAGCGCGCCGCTCACCGCTCGTCCTCGGGGTGCTTGCGCAGCGAGGTGGTGCCGCCCGCCGCGCGGGCCCCGGCGAGCGCCGCCTCCAGATCGGCGATCCGGGCGTCCCGCTCGCCGATCTCGGCCCCGAGACGGCCCAGGGCGTCGTCCACGTCCGCCATGCGGTAGCCGCGCACGGTGACGGCGAAACGCAGGGCGTCCACGTCGCCCTTGTGCACAGGGCGGTCGTACGGGAGCGGATCGTGCAGCCGCTCGGGCTCGGCGTCGGGAAGGGGCGCGTTCTCACCGCCGCCCACCACGGACAGGGTCACCGCGGCGACCACGACGGCGAGGGCGACGACCAGGAACAAGAACATGAACATCGCTGAGGTCCCCACGCTCTGAGGCCGGCGCGGGTCGCGTCGGCGCGAAAGTACTGGTGCTGACGAAAGCAGTCTGACGCTGGAAGTGTCAGGCTCCGATCGTGCCATGCGAGTGTGACAGTTAAGGTCGCAGGCGGCTTATCGGTGCGACTGACTGGGAGAGGTCACAGGGGATGCTCAGGCTGGGCAGGCGCGAATTCGACGCGCACGAGCCGGTGATCATGGCGATCGTGAACCGGACCCCGGACTCCTTCTACGACCAGGGGGCCACCTTCCGCGACGAGCCGGCTCTCGCGCGCGTGGAGCAGGCGGTGTCCGAGGGGGCCGCGATCATCGACATCGGCGGGGTCAAGGCCGGTCCGGGCGAGGAGGTCACCGCCGATGAGGAGGCGCGGCGGACGGTCGGCTTCGTCGCCGAGGTGCGCCGCCGCTTCCCGGACGTGGTCATCAGCGTCGACACCTGGCGGCACGAGGTCGGCGAGGCGGTCTGCGAGGCCGGCGCCGACCTGCTGAACGACGCCTGGGGCGGGGTCGATCCCCGGCTGGCCGAGGTGGCCGCCCGGTACGGGGTCGGGCTCGTGTGCACGCACGCCGGGGAGTCCGAGCCGCGCACGCGTCCGCACCGGATCGCCTACGAGGACGTGATGGCCGACATCCTGCGGGTCACGCTCGGCCTGGCGGAGCGGGCGGTCGCCCTCGGTGTGCCGCGCGAGTCGGTGCTCATCGATCCCGGACACGACTTCGGGAAGAACACCCGGCACAGCCTGGAGGCGACGCGGCGGCTCGAGGAGATGGTCTCCACCGGTTGGCCGGTTCTCGTCTCCCTCTCCAACAAGGACTTCGTCGGCGAGACGCTCGACAAGCCGGTCAAGGAGCGGGTCGTCGGGACCCTGGCGACGACCGCGGTCTCGGCGTGGCTGGGGGCGCAGGTGTACCGCGTCCACGAGGTCGCGGAGACCCGTCAGGTGCTGGACATGGTGGCGTCGATCGCCGGGCACCGGCCGCCGGCGGTGGCCCGGCGCGGGCTGGCGTAGCGGACGGGGTGGGGGGTACGGCTGCCGTACCCCCCACCCCCCCCGTGAACGGCTAGGGCGTGTCCGCGTCGCCGGGCAGGCGAGACTTTGCGGACACGACCTAGCGGCCGGCTTCCTTCGACATGAGGGCCACCGCTTCGTCCACGTCGTCGGTCACGTGGAACAGCATCAGGTCCTTCTCCGCCGCCTTGCCCTGGGCGACGAGGGTGTTCCTGAGCCAGTCCACCAGGCCGCCCCAGTACTCCGTGCCGAACAGCACGATGGGGAAGCGGGTGACCTTCTGGGTCTGGACCAGGGTGAGCGCCTCGAAGAGCTCGTCCAGGGTGCCGAGGCCGCCGGGCAGGACCACGAACCCCTGCGCGTACTTGACGAACATCATCTTGCGCACGAAGAAGTAGCGGAAGTTCAGGCCGATGTCGACGTACGGGTTCAGCCCCTGCTCGAAGGGCAGCTCGATGCCGAGGCCGACGGAGATGCCCTTCGCCTCCAGGGCACCCTTGTTCGCCGCCTCCATGGCACCCGGACCGCCACCGGTGATCACCGCGAACCCGGCGTCCACCAGGCCGCGGCCGAGCGCGACCCCCGCCTCGTACTCGGCCGAGTCGACCCGGGTCCGCGCCGAGCCGAACACGCTGATCGCGGCCGGGAGTTCGGCGAGGGTGCCGAAGCCTTCGATGAACTCCGACTGGATGCGCAGAACACGCCAGGGATCGGTGTGCACCCAGTCCGAGGGACCGCCCGCGTCCAGCAGCCGCTGATCCGTGGTGCTCGCCTGCACCTGGTCCCGCCTGCGCAGCACCGGGCCCAGCCGCTGCTCCTCAGGTGGCCGCTTCTTGCCCCTCGGGTCTCCAGTAGCCATGTCCACTCCCTCCGCGTACGGATCTCCCCCGCCCCGGCCGAAACCGGTGCGGGGGAAGGTCGTTCCGCCCCAGCGTAGATCTCCGCTGGTTACGGCGGGGGGACGTGGGCATGTCCGCCGTGAACAGCCGACGGGTACGGGGCGCTCCTCAGGCGGTGAGCCAGTCGCGCAGCCGCTGTTCGCCCGCCAGGATCTTGGCCGTGTCCACGCGCTCGTCCCGCTTGTGGGCCAGGTGCGGATTGCCGGGGCCGTAGTTGACCGCCGGGATGCCGAGACCGCTGAAACGGGAGACGTCCGTCCAGCCGTACTTGGGCTGTGGGGTGCCCCCCACCGCCTCGATGAACGCGGCGGCGGCCGGGTGGGACAGGCCGGGCAGGGCGGCACCGCTGTGGTCGTCGACGACGAACTCCGCCACGCCGCAGTCGGCGAAGACCTCGCGGACGTGCTCGATCGCCTCCTCCTCGGTGCGGTCGGGCGCGTAGCGGAAGTTGACGGTGACGACGCACTCGTCGGGGATGACGTTGCCGGCGACCCCGCCGGAGATGTTCACCGCGTTCAGGCCCTCGCGGTACTCCAGACCGTCGATCACCGGGTAGCGCGGCTCGTACGCGGCCAGCGCGGCCAGGATCGGGGAGGCCGCGTGGATCGCGTTCGAACCCATCCAGCTCCGGGCCGAGTGGGCCCGTTCGCCCTTGGTCTTCAGCAGGACCCGCAGCGTGCCCTGGCAGCCGCCCTCGACCTGTCCGTCGGAGGGCTCCAGGAGGACCGCGAAGTCGCCCCGCAGCCACTCGGGGTGCGCCTCGGCCACGTGCTTCAGCCCGTTCAGATCGGCCGCGACCTCCTCGTTGTCGTAGAAGACGAAGGTGAGGTCCCGGTTCGGCTCGGGGACGGTGGCCGCGATACGGAGCTGGACGGCGACGCCCGACTTCATGTCGCAGGTGCCGCAGCCCCACAGCACGCCGTCCTCGTCGAGGCGGGAGGGCACGTTGCCGGCGATCGGCACGGTGTCGATGTGACCGGCCAGGACGACCCGCTCGGCGCGGCCCAGGTTCGTGCGGGCCACGACGTTGTTGCCGTGGCGGTCGACCGTCAGGTGCGGCAGCGCGCGCAGGGCCGTCTCGACGGCGTCCGCGAGCGGCTTCTCGGCGCCGCTCTCCGAGCGGAAGTCGACGAGCCGGGCGGTGAGCTCCGCCGCGTCCAGGGTGAGGTCAAGAGGGGTGTCGGCCATGGCCTCGACCCTAGCGCGCCCGGTCCTGGGGTACCGAAAGCAGCCGGATGCGGTCGTATCCCCCGGCGCCGCCGACGTTGTCCACAGCCCCAGGGTTCGCCCACAGCGCTCTCCAGTACCTTGTACGCGTGTCTGAGCCGTCCCCCACTCCTGTCCGGCGACGCCGCCGTCGCCTCCTGCGTTACGGCGGGGCCCTCGTGGTCCTCCTCGCGGTCGCCGGTTACCTCGGCGTGCAGTACCTCACCGGCGGCGTGGGCGCGCCGCGGTGCAAGGTCGTCTCCGCGAACGGCGACGGCGCGTCGTACGAGTTCACTCCCGAACAGGCGGTGAACGCGGCGACGATCTCGGCGATCGGCACCTCGCGCGGCATGCCCGAGCGCGCGGTGGCCATCGCCCTCGCGACGGCGCTCCAGGAGTCGGGGCTGCGCAACATCCGGCACGGCGACCGGGACTCCCTCGGTCTGTTCCAGCAGCGCCCGTCGCAGGGCTGGGGCACGGAGAAACAGATCATGGACCCGACGTACGCGGCGGGCATCTTCTACGAACACCTGGCCAAGGTGCCCGGGTACTCCCGGCTGCCGCTGACGGTGGCCGCGCAGCGGGTGCAGCACAGCGGCTTCCCGCAGGCGTACGCCAAGCACGAGCCGGACGCCACGCTGCTCGCCGCCGCCCTGACCGGCCGCGCGGCGGCCACGCTGACCTGTCAGGGGCGCCCGGCCGCGACCACTCCGGCGGGCGGCCCGGAGCCGGTGCGCGCCGCGCTGGCACGGGACTTCGGGCGGGACGTGTTCCAGGAGGCGGGTGCCACGGTGGACGCCGCGGGTTCCTCCGCCGCACCGGCACCGGCCGCGTCGCGGTCCGCGGTCGCCTCGGACTCCCCGGTCTCCACGGCTTCCGCCGCCTCGGCCTCTCCCGCCCCCGTCGCCACAAAGACCGCCGACCGCACGGTGACCGTCCCCGTGCGCGAGGGGTCCGGATCCGGGACCACGGCGCTCCGCCGCGGCTGGGAGGTGGCGCACTGGGCCGTCGCCAACTCCTCGGCCCTGCACATCGACCGGGTGTCGTACGCGGGGCGCGAGTGGACCGCGGGGACCGCGGAGGGCTCGTGGCGCGCGGCCGACGACAAGAGCGGCGCGGAGGCGGAGGACGCCGCCGCCGAGGTCCGGATCGTCACCGGGCAGTAGTGCGGTCCCTCACCCCTGGGGAGGACGCGGACTCCGGGGGCCGGCGATGTGCGCGCGCTTTCGGGCACTCACTCCCCGGCGCGTGGAAACCCTTGGGAGCAAAGGGCCGTGGCGACTCCACGAGCCCTTGGGCCGGGCATCGTTTGCCCGTTTTTATCCACAACCGATAATGCGACGCATTACCAACTCTTTGCGGCGGGCCACCGCAACCTTCGCGGACTTCGAGCGGTAGTCACTGCGTCCGAGCCCGGAACGATCACCTCCCGATCGACCCGGCCGATCGACTCGGCCGATCGGCTCCGGCCGGACGCTTCCCGTTCCCTTCCGTCTAAGGAGCACCATGTCCCTCTCCCTGACCCACCGGATCGCCCGTGTCGCGCTGCTCGTCGCGGCCGGAGCGGCACCCGTGGTCGGCGCGGCCGGCTCCGCGAGCGCGGCCGTCGACCTGCCGGCCGCCCCCGGCCTCGGCGGGCTGACCGCCCTGGACGGGGCGAACGTCAGCCACACCCTCGACGGAGCCACGCACCACGTCACCGGGATCGCCGACACGTCCGGCGGTGCGGCGGTCAAGAAGTCCCTCCCGGCCGCGGGCAAGGCCGGCGGCAAGGCCGCCAAGAAGGCGACGCCCGCCGCGCAGAAGGTGGCCGGTGACGTCGCGGGGCAGGCCGGCGGCCTGCTCGGTGACACCACGAAGGCCGCGTCCGGCGGCGGCCTGCCGACGGACGCCGTCACGAAGGGCGGCCTGCCGACGGACGCCGTGACCAAGGGCGGCCTGCCGACGGGACAGCTCCCGCTGAAGGGCCTGCCGCTCGGCTAGATCCCGCCGCCGGGCCGCGGTCAGCGGTCCGGGCGGGCCGTACGGCCACGGGGGTCCGGGGAACGCGCTTCCCCGGACCCCCGTTCCGCTGTCCACGACGGTGCGCGGCAGGACGGCCGGACTACCGCAGCCGCTCCACGGCCGCCGCCACCCGCTCGTCCGAGGCCGTGAGCGCCACGCGGACGAACCGCTCGCCCGCCTCGCCGTAGAAGTCGCCGGGGGCCACCAGGATGCCCAGCTCGGCCAGGTGGGCCACCGTGGACCAGCAGGACTCGTCCCGGGTCGCCCACAGGTACAGGCTCGCCTCGCTGTGCTCGATCCGGAAGCCGTGGCCCAGGAGGGCGTCGCGCAGGGCGGTGCGGCGGGCCGCGTAGCGCTCGCGCTGCTCCCGGACGTGCGTGTCGTCCGACAGCGCGGCGACCACGGCGGCCTGGGTCGGCGCGGAGGTCATCATGCCGCCGTGCTTGCGGATCGCGAGGAGCTCGCCGAGCACGGCCGGGTCGCCCGCGAGGAACGCGGCGCGGTAGCCGGCCAGGTTCGAGCGCTTGGACAGCGAGTGGACCGAGACGATCCCCTCGTAGGAGCCGCCGCACACGTCGGGGTGCAGCACCGAGACCGGGTCGGCCTCCCAGCCCAGCTCGATGTAGCACTCGTCGGAGAAGACGAGGACACCGTGCTCGCGGGCCCAGGCGACGATCCGGGTGAGCTCCGCGGCGGACAGCACCCTGCCGGTCGGGTTCGACGGGGAGTTCAGCCACAGCAGCTTCAGGCCCGTCGGGTCCAGCTCGGTCGGGTCGTCGTAGACCACGTGCTCCGCCCGCGCGAGCCGCGCGCCGACCTCGTACGTCGGGTAGGCCAGGCGGGGGTAGGCGACCTTGTCTCCGGGGCCGAGGCCGAGCTGGGTCGGCAGCCAGGCGACCAGTTCCTTGGAGCCGACGATCGGCAGGACATGGCGGTGGGTGACGTCCCGCGCGCCGAGCCGTCGCTCCACCCAGCCCGTGAGCGCGTCCCGCAGCTCGGGCGTGCCCCACACCGTGGGATAACCGGGCGAGTCCGCGGCCGCGACCAGAGCTTTCTGGATCAGCTCGGGCACCGGGTCGACCGGCGTGCCGACGGACAGGTCGACGATGCCGCCCGGGTGAGCTGCGGCGGTCGCCTTGAAGGGCTCCAGCTTGTCCCAGGGGAAGACGGGAAGCCGGTCGGAGACTGCGGACACGGGATCAGGCTCACTTTCTCGTACGGACGCCCCGTACACGCGGGTACGGGCCGCGGCACGGACGCTTCACGTGGCGGGCACCGAAACGCCTCGGTCCCGTACGGCGACCGGAGTGATCAGGCCGTACGGGACCGAGGCGGCGCGCATGCGGGCCGCTTACTGGTTCTGCGGCGGCAGCGCGGCGACGAAGGGGTGGTCGCGCTCGATCAGGCCGAGCTTGCTGGCGCCGCCGGGCGAGCCGAGCTCGTCGAAGAACTCGACGTTCGCCTTGTAGTAGTCCTTCCACTCCTCCGGAGTGTCGTCCTCGTAGAAGATCGCCTCGACCGGGCACACCGGCTCACAGGCTCCGCAGTCGACGCATTCGTCCGGGTGGATGTACAAGGACCGGGAGCCCTCGTAGATGCAGTCGACCGGGCACTCCTCGATGCACGCCTTGTCCTTGACGTCGACACAAGGCTGCGCGATGACGTAGGTCACGCTGTCGTTCCTCCTCGATAGGGCGCTGGCGGGCCTGTCGTAGGCTCCGCTGCCTGGCGCGCGGGAGCGCGGCGTAGTCGATGCCCGCCCCTAGTATCTCCGTTCCTGGGCATGATCCGAACAGGAGGGGTGAACTGACCTGTGGAATTCTCTGCAGCCGGCCGCCTGGAGGTCCGCGTCACCGCTGCTGACGTGGGAAAACGTATCTCGGTACGGCGCCTGACCGACGATGGAGACACGGTGGAGAAGTTCACCGATACGGTCGGTGTTCTCACATCATGGGACGACGGTGTGCTGCTGATCACACGGCGGACCGGCGAACAGGTCCGGATCGCGGAGTCCTCCCTGGTCGCGGCCAAGGTCGTGCCGTCCGCCCCGGCCCGTCGCCGCGGCCCCGCCGCGTCCTACCAGGAGCTGGCGCGTGTCGCCGCGCGGGCCTGGCCGCCGGTGGAGAGCGAGCGGCTCGGCGACTGGGAGCTGCGGGCGGCCGGCGGTTTCACCCGGCGCGCCAATTCCGTGCTGCCGCTCGGCGACCCGGGCGTGCCGCTCGACCGTGCGCTCACGTACGTACGGGACTGGTACGCGGCCCGTGACCTGCCCGCCTTCGTCCAGACCGCCACGGGCGCCGAGGGCACGCAGGAACTGCTCTGCGCCGAGCTGGAGGCACGTGGCTGGACGCGCGAGGTGACCGCCGAGCTGTGGACCGGCGCGCTCGCGCCGGTCGCGGACCGGGAGGCACCCGGGGTGACGCTCTCCCGCACGGCCGACGAGGCGTGGCTCGGCCGCTATCAGCGCAAGGGCGTCGGCGAGGTGGCCCTGAAGGTGCTGGGCGGCGGCCCCTCGGTGTGGTTCGCGACGGTTCCCGGTGCCGGGGGCGCGGCTCCGGCGGCGATCGGGCGGTGCGTCGTCGACGGCCGCTGGGCCGGTTTCGCCGCCGTGGAGGTCGATCCCGGCCTGCGCCGCCGCGGCCTCGCCACCGCCGTCATGGCCGCCCTGGCCGGCCGGGCCCTGGAGGAGGGCGCCTCGGCGGCCTGGCTCCAGGTGGAGGCCGACAACGCCGGGGCGCGGGAGCTGTACGCCCGCATGGGCTTCGCCCCGCACCACGCCTACCACCACTACCGGTGGCCGTCCGGCCCGGTCGCACAGGCCGGCCCGGGGAGCGCCGGTGCGGACGCCTCGCCGGGAACGGGCGGCGCGCCGGGCGAGACCGGTGCGGGTGCCGCGCCGTATCGATCGACGTGACCGGGCACGAGTGGGCTATGCGTTCCCCTCAGCCCCCCGGGCCCGGCCGGGCCGACGAGGTACGGCACCGGTTCGCCGACGAGGCGCGGGCCGAGCGGCCCGACCTGGCGGAGCTGTGCCTCCTGGTCGGCGCCGCGGCGGACGGGACCCTGGACGACGCCGGGACGGACGCGGCGCAGATCCTCCTGGACGAGCTGGCGGGCCGGCTGCCCTTCCGGCCGGGCGGCCCCCGGGCCTGGGCGACCGCCCTGGCCGAACTCCTCGGCGGGCGCCTGGGGTACCGGGGCACGCCGGGCGACTACCAGCGGCTGGAGTCCTCCCTGCTGCACGCGGTGCTGCGCCGGCGGCGCGGGCTGCCCATCCTGCTCTCGGTGGTGTGGATGGAGGTCGCGCGGCGGGCCGGGGCGCCGGTGTACGGGGTCGCGCTGCCCGGCCACTTCGTGGTGGGCTTCGGACCGCCCGAGGAGCAGGTGCTCGCGGACCCGTTCGACGGCGGGCGCGTCCTGACCGGCTCCGACGCTCAGCTCCTCGTCGCCGGCGCGACCGGCGCCCCGCTCGACCCGTCGATGCTCGCCCCCGCCGACCCGCTCGACGTCGTCCTGCGCGTCCTGAACAACATCCGGGCCTGGGCCGCCGCGCGGCCGGAGCGCTCCGACGTGGCCCTGTGGTCGGTGGAACTCTCCCTGCTGCTGCCCTCGCACCCGGCGCGGCTGCGCTACGAGCGGGCTCAACTCCTCGTCCAGCGGGGAGACTTCCTGACGGGCGCCGCCGAACTCGACGCCTACGCGGACGTGGTGGCCGCGGTCGACGAACCGGCCGCGTCCCGGGTCCGCCAACAGGCCCACGCGGCACGGGCGATGCTCAACTGAGGCACACCCGCCGCGCCGCTCACAACCAGCCCTTCTCCCGCGCGATCCGTACCGCCTCCGCGCGGTTGCGTACCGCGAGCTTCTGGATCGCGGTCGAGAGGTAGTTGCGGACGGTGCCCTGGGAGAGGTGGAGGGCCTTGGCCAGTTCGGCGTTGGTGGAGCCGTCGGCGGCGACGCGGAGGACCTCGCGTTCGCGGTCGGTCAGGGGGTTGGCGCCCTCGGCGAGCGCGGCCGCCGCCAGGGTGGGGTCGATGACCCGCTCGCCGTCCAGCACCTTGCGTACGGCCGCGGCGAGTTGGGCGGCGGGGGCGTCCTTGACGAGGAAGGCGTCGGCGCCGGACTCCATGGCGCTGCGCAGATAGCCGGGGCGGCCGAAGGTCGTGAGGATGAGCAGCTTGACGCCCGGGAGCTCCTTGTGGACCTCGGCCGCCGCCTCTATGCCCGTCATGCCCGGCATCTCGATGTCGAGGAGCGCCACGTCCACGTCGTGGGCGCGGGCCGCCGCCAGCACCTCGTCGCCGCGCGCGACCTGGGCGACCACCTCGATGTCCGGCTCCAGTCCCAGCAGGGCGGCCAGCGCCTCGCGGACCATCGACTGGTCCTCGGCGAGCAGGACCTTGATCGTGCGGCTCATGCACCGGATCCTACGGGGTCGTCCCCCGCGCCCGCAGGGGCCCGGCCGCCCTCCAGGGGTGCCCGTGCCACCAGCCGGAATCCGTGCCGGACGCGCCCCGCCTCCATCGATCCACCCGCCTTCTCCAGGCGTTCGGTCAGCCCGGTCAGGCCGTTGCCGGGTGCGGCGGACGAGGTGCCGCCCGACCCGTCGTCCTCCACCGAGAGTTCGAGCACGGGACCGTCCAGGGTCTGGCGGCGGACGAGGTGCACGGTGCAGCGCCGGGCGCCGCTGTGCCGTACGACGTTGGTGACCGCCTCGCGCAGCGCCCAGGCCAGCGCGGACTCGGTCTCCTCGGGGACGCCGTCGAGGTCGGGTTCGGCGGGCAGGTCGGCGATCACGTCGGCCGCGGTCAACGCGACCTGGGCACCCGCGAGTTCCCCGGCCAGCCGGGGCCTGCGGTAGCCGGTGACGGCCTCGCGCACGTCGACCAGGGCCTGGCGGCTGACCTGTTCGATGTCGGCGACCTGCTGGGCCGCCTTGTCGGGATGGTCGGGGAGCATCCGCCCGGCCAGCTCGCTCTTCAGCGTGATCAGCGACAGCGAGTGGCCGAGCAGGTCGTGCAGGTCGCGGGCGAGCCGCAGCCGCTCCTCGTTGGCGGCGAGCTGGGCGACGGTGGCCCGCGCCTTGCGCAGCTCCACCGTCGTACGGACCAACTGCCGTACGCCGGTCATCGCGAAGCCGATCAGGACGACGAGCAGGACCAGGTTGCGCGCGTCCTCCTCGCCGCCGTGCAGGCCGACGAGCAGCATCACGACGGCGGTCAGCGGGATCGTCCAGTAGGAGACGCGCAGCGGGAACGTCGTCCCGCAGGCGACCGAGACGTACACGAACAGGCCGAGCCAGGGCGCGCCGAGGGTCAGGCACAGGGCGACGGCCAGCACGCCCAGGGCGAACACCATGAGCGTGACGGCCAGGGTGCCCGTGAAGGCCTTGCCCATGTGCCGGAAGACCAGCGTCAGATAGACGGCGACGAAGGCCGCGAGGCCCACCCAGCCGGCCGCGGTGGCCCCGGGCGTGTGGTCGCCCGAGACGAGGTCGTGGACCGGCGAGCTGAGGAACACCAGCCAGATGACGATCCAGACCGACTTGCGCAGGGCCTCGCGGAGGTTGCGCGGGGACTCCCCCATCCTCACGATCCGGTCCGTGCGGGCCGCGTCGGGCAGCGGGTCTTCCGTCATGGCGTTCACGCCTTCAGCGTGTCCTTCCGGTACAGCCAGGCCGCGCCGCCCGCGAAGAGGGCGAAGGACACGGCGAGGATGGCGACGTCCTTCGCGTGCGGGGCGTTCCCCAGTTCGATGGCCTGCCCCAGGGCAGCGTACGCGTGGGTGGGGAGCCATTTGGCTATGTTCTGGAGCCAGTCGGGGAACGTCGTCGTGGGCATCCACAGGCCGCCGAGCATCGACAGACCGAAGTAGACGATCATCGTGATCGGCCGGACCGCGTCTCCGCTGGCCATGTAGCCGATGGCGACGCCGAGCGCGGCGAAGACCAGGCTGCCGGCCCAGATCACGCCGGTGAGCGCGCCCCACTGCCAGGTGTCCAGACGTACGTCCTTCACCACCGCCGCGACCACGAAGACGATCACGATCGACGGCAGGCTGATCACGGCGGCGCTGGCCGTCTTGGCGAACACGTAACCGCGGCCGGGCAGCGGGGTGAGCCTCAATTGCCGTACCCAGCCGCTCTCCCGCTCCTTGGCGATGCGCTCGCTGTTGCCCATGAGGACGGCGGTCAGGGCGCCGAAGGAGGCCATGGAGACCATGAAGAAGGTCGGCAGGGTCAGTCCGGTGCCGTCGACCTTCGTGGTGCTGTCGGCGCTGCCCGCGATCAGCAGGAACAGGGCCGAGGGGTAGATGACCGAGAAGAACAGGAACTTGCGGTTGCGCAGGGCGCGGGTGATCTCCAGCTTGATGAGACTGTTCACTTGGACGTGGCCCCCTCGGCGGCGGTGCTGGTGCCCTCCTGGGCCCCGGCGGCGGTGAGCGTGGCCTCTTCGGCCTCGGTGATGGCGACGAAGGCCTGCTCCAGACCGAGCCCGGCGACTTCGAGGTTGCGGGGGTAGACGCCGAGCCCGTACAGCGCGTGGACGGTGGCGTCGGCGTCGGAGGACTGGATGCGGACGGTCTGCCCGGACCCCGCGGCGGAGCCGTTCGTGGACACCGTGACCGAGGTGAGGAAGGGCAGCGCGCGCAGCGCGGCCTCGTCGACCGGGCCCTCCAGGTCGAAGGAGACGCGGCGCGCTCCCGCCTTGGCCTTGATCTCGGCGGCGGTGCCGTCGGCCAGCAGCCGTCCGCGGTGCAGGACGAGCACGCGGTCGGCGATGGCGTCGGCCTCTTCCAGGTAGTGCGTGGCGAACAGGACCGTACGGCCCTGGTCGGCCTGTTCGCGCATGGTGGCCCAGAAGGCCTGCCGGGCGGAGACGTCCATGCCGGTGGTGGGCTCGTCCAGGACGATGAGGTCGCTGTCGCCGGCCGTGGCGAGGGCGAAGCGGACGCGCTGCGCCTGGCCGCCGGAGAGCTTGTTGACCTTGCGGTCGGCGATCTGGGCGATGCCCGCGCGGGCGAGGACCTCGCTCGCCGGGTACGGCCTCGGGTGCAGGTCGCAGGCGAGCTTGACCAGTTCACCGACGGTGACCTCGTCCATCAGCCCGCCGCTCTGGAGCATGGCGCCCACCCGGCCGGCGACGATCGCCTCGCGCGGGCCGGTGCCGAACACCCGCACGGTGCCGCTGTCGGCGTTCTTGAGGCCGAGCAGCAGGTCGAGCGTGGTCGACTTGCCCGCGCCGTTGGGGCCCAGCAGGGCGACGGTCTCACCCGGGTGGAGTTCGAGCGTCAGTCCGTCCACGGCCCGGACGTTCCCGTAGCTCTTGGTCACCGATTCGAACCGGACCACCGATGTGGTGGTGGTCGCCGCAGTCGTTGTCATGCCGTCCATCGTGGTCGACAGGGGGGAGCGCGCGGCAGTGTGGTGTGTCCTGAGCGGCGGATGACAGATGTCATACGGCGGCCCGAACCACCGTCATGTCCGCCCGGACCGGGTCGGGCGGACCGCCGCGGACGCCGCCGGGTCGGCGGGCCCGGACGACGCGAGGGCGCCCGGCCGGTTGAGTTCCGGCCGGGCGCCCTCGACGGGTGGGCTATGCCCCTCAGGTGGGGTTCGTGGAGATGGTGATGATGCGGTCGGCGGCCGTCTTCCCGACGAGCGCCCTGCCGACGGCCGAGGCGACGTCCTGCGGGCTGACGGCCTTCTGGCTGCCGTCGCCCTTGGTGATCGTCACCCCGTCGAAGGCGTGCCCGTACAGCTCCTCGAGCGCCTTGAGGTCGTAGTGCTCGACGAGCTTGCCCTGGATCGGCTGGACGCTCAGGAACTTCCAGATGGACTTCTGCGGGCTGAAGGAGACCGCGTGGGCCGCGTCCGTCCGGACGGTGATGTTCGCGGACATGGCGACGTTCGCGAACGTCGACATCTTCCGGTCCACCTCGGCCTTGCTGATCGTCGGCTGGCGGGTCGTGGTGGCGACCTTCACCGGCGCGGCCGTGTTGCTCTCCACCTGGGCGCGGTACGCGTCCTGGACGGCCTGCAGCGAGGGTTCGACGTCGATGCCCTTGCCGGCCTTGCCGTAGACCGGGACGGCCTTGCCGGCCTGGAACTTGATCGTGCCGTCGCTCGCCGAACCCGAGCCGCTCGCGGCGCGCTCCAGGGCGGCCTGCAGCTTCTCCTTGTCGACCGGCATGACGGGGTCCACCACACGCCCCTGCCCGAACAGCGAGCCGATCACGGAGATCGGGTTGTAGTCGCTGGTGGCGGCGGCACGGACGGTGGCCTGGCTGTCGAGCTGGAGTCCGGCCTGGTCGGGCTTGAGCTGGACCGTGTCACCGTCGACGGACAGCGTGAGCGGCTTGTTCATGCGGGTGCCGAGGGCGTCGTCGAGCTTCTGGACGGCGTCGTCGCGGGTGCCGCCGCCGATGTCGACGCCGAGCACGGTGGTGCCCTTGGGCACGTCCGAGTGGTTCATGAGCAGGCCGGCGCCGTAGGCACCGCCGACGAGGACCACGACGAGGACGCCGAGCAGCGCGGGCTTGTTGCGGCCCTTCTTCTTCGCCGGCTTCGCGGGGGCGGAGGGCTGCCGCACGGGCTCGGGGAGCTTCGGCGGGGTGTGCGACCGGGCGCCCTCGGGCTCCCCGTCGTAGGCGAAGTTCTGGCTGGGCGACACGACGGGCATGCCGCTGGTCAGCGTGTGTCCGGAGACGTTGTCCGCGGGGGCGCCGTAGGCACCGGGGCCCGGGTCGGGCGCCGGCTTCTGCGGGGTGAGGATCGCGGTGTCGTCGCTGAGACCGCCGCTGAGGCCGCCGCGCGCGCCGGAGTATCCCGCGCCGGTGTTGCGGTTGCCGGCGGCCGGGTCGGGCCGGGCGGCCAGGCTGCCGGGGGCCGCGCCCGCGCCGGCCGGGGGCCGCAGCGGGCCGTCTCCGGTGGCGGGACCGCCGGTGGGACCGGCCGGGCCGCCGCGGCCGCTCTCGGAGAAGTACGGGAGGTCGTCGCGGCGCGGTTCGCCGGATCCCGCGGGCGTGCTGGACGCGCCGGGCGTGCCGTTCGCGCCGGGTGACCCGATGGCCGGGAACGAGCCGGTGTCGCGCAGTGCCCCGGAGACGTCGAAGGAGCCGGTGCCGCCGCCGTGACCGGGGGCCACGGGTCCGGCGCCGGTGGCGCCGGGGAGCGGGGCACCGTTCGTGCCGCCGGGCCGTCCGCCGGTGATGCCCAGCGGACCCGCCCCGGTGGACGGCGCCGGCCGTCCCGTGGCGGGCGTGGGCCCGGCGGGCAGGGCGCCGGCGGGAGCCGAACCGCCCGGCAGGCCCGCGCCGTTGGTCGAGCCGCCCTTGGGGGGCGTGCCGGCCCTGCGGGGCGCGAACCAGTCGCTCGTCTTCTCCTCGGCGGGCGCGCTCTGTTCCACGGGCGCGGTCGCGGGGGCGGACGGGGCCGCGGCGGTGGCCGCCGGACCGGAGGCGACCGCGGGCGAACTCGTGCCCTGCGGTGCCGGTGTGGCGCCTCCCGCGCTCTCGCCGCTGTCGGGCGAGGCGTCGGTGTCGGCGACGGGTGTACGGACGACCACGGGCGGGATGGGCCGCGATCCGGGGATGTTGATCCGGATCCGTGTCGTCAGCGTTGTCTCGGTCTTGCGCTCCTCCGTCGGCTTGCCGGCGGCCGAACGGCCCGCGTCGGCACCGTTCTCGGAAGCCGTGGGGGTGCCGTACGGCGGCGTCCCCGACGGGTACGCGGCTCCACCGCGCCCGTTGGGCCCGGAGGACGAACTGTCAGTTTCACGACTCAAGGCAGGTTCTCCCGGTTGGCTCCGCCGCCCGTTTACTCGACCTCATCTCGGGCAGCTCGGCGGCGCGCACCACCATACTGGCCATGTCCGGCCCGCAAACCTCGACCGTGCAGGAATCTCGCGCGGGACCCGCACGGGACCGACACGGCGAAGTGGTACGTCACTTGCCAAGTCGGGCGCCGGAAGGGCCTGGTTGCCGCCCCTGGCCCAGAGTGGCGCACATCACAGCCACGGCCATGCCTCCGAGCAGGAAGAGATACGAGACGACTCCCGCGCCGAAGAGGAAGTCCCCTTCCGGGCGGCTGGCGGTGAGCAGGACGACGGCGACCATCCAGCCGGCCGCGGGGGCGACGGCTCCGGCCCGGGTGCCCGCCGCCCGGGCGCCGCCCAGGAAGAGTCCGGCGGCGCCCGCCAGGGCGAGCAGCAGCCCGAACGGGAACCAGCCCGGCTGCACCAAGGCTCCGGCGACGCCGACCACGGCACCGAGCAGGAAGAGCCCCAGGTAGGCGGCGATCCGCCCGCCCGAGGGGGGCTTCAGCGGCTGGGCGAGCAGGCTTCCCCCGCCGCGCTGTCCGTTCGAGCTCATCGCGGATCCGTCCCTCGCACGGTCGTGCCGGTCCCCTCGAAGAGGTCGCGCTCGCGCGCCGCGGGGCGCGGGGCGCCGGCCAGTTCGTAGTACTCGGTGGTGAAGAGCGGCTGGGCCAGCTCGTTCGAGAGGACGAACCAGGGGCCGTCCACGGTGATCTGGGTGGCGTGCGCCCGCATCGCGGCGGCCTTCGCCGCGGCGTACGCCGTGCCGTCGATCTCGGTGGTGACGCTCGCCTCGTCGACCACGCCCGGTACGTCGTCGACGGCGGCCGTCCGGTCGAACGGCAGCCCGGGGAGGGCCTCGCGGAGGCGGGCGAACGCCTCTTCGGCGACCGGGCGCGGCACCCGGTTCCAGTAGGTCTTGGCGATCCGCCAGGCGCCGCCGAGGTCGGGGCGGTGGGCGGGATCCGCGGCCAGTTCCGCGGCGCGCACGGCCACGCGGTGGGCCTGGATGTGGTCGGGGTGCCCGTACCCGCCGTCGGGGTCGTAGGTGACGAGCACCTGGGGGCGCACCTCGCGGATCACCTCGACGAGGTGGTCGGCGGCGGCGTCCACGTCCGCGGCCCAGAAGGCGCCGGGGCGGTGGTTCTGCTCGGCGCCCATCATCCCGGAGTCGCGGAACCGCCCGGGGCCGCCCAGGAAGCGGTGGTCGGTGACGCCCAGTTCCTTCATGGCGGCGCTCAGCTCGCCGGTGCGGTAGGGGCCGAGTCCGCCCTCGCGGTCGGGGGCGAGATGGGCCAGTTCGGGCGGGATGACCTCGCCCTCCTCGCCGAGGGTGCAGGTCACCAGCGTCACCTGGGCGCCCTCGGCCGCGTACCGGGCCATGGTCGCGCCGTTGTTGATCGACTCGTCGTCCGGGTGCGCGTGCACCAGGAGCAGACGCCGGTCGGGCAGTTCCGTCATGGAACCCACCCTACGAGGCCCTGGTCCCCCGCCGACCGGCGGCGCGGACCGGCCCGTTTCGGGGAGGCCGGACGGGGCAGGCGGGGAGCGGGAGCCGGACGCCCTCCCCGCCCACGGCCCCGGGAGCGGTCAGAACTTGATGCTGCCGATCATGCCCGCGATGTTGGTGGTCAGATCGCTGATGGTGGGCGCGATGGTCGAGGAGGCGAGATAGAAGCCGAGCAGCATGCAGACGACCGCGTGCCCGCCTTTCAGTCCTGACTTCTTGATCAGAAGAAAGACGATGATCGCCAGCAGCACCACCGCCGAAATCGAGAGTGCCACGGCGGCTCACCTCCAAAGTTCCCAGGGACTTGGGGTCCGGTACGGGGTCGGACACGAGGGGTCGGTACATCCAAACAGCAGCCAGCAGGTTCCTACCCACGCAGCGCTAGTGATCATAACTATCCGTACGCGCGCATCGATCGGCGCACGGCCGCACAAGGGGGCGCATGGCCAATATGGTCGAGGCATGACGACCGAGCCTCTCTCCTTCCCGCGCCGGTACGCCCGCACCCAGCGGTTCAGCTCCGGCGCGCCGCGCGCGTTCACCGTGTCCCCGGACGGTTCCCGCGTGGTGTTCCTGCGCTCCCCCTCCGGCACGGAGCGGGCGAACCAACTGTGGGTGCTGGACGTGCCCGAGGGCCGTGAGCGGGTCGTGGCCGACCCCGCGGCCCTGCTCGGCGGAGCCACCGAGCGCCTGTCCCCCGAGGAGCGGGCGCGCCGCGAGCGCAGCCGCGAGGGCGGCGCCGGCATCGTCGGATATGCCACCGACGCAGCCGCCGAGTTGGCCTCTTTCACCTTGTCAGGGCGGCTGTTCACGGCCGAGCTGCGGGCCGGTACCGCGCGTGAACTCCGCGTCCCCGGGCCGGTGATCGACCCGCGCCCCTCCCCGGACGGCACGCTCGTGGCGTACGTGTCCGGGGGCGCCCTGCGCGTCGTCGGGGCCGAGGGCGAGGGCGACCGGGCCGTCGCGGAGCCGGAGCCGGCCGCGGGCCCCGGGACGGTTTCCTATGGACTGGCCGAGTTCATCGCGGCCGAGGAGATGGGGCGTTCGCGCGGCTTCTGGTGGTCGCCCGAAGGGGACCGGCTGCTCGTCGCGCGGGTCGACGACACGCCCGTACAGCGCTGGTGGATCTCCGATCCGGCGCACCCGGAAGCCGATCCGCAGCGGGTCGCCTATCCGGTGGCGGGCAGCGCCAACGCCGAGGTACGGCTCTTCGTGTTCGGGCTCGACGGGGTGCGCACCGAGGTGTCCTGGGACCGGGCGCGCTACCCGTATCTGGCACATGTGCACTGGTCAGCCGCTGGGGCACCGTTGCTTCTGGTGCAGGCGAGGGATCAGCGCAGCCAGCTCTTCCTGGCCGTGGACCCCGACTCAGGGGCGACCCGGATGGTGCACGCGGACGAAGATCCAACTTGGCTTGATCTTTTCCCCGGGGTGCCGTGCTGGAGCCCCGGCGGACAGCTCGTGCGGATCGCCGACGAGGGCGGCGCGCGGGTCCTGGCGTTCGGCGAACGCCCGCTGACAGGAGCGCAGTTGCACGTGCGGGCGGTGCTCGACGTGTCGGCCGACGACGTGCTGGTCTCGGCCTCGGCGGGCGAGGGAGCGAGTTCCCCCGAAACGGGTGAAGTCCATGTGTACCGGGTGAACGAACTCGGCCTGGAGCGCGTCTCGCAGGAGCCCGGCGTGCACTCGGCCGTGCGCGCCGGGGGCGTGACGGTGCTCGTGTCGTCGGTGCTCGACCAGCCGGGTGCCCAGGTGCAGGTGCTGCGCGACGGGAAGCGACTCGCGATCATCCCCTCGTACGCCGAAGATCCCGGTTTGACCCCGCGCGTGACGCTCACACAGGGGGGCGCACAGAAAATCCCATGCGCCGTGCTTATGCCGACCGACTACGACGGTGACACTCCCCTGCCCGTCCTCCTGGACCCCTACGGCGGTCCGCACGGCCCCCGGGTGCTGGCCGCGCACAACGCGCACCTCACCTCGCAGTGGTTCGCCGACCAGGGTTTCGCGGTGGTCGTCGCCGACGGCCGCGGCACCCCGGGGCGCTCCCCCGCCTGGGAGAAGGCGATCCGCGACGACCTGACGCTGTCCCTCGACGACCAGGTGGAGGCGCTGCACGGTCTCGCGGAACGGTTCCCGCTCGACCTGTCCCGGGTCGCGATCCGCGGCTGGTCGTACGGCGGCTGGCTCGCGGGGCTCGCCGTGCTGCGCCGCCCCGACGTCTTCCACGCGGGCATCGCGGGCGCCCCGGTCGCGGACTGGCGGCTGTACGACACCCACTACACGGAGCGCTACCTCGGCGACCCGGCGGCCGACCCGGCCGTGTACGCGAAGAGTTCGCTGGTCACCGACGAGGGACTGGCCGAGCCCGCGGACACGCACCGGCCGCTGATGATCGTGCACGGCCTCGCGGACGACAACGTGGTGGTGGCGCACGCCCTGCGGCTCTCCTCCGCCCTGCTCGCCGCCGGCCGCCCGCACGAGGTGCTGCCCCTGTCGGGGGTCACCCACATGACCCCGCAGGAGACGGTCGCCGAGAACCTGCTCCTGCTCCAGGTGGACTTCCTGAAGCGCTCCCTCGGTCTGGACTGAGCACCGACCGCCCCCACCGAGCGGGCGCAAAAGTACGAGCCGGGGTGACATGGCGACACCCCGGCTCGTTCACGGCACCCGCACGGCCGTACGGTGTTCACCCTGCCGCGTCCGTATATCGGTACCGCTTCCGTCAAGTTGCCTGCGTGTTAACGAAGTTTGCCCACGTTTGTGACGCTATGGCGTTCCGTCGGACGGCTCCTCGGGCGGCACGACCTGCTTCTCCTCCGCGAAGTGACAGGCCGAGTCGTGGGCGGCCGGTCCCTCGACGAGCCGGAACTCGGCCGGCACCGCGAGCAGCGGCACCTCCAGCGTGCAGCGTTCCTGCGCCTTCCAGCAGCGCGTGCGGAACCGGCAGCCGGACGGGATGTTCGCGGGCGAGGGCACATCGCCGTGCAGGATGATCCGCTCCCGGTGCTCCCGGGCCTCCGGGTCCGGCACGGGCACCGCGGACAGCAGCGCCTGCGTGTAGGGGTGGGTGGGATGGTCGTAGATCTCGACGTCCTTGCCGGTCTCCACGATCCGCCCGAGATACATCACCCCGACCCGGTCGGAGATGTGCCGCACGATCGACAGGTCGTGCGCGATGAAGACGTAGCTGAGGTCGAACTCGGCCTGGAGCCGGTCCAGCAGGTTGATCACCTGCGCCTGCACGGAGACGTCGAGCGCGGAGACCGGTTCGTCGGCGACGATGATCTCGGGCCGCAGCGCCAGGCCCCGCGCGATGCCGATGCGCTGGCGCTGGCCGCCGGAGAACTGGTGCGGATAGCGGTTGATGTACTCCGGGTTGAGCCCGACCACGTCCAGCAGGTCCTGGACCCGGCGCCGCCGGTCGCCCTTCGGCGCGACCTCGGGGTGGATGTCGTACGGCTCCCCGATGATGTCGCCGACGGTCATGCGCGGGTTGAGCGAGGTGTACGGGTCCTGGAACACCATCTGGATGTTGCGGCGCACCGCCTTGAGCGCCTTGCCGGACAGCTTGGTGATGTCCTCGCCCTTGTACTTGATCGCGCCCTCGGTCGGCCGCTCCAGGTTGACCAGCATCTTGGCGACGGTGGACTTCCCGCAGCCGGACTCGCCGACGATGCCGAGGGTCTCGCCGCGGTCGAGGTGGAAGTCGACCCCGTCGACCGCCTTGACGGCCCCGATCTGCTTCCTGAACAGGATCCCCTGGGTGAGCGGGAAGTGCTTGACCAGTCCGCTGACCTCCAGCAGCGGCTCAGTTGCGGCTTGAGTCATCGAGGCACTCCCTCCAGAAGAAGCAGGCGCTCCCGCGGTTCTCGTCGACGGCGGCGAGCGGCGGCACCTCGGTGCGGCAGATGTCCTGGGCCATCGGGCAGCGCGGGTTGAAGGCGCAGCCCGGCGGGATGTGCATCAGGTTGGGCGGCAGTCCCTTGATGGCGTACAGCTCCTGGCCCTTCTGGTCGAGCCGGGGGATCGAGTCGAGGAGACCCTTGGTGTACGGGTGGGCGGGCGCCTTGTAGATGTCGTGGACCGGGGCGGTCTCGACGATCCGGCCCGCGTACATCACCGCGATCTTGTCGGCGACGTCCGCGACCACGCCGAGGTCGTGGGTGATGAGGATGAGCCCCATGTTGAGCTCGCGCTGGAGTTCGGCGAGCAGGTCCATGACCTGGGCCTGCACGGTGACGTCGAGCGCCGTGGTCGGTTCGTCGGCGATGATCAGCGCGGGTTCCAGGGCCAGCGCCATGGCGATCATGATGCGCTGGCGCATACCGCCGGAGAACTGGTGCGGATAGTCCCGCACCCGCTCGGCGGCACCCGGGATGCGCACGTGCTCCATCAGCTCGATCGCCTTGGCGCGGGCTTCCTTGCGCGACATTCCCCGGTGCACGGTGAACATCTCGCCGAGCTGGTCACCGACGTTGATCACGGGGTTCAGGGAGGACAGCGCGTCCTGGAAGATCATCGCCATCTCGGCGCCGCGGACCTTGCGCCGCTCCTCCTCCTTGAACTTCAGCAGGTCCTTGCCCTGGAAGAGGATCTCGCCGCCGGTGATCTTCCCGGGCGGGATGTCGAGGATGCCCATGATCGCCTGGGCGGTCACCGACTTGCCGGAGCCTGACTCGCCGAGCACGGCGAGCGTCTCGCCCTCGTCGACGCTGTACGTGACGCCGTTGACGGCCTTGGCGACCCCGTCCCTGGTCCTGAACTCCACCTGCAGATCGCGCACTTCGAGGAGCACGGCTCTCACCTCAGCTTCGGGTCGAGGGCGTCGCGCACCGCGTCGCCGAGCATGATGAACGCGAGCACGGTGATCGCGAGCGCGCCGGCCGGCCACAGCAGCATGTGCGGTGCCTGGCGGATGTAGGCGGAGGCCGAGGAGATGTCGATGCCCCAGCTCACCGTCGGGGGCTTGAGACCGACACCCAGGTACGACAGCGTCGCCTCCAGCGAGATGTACGTGCCGAGCGCGATGGTCGCGACGACGATCACCGGGGCGACCGCGTTCGGGGTGATGTGCCGGAGCATCATCCGGGAGTTGGAGGCGCCGAGCGCGCGCGCCGCGTGGACGTAGTCGTTCTCCTTGGTGGTGATGACGGAGCCGCGCGCGATCCGGGAGACCTGCGGCCAGCCGAGCAGCACCATGAACCCGACGACCGGCCAGATCGTGTTGCTGGTCACCACGGAGAGCAGGACCAGACCGCCGAGCACGACGGGGATCGCGAAGAAGATGTCGGTGATCCGGGACAGGATCGAGTCGCCGACCCCGCCGAAGAAGCCGGCCAGCCCGCCGAGGAACGAGCCGAGGAGCGCGACCCCGATCGTGGCGAGGACGCCGACGCTGATGGAGATGCGGGTCCCGTAGACGGTCCGTGTGTAGACGTCGCAGCCCTGTCCGTCGTAGCCGAAGGGGTGTCCGGGCTGCGAGCCCTCCTGCGCCTTGGAGAGGTCGCACTTGAGGGGGGACTGGTCGGTGATCAGCGAGGGCCAGATCGAGATGACGACCAGGAAGAGGATGACGAGTCCGGAGATGATGAAGACCGGGTTGCGGCGCAGGTCCCGCCAGGCGTCGGACCACAGGGAGCGCGGCTTCTCCTTCGGCCCCGTCCCCTCCGGTCCGCCCGGGGTCTTCTCCAGGGTCTCCGCTTCGCTCGATCCGAGGTCCATGGGGCCGCCGAAGCCGGTCGGAGCGATGGCCAGGTCCTCCGGCGGCGGACCTTCGGGGCCGTGGTGGAATTCCTCTTCCTCGTACGGCGGCTGCTCAGGCATAGCGGATCCTCGGGTCGAGTACGGCGTACAGCAGGTCGACGAGCAGATTGGCGACCACGAAGACGAGGACGAGGATGGTCACGAAGCCGACGACGGTCTGGGTGCTCTGGCGCACGATCCCTTGGTAGAGGTAGTAGCCGACACCGTGGATGTTGAAGATCCGCTCGGTGACGATCGCGCCGCCCATGAGCGCGCCGATGTCGGTGCCGATGAAGGTGACCACGGGGATCAGAGAGTTGCGCAGCAGGTGCCGGATGGTGACGCGGCGCCGTGGCAGGCCCTTGGCCACGGCCGTACGGACGTAGTCGGACCGCTTGTTCTCCGCGATGGAGGTCCGGGTCAGACGGGTCACGTACGCGAGGGAGACCGAGGCCAGCACCAGGCCCGGCACGATCAGCTCGCCGAAGGTGGCGTCCCCGGAGACCGACGGCTTGATCCAGCCCCATTTGATACCGAGCAGGAGCTGGGCCAGCAGACCGGTGACGAAAGTCGGCACCGCGATGACGACGAGGGTGAGCAGCAGGACGCCGGTGTCGACGGGCCGGCCGCGGCGCAGACCGGTGATGACACCGAGCGTGATGCCGATGACGATCTCGAAGAAGATCGCGACGATCGTCAGCCGGATGGTGACCGGGAAGGCGGTCGCCATCAGGTCGGTGACCGGCTGCCCGTCGAACGCGGTGCCGAAGTCACCGGTGAAGATGCCCTTCAGGTACAGCAGGTACTGGACGAAGACGTTCTTGTCGAGGTTGAACTCCTCGCGCAGCTGGGCGGCCGTGGCGGGGTCGCACTGCCGGTCGCCGCACAGGCCCGCGATGGGGTCGCCCATCACGTTCACCATCAGGAAGATGAGCAGCGTGGCGCCGAAGAAGACCGGGATCATCTGCAGCAGACGCCGGATGACGTACCGTCCCATGAGTGCTCCGGGGAGAGAGGGGCGGACCCGCCGTGGCGGGCCCGCCGTGGCGGCTCAGTTGACGGTGATCTCGTTGTAGACGGGCACGCTGAACTGGTTCAGGGCCACGTTCGAGACCTTGTCCGAGTAGCCGGCGCTGCCGTTCTGGTACCAGAGCGGGATGGCGGCCATGTTGTCCCGTACGACCTCTTCGGACTGCTGGAAGAGCTTGATGGCCTTGCTCGTGTCGGTCTCCGCGTTCGCCTGGTTGACCAGGCTGTCGAACTGCTTGTTGGACCACTGGCCGTCGTTGGAGGAGGCGTTCGTGTAGTACAGCGGCTGGAGGAAGTTCTGGATCAGCGGGTAGTCCATCTGCCAGCCGGCCCGGAACGGACCGGGCATCTTGTGCTGCCCGATCTGGTTGCGGAAGTCGGCGAAGGTGCCGACCGGGTTGCCGACGCAGGCCTTCTCGTTGCCGAGGGCGTTGTTGATCGAGTTGCAGACGGCGTCGATCCACTCCTTGTGGGAGCCGGTGTCCGCGTTGTACGTGATCTTGACCTGGCCGCCGGGCAGACCGCCGCCCTCCTGGACCATCTTCTTGGCCTCGGACGGGTTGTAGTCGCAGTACTTGCCGCACAGGCCTTCCTGGAAGCCGCCCTTCTCGCCGAGCACCGGTGAGGTCCAGTCGCTCGCGGGCGTGCGCGTCTTCTGGAAGATCGTGTCGGTGATCTGCTGGCGGTTGATCGCCATGGACAGTCCCTGACGGACCTTGGTGGCGCCGCTGGTGTTCCACTTCGGGTCGTAGAACGGGAAGGCGAGCGTCTGGATGATGCCGGCCGGGGTGTTGATGTACCGGCCGTTCAGGTCGCTCTTGGCGTTCTTGAGCTGGGCCGCGGGCACGTCGTCGACCAGGTCGAGGTTGCCGGCCAGCAGGTCGTTGTAGGCGGTGTTGTTGTCCGTGTAGACCTTGAGGGTCACGCCGTCGTTCTTCGCCGGGTCGTCCCCGGGGTAGTCGGCCCACTTCGTCAGGGACATCTGGGAGCCCTTGGCGTAGCTGTTGATCGTGTACGGGCCGTTGCCGACGGGCTTCGCGACCCAGGCGGCGTGGTCGCTGAAGAACGACTTGGGCAGCGGCGAGAAGGCCGCGTAGCCGAGGGTGTCCGGGAACGTCGAGAACTTCTGGGTCAGCTTGACGGTGAACGTGTTCGTTCCGGTCACCTTGAGCCCGGACAGGGTGTCGGCGGTCTGCTTGCCCGTGTCTGGGTGCGTCTTGTCGTAGCCCTCGATGTAGCCGAAGAAGTACGCGTTCTTCTGGTTGTTCTTCAGGCTGGCGCCGTAGTTCCAGGCGTCGACGAAGGACTGCGCGGTGACGGCCTCGCCGTTGCTGAACTTCCAGCCGTCCTTGACCGTGATCGTGAAGTTCTGCGAGTCGGTGGTCTCGATGCTCTTGGCGAGCATGTCCTCGGCGGCGCCGGTCTTGGCGTTGTACCGCTTCAGCCCGCGGAAGATCATGTCGAGGACCTTGCCGCCCTGCACCTCGTTGGTGTTGGACGGCTCCAGCGGGTTCTGCGGGTCGCCCCAGGAAGCGCTGACGGTGCCGGAACCGCTGCCGCCGCCGCTGTCACCCCCTCCCCCTCCGCAGGCGGACGCCGCCAGGACTACCGCCGCCGCGCATGCGGCCCATTTGGCGTGCGTGGCTCCACGCATGGAGTGCCTCCTCGAGAGTGCGCTGTGCCGCCGGCGCCGGGGTCGGGCTCGGACGTCCGGTTCCAGCGCGGTGTGCCTTTAGGGCCCAATATCTTCCTATATAGGGCAGATCGCACATTTACCCCACCCTTCCGAGTGGCGATCCATCCAGAAGGAGGCGTTCCGGACACTCCGTCAAATGATCTTGACCGTCCTCGCAGACGATCTTGACCTTCCGCGCAACAGATCTTCGCCGTTCGATGCGGAACTGTTGATTCCAGTGCACGAGATGTACGCATTCCGAGACTCCGGCGTCCGGATAACGAACTCATTGCCCGTTTCGCCCCGTTAGTCCGAATCCGGACACAGAACGGCCACAGTGCGCTACACGCGTAGTTACGCTCAGGTCAATCAGAGGTAAAGAAAGTAAAGAGAAGACCAAGGCGACCGAGATTTTATTGACCTTGCATGAATTGCGTTGAAAAAGTCCGGCGTAGCCCGTAGGGAGCGCCCTGCGGAGCCCTTGACCCCCTCGGGCCTGGAGCATCATGACCCCCCCTACTCCATCCGCGGCCGCCCCACTTGAGGTGACCGACGAGACCGGCAAGACCCCGGCTTCGTCTTCCACCCACAAGGGCTCGGAAAGTCGCTCCCCCGGACGACTCGCCTGGACGCGCTTCAAGCGCGACCGCACCGGTGTCGTCTCCGCGTACATCGTGGTCTTCTTCTTCGTCATCGCGATCTGCGCGCCGCTGATAGCCAAGCTGTACGGGAAGAACCCGTACGAGCAGTACGGCCAGGAGACCGACGGCCTGCTCAACGACTTCGCCTTCCCGGTGAAGCCCAACGGCGGCATCGACGGCAGCTTCTGGTTCGGCATCGAGCCCCAGCTCGGACGTGACGTCTTCACGTTCCTGCTGTACGGCATCCGCACGTCGCTGATGATCGCGACCGCCGCCACGCTGCTGACCACGGTGGTCGGTGTCGTGATCGGCATCACCGCGGGGTACCTCGGCGGCAAGACGGACTACTTCGTCGGCCGGGTGATCGACATTCTCCTGTCGTTCCCGTCGACGCTGTTCTTCATCGCCTTCATGCCGGTCGTCTACGCGCTCTTCGTGCCCTTCAACGAAGAGGTCCCGACCTGGCTGCGGGCCACCTGCCTGATCCTCGTCCTCTCCGCCTTCGGCTGGGCCTCCATCGCGCGTCTGCTGCGCGGTCAGGTCCTCGGCCTGCGGGAGCGCGAGTTCGTCGAGGCGGCGAAGGTGACCGGCGCGTCCTCGCGCCGCATCGTCTTCAAGGAACTTCTGCCCAACCTCTGGACACCGATCCTGATCCAGTCGACCCTCATGCTGCCGGCCTACGTCACGGCCGAAGCGGGTCTCGCCTTCCTCGGCGTCGGTATCCAGGACCCGACCCCGGACTGGGGCGTCATGATCCAGCGTGGTGCCGGCTTCTACACGGAAGACATCACCTTCATGATCTTCCCGGGCGTCTCGATGATCATCTTCGTCCTCGCCTTCAACCTGCTCGGAGACTCGGTCCGCGACGCACTCGACCCGAAGTCCAAGCGCTGACTTCCACCCCCAGTACCGGTCATAGCCGTCCGGCTGGTTACCCGTCTCACATTCACCCACCACTAGGCAGGTAAGCCATGTCCTTTTCCCGCAGAAACTTCCTGATAGCCACTGGTGTGGCCGCCGGTGCCACCACGGTTCTGAGCGCCTGCAGCAGCGGCAACGGCGGCGGGAGCGGCAGCAACAAGGCCCCGTCCGTGGCGAAGGCCAAGGCTGCCGAGATCCTGGTCGGCACCAAGGCCGACTCCACCGGTCCGGCCCCCGAGGTCGCCGGCGCGGTCAAGGGCGGCACGATCTACACCCTCGACCAGATCGACTGGGACCACCTGGACCCGGCGCAGCTCTACTCCTCGTACGAGGGCGCCTGCTCGGTCCTGTTCCTGCGCGGCCTGACCGGCTACAAGGTCGACTCCAAGGGCGGCACCACCCTCGTGGGTGACCTCGCCACGGACGCCGGCACCGCGGCCGACGGCGGCAAGACCTGGTCCTTCACGCTGAAGGACAACGTGAAGTGGGAGGACGGCGCCGACGTCACGATCGAGGACGTGCGCCACACCTTCGAGCGCCTCTTCGCCTCCTTCGTCACCCAGGGTCCCCGTTACCCGCAGGGCTGGCTCGTCGGCGGCGACAAGTACAAGGGCCCCTACGGCGGCAAGCACCTCGACTCCATCGAGGTCAGCGGCAAGACCATCACGTTCAAGCTGAAGGAGGCCCACGCCGACTTCAACTTCATGGTGGCCATGCGCGGCTTCTCCATCGTGCCCAAGAAGCACGACACCAAGGAGAAGTACGACAAGCACCCGCTGTCCTGCGCCCCGTACAAGATCGAGAGCCGCAGCATCGGCAAGGGCGCGACGCTGGTCCGCAACGAGCACTGGGTCGCCGAGACGGACCCGCTGCGCAACGCGTACCCGGACAAGTTCGTCTTCCAGTTCGGCTTCCAGTCGCTGGCCTCGACGGACCGCTACATCGCCGACCAGGGCAACGACCAGTTCACGCTGTCGCTGCTCAACGAGGTCGCCGCCGAGCGCATCCAGAAGGTCATGACGGACCCGACGCTCAAGAAGCGCGTCCTGACGCAGGTCGACACCACCTGCTACTACTTCGCGATCAACACCAAGCGCGTCACCGACGTCAAGGTGCGCCAGGCGCTCAACTTCGCGTGGCCCTCGAAGCAGCTCCAGCAGATCCGTGGTGGCTCGCTCTCCACGGCGACCGCGACCACGATCATCAGCCCCCTCACCCCGGGCCACAAGGACTTCGACCTCTACGAGAAGAAGACCAAGCCCATGGGTGACCCCGAGAAGGCCAAGTCCCTTCTCAAGGAGGCCGGCAAGACGGGCCAGACCATCGTCGTCGCCATGCAGCAGTCGGACAACGCGGTCAAGCAGGCCGTCGCGATCAAGACCGCGCTGACCAAGGCCGGCTTCACCCCGGTCGTGAAGCAGGTCGACAAGACCTCCTTCTACAGCCAGATCGGCCAGCTCGACAACGAGTACGACATGTTCGCCGCGGGCTGGGGCCCGGACTGGCCGGCCGGTTACGCCGTCATCCAGCCCTGCTTCGACAGCAGCCAGATCGCCGACGGTGGCGTCAACTGGCCGCAGCTCAAGGACGCGAGCGTGGACAAGGCGATCGCCGCCGCCACGATCGAGCCCGACGCGAAGAAGGCCGCCACGATGTGGGGCGACATCGACGAGCAGATCATGCAGCTCGCCGCCGTGGTTCCGGACTACAACCCGATCCGCAACTACTTCCACGGCTCCAAGGTCGGCGGCGTGATCTACGACTCCGGCAACACCTGCATCGCGCTGGGCAAGGTCTACGCCGCGAAGGCCTGATCCAGCTCCGGGGCGGCGGCACCCGTGCCGCCGCCCCGGTACCTCTCCACCCCCTCGTACTTCTCCCCACACTCCCGGCGACGGCGCCCCGTCCGGAAAGTCACGCCACATGTTCCGTTTTCTAGTCCGCCGTGTCATCGGCGCACTTGTGATTCTGCTGATCATCAGCGCCGTCACCTTCATGCTCTTCTACGCGATCCCGCGTGACCCTGCCCGCATGGCGTGCGGCAAGGTCTGCACCAAGGACCTCCTGGAGCAGGTCAGGGTGAACCTCGGGATCGCCGATCCGCTGCCGGTGCAGTACTGGCACTGGCTGGAGGGCATCTTCGTCGGGCGTGATTACGGCGGCCTGGGCAACTGCAACGCCCCGTGCCTCGGCTTCTCGTTCACCAACCGTGAGCCGGTCCTGGGCACGATCATGGACCGCATGCCGACGACGCTCTCCCTCGCGCTCGGCGCCTCGGTCTTCTTCCTCATCATCGGTGTCGGCACGGGCATGATCGCCGCGGTCAAGCAGGGCAAGGCCGCCGACAAGATCGCCAGCTCGTTCTCGCTGATCGGCTCCTCGCTCCAGATCTACTTCGTCGGCTACATCGCGATGTACTTCCTGGTCCAGCAGCTCGGCATCCTCGAGCAGCCCTCGTACACGCCGTTCACCGACGACCCCGCGGCCTGGGCCGGCGGTCTGCTGCTGCCCTGGCTGACGCTGTCGATCATCTTCACCGCGAACTACACCCGTATGACCCGCTCCCAGCTCGTGGAACAGCTCAGCGAGGACTACGTGCGTACGGCGCGCGCCAAGGGTCTGTCCCGGCGCTCGGTGTTCTTCCGCTTCGCCTGGCGCGGCGCGATGGGTCCGATCGTCACGATCTTCGGCATCGACCTGGGCACCCTCATCGGCGGCGCCATCATCACCGAGTCGGTCTTCAGCCTCCAGGGCATCGGCAAGCTCGCCGTGACCGCCGTCGAGGCGAACGACCTGCCGATGCTGCTGGCCGTGACTCTGGTGGCCTCCGGGGCGATCGTGTTCTTCAACATCATCGTCGACGCCGTCTACGCCTTCATCGACCCGCGGATCCGGCTCGCCTGACCCCGGCGCCCCCGCGCCGCTCACCCGCCGACCGCAAGCTACCCCCTCGCATCACCCCCCAGGAGCGTCCCCGTGACGAGCACCGATCAGCAGCCCTTCCTGTCCGTCAGGGATCTGAAGGTCCACTTCTCCACCGAGGACGGCGTCGTCAAGGCCGTCGACGGTCTCACCTTCGACCTGGCCAAGGGCAAGACGCTCGGCATCGTGGGCGAGTCGGGTTCGGGCAAGTCCGTCACGAACCTGACGATCCTCGGTCTGCACGACCGTGAGCGCACGGCCATCGACGGCGAGATCCTGCTCGACGGCAAGGAGCTGCTGACCGCCTCCGAGCGGGAGCTGGAGCGGCTGCGCGGCAACAAGATGTCGATGATCTTCCAGGACGCGCTGGCCTCGCTGTCGCCGTACCACACCATCGGCCGGCAGATCGGCGAGACGTACCGCAAGCACACCGGCGCCTCCAAGAAGGAGGCCCGGCTGCGGGCGATCGAGATGCTGCGGCGCGTCGGCATCCCGCAGCCGGACGTCCGGGTGGACGACTACCCGCACCAGTTCTCCGGCGGTATGCGCCAGCGCGCGATGATCGCCATGGCGCTGGTCTGCGACCCCGAGCTGCTCATCGCGGACGAGCCGACCACCGCGCTCGACGTCACCGTCCAGGCCCAGATCATGGACCTGCTCAAGGACCTCCAGCAGGAGTTCGGCACCGCCATCATCTTCATCACCCACGACCTCGGCGTCATCGCGGACATCGCGGACGACGTGCTGGTGATGTACGGCGGCCGGTGCGTGGAGCGGGGCACCAAGAAGGAGGTGCTGCGCGCGCCGCAGCACCCCTACACCTGGGGTCTGCTGGGCTCCATGCCGAGCCTGGACGGACCGGTCGACGTGCCGCTGTCGCCGATCCCCGGCTCGCCGCCCTCGCTCCTCAACCCGCCGTCGGGCTGCCGCTTCCACCCGCGGTGCACCTTCGCGGAGAAGGTCACGGACGGCCGCTGCTCCAGCGAGCAGCCGCTGCTCCAGGTCACGGACGGGCGCGGTGCCGCCTGCCACCTCACGGCGGACCAGCGCCGCGACTTCTTCGCCGACTTCGCCGCGACGCGGTCGCACTGACGTAACTGAGACGGGACTTCACGATCATGAGCAACACGAACCCCCTCCTGGACGTCACCGGACTGACCAAGCACTTCCCGGTGATGGGCGGCTTCCCCTTCAAGCGGAAGATCGGCGCGGTCCAGGCCGTGGACGGTCTGGACTTCCAGGTCGCCGAGGGCGAGAGCCTCGGTCTGGTCGGCGAGTCCGGCTGCGGCAAGTCGACGACGGGCCGGCTGGTCACGCGTCTGCTGGAGCCCACGGGCGGCAGCATCAAGTACCGCGGCCAGGACATCACGCACGCCGGCCGCAAGCAGCTCGCACCGGTGCGCTCCGAGATCCAGATGATCTTCCAGGACCCGTACGCCTCGCTGAACCCGCGGCAGACGGTCGGCAAGATCATCTCGGGTCCGATGGAGATCAACGGGATCAAGACGCCCGGCGGCTACGAGAAGCGTGTCCGTGAGCTGCTGGAGACGGTCGGTCTCAACCCCGAGCACTACAACCGCTTCCCGCACGAGTTCTCCGGCGGTCAGCGCCAGCGCATCGGGGTGGCCCGCGCGCTCGCCCTGGAGCCGAAGCTGATCGTCGCGGACGAGCCGGTCTCGGCGCTCGACGTCTCCATCCAGGCGCAGGTCGTGAACCTGCTCCAGGACCTCCAGCGGGACCTGGGCATCGCGTTCCTGTTCATCGCGCATGACCTCGCGATCGTGCGGCACTTCTCGCAGCGCGTCGCGGTGATGTACCTCGGCAAGATCGTCGAGATCGCCAACCGCGAGGACCTGTACGACAACCCGCGTCACCCGTACACCCGCGCGCTGATGTCCGCCGTCCCCGAGGCGACCGCGGACGACGCCCCGGCCCGTGAGCGCATCCTGCTCAAGGGTGACGTCCCCTCGCCGCTCAACCCGCCGTCGGGCTGCCGGTTCCGCACCCGCTGCTGGAAGGCGACGGAGAAGTGCGCGACCGAGGCTCCGCCGCTGGTGCAGATCTCGGGCAGCAACGACGGTCACCTGACGGCCTGCCACTACCCGGAGACGACGGAGACCGTCCCGGCCCAGCGTCTCGCGAAGGACTCCGAGGCGGCGGTCTGACACACCCCTTTTCGTCAGCCGCCACCTTCAGGAACCGTCTTTCCCGGCCCATTGACCCGAGCCCGTGAACGCCGGTTCCAGGGGAACGAAGGCCCGCACTTCCCCGTGCGGGCCTTCTCGCGTTCCGGGTCCGGCCGGGACACGCCCTAGGACTTGTCCGTCAGCTCCAGGTCCCCGCGCTCCATGCAGAATTCGTTGCCCTCGGGGTCCGCGAGGACGACCCAGCCGCTCCCGTCGGGGCGGATGTGGTCGGCGACGCGGCGGGCGCCCAGGGAGACGGCGTGTTCGACCTCGTCGTCGCGGGTGCGGCCGTGCGGGGTCAGGTCGAGGTGGACGCGGTTCTTGGCCGCCTTGCCCTCGGGAACCCGTACGAACAGAAGCGTCGGGCCGCCGGACGGGTCCTCCAGGACCGCCTCCGGGTCACCGGGCTTGTCGTCGTCGTGCAGCGGCCTGCCGAGCAACCGGCTCCAGAACAGACCGACTTCGTAGGGATCACCGGTGCAGTCGAAGGTGATCGTACGGATGGTGGGGTGCGGTACCCGCGCGTCTCCCATGGTCTAGCCTCCCGTCCGGCCGTCGGCCAGTTCGCGCAGGATGTCGAGGTGGCCGTTGTGGCGGGCCGTCTCCTCCACGAGGTGGAGGACGATCCAGCGGAGGTCGACGTGGGTGCCGTCGCGACCGGCCCGCTTGGCCTTGGTGTCGAGGTCGTGCTCGGCCACCAACGTGCGGTAGCGGGCGCTCTGTTCCTCGTACTCGTCGAGAAGCTGCGCGAGCGGGAAGTCGACGGCGATGCGCATCTCGCGGTCGGGGTCCTCGTCCGTCCAGGGCCCCTCGTCCTCCTCGCCCTGGAAGACCACCTGGAACCAGTAGTACTCGACCCAGCGCAGATGGTTGATCAGCCCGCTCAGGGTCATGAGCGGCGACCCGGGCAGCGGCGCCTTGCGGGCGTCCTCGGCCGAGACGTCCTCGCACTTGGCGCGGGCGGTGGCCCGGGCGTAGTCGAGGAAGGTGGCCAACTGGGAACGCTCGTCCCAGTCACGGGGCATGTCCGTACGTGTCTGTGAAGTCATCGGGGTGAAGCATCCCGGCCGGGGCCGTTCGATGTCGAGCGATTAACGCTCCCCTACTCCTCCTGCCGGGCCACGAGTTCGGCCTCGAAGCCGTCCTGGTCCTCCAGGTAGGCGGCGTAGTGGGCGGGACCGCCCGCGTGGGGATGGGCCTCGGGGAACAGCAGGGTCCAGCCGTGGTCCGGGGCCTCGGTGACCAGGGTGTCGAGTTCGGCGCGGCCCGGGACGTGGAAGGCGAGGTGGTTCAGGCCCGGGCGCAGCCGGTCGTGGCGGTCTGCGGTCAGGGCCGGGGACTGCTCGAAGACCAGGTAGGTCTCCCCCAGCCGCCAGCTCCGGCCGTCCGGCCAGTCCTGGTAGGGCGTGTAGCCGAGCCGCCCCAGGAGCCAGCCCCAGGAGCGTACGGCCCGTCCCAGGTCCGGTACCCACAGCTCGATGTGATGCAGCATCTCGTCCCGATCCTCGTCGGCGGTGCCGGAGCCCGGCACACCCCGGCTCCCGTTCCCCGTCCCTCCAACCTGCCATTCTTTCCCCTCACGTTGCTCACCCGTTCCTTTCCGATCAGTGGTTTCGTGAGACCGCCGCGGCTGACAGACTGCTGTGATGGCTGACCGATCGTTCAGTGACGTCTCACTCGCCGCCTTGTACGACGCGCTGAATCCATGGGGTCCGAGCGACGACTTCTACCTGGATCTGGTGATGTCCGCGCGGTCCGTGCTCGACGTCGGATGCGGGACGGGACGCCTGTTGGCGCGTGCCCGGAAGGCCGGTCACGCGGGGCGGCTGTGCGGGCTGGATCCCGCCGCGGCCATGCTGGTGCAGGCGCGCGGGCAGGCGGACGTCGAGTGGGTGCTCGGTGACCTCGGATCGGTGCGCTGGGAGCGGGAGTTCGACCTCGTCGTGATGACCGGGCACGCGTTCCAGGTGCTCGTCGGCGACGAGGAGGTGCGCTCCGCGCTGGCCGCCGTGCGCCAGGCCCTGGGCGACGGCGGGCGGTTCGTCTTCGAGACCCGCAATCCCGCAGTGCGGGCGTGGGAGGGGTGGCGGCCCGAGCGGGCCCGCGAGGTGCGCGACGAGCACGGGGACCCCGTACGGGTGCGGCACGAGGTCGAGACGCCGGTGCTCGGGGACCGGGTGACGTTCAGCGAGACCTTCGAGCACCCGGGCTGGGAGCGGCCGCGGGTCAGCCGCAGCACCCTGCGCTTCCTGGGCGCGGACGCCGTGCGGAGGTTCCTCGGCGAGGCCGGGCTCGTCGTGCACGAGCAGTACGGCGACTGGGGGCGCCGGCCGCTCGCCCCCACCGCCCCCGAGATCATCACGGTCGCGGGCCGGACCTGACCGTACCGCCGGCCCGCCGGGCTGTGACGGCCCCTTGCCCGCGACGGCGGCCCCCGCGCGCGGTACGGACTCCCCGCCCGGCCGTACGCGCCCACGGCCCGCGTACGGGAGAGGGGCCCGCGCGTCCGGCGCGGGCCCCTCCTCCGTACGGCAGGCCGTCCTAGCCGGCCTCGGGGGCGTCCTCCAGGGCCGCCAGGGCCGGGTCCAGGACGATGTCCTCGTCCCGGGCCTCGGTGGTCGGCTCCTCCGGGAAGTGGCACGCCGTCAGGTGGCCCTCACGGTTGCCCGCGATCCGGACCAGCGGCGGCTCCTCGCTCGCGCACTTGTCCTGTGCCTTCCAGCAGCGGGTGCGGAAGCGGCAGCCGGAGGGCGGGGCGATGGGCGACGGCACGTCGCCCGCGAGGCGGATGCGTTCCCGCGGCGGCTTGTCGGTCTCCTCCAGTTCGACCTCGGGGACCGCGGAGAGCAGGGCGTGGGTGTAGGGGTGCCGGGGCCGGGTGTAGATGGAGTCCCGGTCGCCGACCTCGATCACCTTGCCGAGGTACATGACGGCGACGCGCTGCGAGAAGTGCCGTACCACCGCGAGGTCGTGGGCGATGAACAGGAACGCGATGCCCAGTTCCCGCTGCACGTCCTGGAGGAGGTTGACGACCTGCGCCTGGATGGAGACGTCCAGGGCGGAGACCGGCTCGTCGGCGACGATCAGCTTCGGCTCGGACGCCAGCGCGCGGGCGACCCCGATGCGCTGGCGCTGACCGCCGGAGAACTCGTGCGGGAAGCGGTTGTAGTGCTCGGGGTTCAGACCGACGATCTCCAGCAGCTCACGCACGCGCTTCTCGCGGCCGCCCGCCGGGTTGATCCCGTTGATCTCCATCGGCGCGGAGATGATCTTGCCGACCGTCTGCCGCGGGTTCAGCGACGAGTACGGGTCCTGGAAGATCATCTGGATCTCGGAGCGCACCGGCGCGAGCTGCTTGCGGCCGGCGTGGCTGATGTCCTGTCCGCGGTACGAGACGGTGCCGCCCGTCGGCTCCAGCAGACGGGTGATCAGGCGTCCGGTCGTGGACTTGCCGCAGCCCGACTCCCCCACCAGGCCGAAGCTCTCGCCCACGTGGACCGTCAGGTCGATGCCGTCCACGGCCTGCACCGCGCCGATGGTCCGTCTGATCGGGAAACCGCCCTTGACCGGGAAGTGTTTGACCAGGTTCTCGACCACGAGCAGCGGCTCGTCGGAGCTGTCACCGCCTGCGGAGCGCGGGGCGGGCAGCGTGGCCGCGCCCGCCGTGACGTCCTTCTCGACGTCTTCCTTCGCGACGTCTTCCTTCATCTCGCTGTTCTCCCTACCGCAGCCGGGGCTTGATCTGCTCGATGAAAATGGTCCGCTTCTGCTCGGCCGTGAGGTGGCACGCGCCGCCCCGGCCCGCCGGCAGCAGCGGGAGTTCGTCCACGCAGCGCGCGCCCCCGACCTCGCCCTGGAAGGTGCAGCGGGGGTGGAACCGGCAGCCCGACGGCGGCCGCAGCAGGGAGGGCGGCGCGCCGGGGATGGGCGCCAGCGGCGTGCCGAGGTCCGAGTCCAGCCGCGGCATCGAGTTCAGCAGGCCCCAGGTGTAGGGGTGCTGGGGCGAGCGCAGCACCTCGTTCACCGTGCCGCGTTCCACCGCCCCGCCCGCGTACATCACCATGATGTCGTCGGCCATGTCCGCGATGACGCCCAGGTCGTGCGTGATGAAGATGATGGCCGAGCCGAACTCCTGCTGGAGGTTCTTCAGGAGGTCGAGGATCTGGGCCTGCACGGTGACGTCCAGCGCGGTGGTCGGCTCGTCCGCGATCAGCAGGTCGGGGTCGCAGACCAGCGCCATCGCGATCATCGCGCGCTGGCGCATACCGCCGGAGAACTGGTGCGGATAGTCCTTCGCCCGTTCCTTGGGGTTGGGGATGCCGACCTTGCCGAGCATCTCCACCGCGCGGTCCCAGGCGGCCTTCTTCGAGGCCCCGGTGTGCTTCCAGAACGGCTCGGCGATCTGCCGGCCCACCGTGTAGTAGGGGGAGAGCGCCGTCAGCGGGTCCTGGAAGATCATGGCGGCCTTGTTGCCGCGCACCTTCTCCAACTCCGACTCGCGGGCGGTGATCAGCTCCTGCCCGTCGAGCACGATCTCGCCCTCGATGGTGGTGAACATCGGGTTGTGCAGGCCGAGGATCGTCAGGTTGGTCACCGACTTGCCGGAGCCCGACTCCCCCACGATGCCGAGGGTCTTGCCCCGTTCGAGGTCGAAGGAGAGCCCGTCGACGGCCTTGACGACGCCGTCCTCGGTCTTGAACCGGACGTACAGGTCGCGCACCGAGAGGAAGGCACCCGAGTCCGCCGGGGTGCCGGCGCCCGATTCCTTGGTCAGAGTGGTCACGGAGTGCTCCTAGGACAGCCGCACGCGCGGGTCGATGAAGGCGTAGCAGGCATCCACGATGATGTTGAACAGCAGGATCATGGCGGCGGAGAAGAGCATCACGCCCAGCAGCAGCGGAAGGTCGCTGAAGAAGACCGATTCCACGGCGAGTTTGCCGAGGCCGGGGAGTCCGAAGGTGTACTCGGTGATGATCGCGCCGCCCAGCAGCGAGCCGAGGTCGATGCCGAAGATGGTGACGATGGGGATCAGCGATCCGCGCCAGGCGTAGCGGAAGAAGACGTACTTGCGCGACATGCCCTTGGCGCGGGCGGTGCGGACGTGTTCCTCCTGGAGCTGCTCGATCATCGACGAGCGCGCCATACGGGTGTACTGCGAGGCGAAGATCGTGGACAGGATCACCCAGGGGATGATCAGTCCGGTGAACCAGCTCACCGGGTCCGCTGTGAAGTCGTTGTAGGCGGGCTTGTCGAAGAGGTGGCTCTGGTAGACGAGGGCGGCCAGCGCCAGGGGGCCGAGGAAGTAGATCTGCATCGAGCTGAGCACCATCGCGCCGGCGGTCACCGTCTTGTCCACGAGCGTTCCGCGCTTCCACGCGGCGAGCATGCCGGTGCCCAGACCCACGATGAGGAAGCAGACCGCGGCACCCAGCGTCAGCGACACCGTGGTGGGCAGGCGGTCCATCAGCGTGCCCCAGACCTCTTCATTGGTGTGGTACGAGTACCCGAAACAGGGCGCGGGGCACGGACCCTGGTCGAAGCCGTTGCTGCCCAGCACGAGGTTGTGCAGGAAGATCCAGTACTGCTCCGGGATCGACTTGTCGAGGCCGAGCACGTGATGGATGTTCGCGAGGTTGGCAGGCGTGCATGTCTTGCCGCACATCAGCAGACCCGGGTCCCTCGGCATCCCGAAGAACAGCAGGAACGCGACGATACTCAGCAGGAAGAGAATGACGGCGGCGCCGAGTGTCCGGCGAATGAGGAAGCGCAGCATGGCAGGGGCAGCTCTCAGACGTCAGCGGGCCCGACGGGGCCCGGCGCGTCCGCCTCGCTGAGCGGTGAGCGCGCCGGGCCCCGTCAGAGCGACGGTTACTTGACGAACAGGCGACGCGGGTCGACGCCACCGATCACGTCGTCGTAGACCAGGCCGCCGACCTTGGAACCGGCGATCTGGGTCTGCTTGTAGTAGCCGGTCGGGACGACGTTGACGACGTCCTTGACCAGGTACTGGTCGACCTTCTCCCACTCGGCAGCGGCCTTGACCGGGTCGGTGATCTTGTTGATGCGGTCGATGTCCGCGTTCACCTTGGGGTCGTTGACCTGCGAGTAGTTCTGCGCGCCGTCGGCGATCGCGCGGCCGTCGTACAGCGGCGGGATCACGGTCGAGGCGGACGGCCAGTCGGCACCCCACGCGGTGTGGAAGATGTCGTAGTTGTTGTCCAGCTTGCTGACCTGGTCGTAGTAGGTCTCGGCCGGGATCTCCTGGCGCTGGACGTCGAACCCGGCCTTCTTCAGACCCTCGGCCATGGCGGTGGAGTACTGCTGGCCCTCGGGGGTGTTGATGTAGCCGAAGGTCAGCTTCATGCCGACCTTGCCGGCCTCCTTCAGCAGGGCCTTGGCCTTGACCGGGTCACCGGCCGGCTTCTTGATCTTGCCGTGCGGGTCGAAGGCGGCGTCGTAGCCGCTGACCGTCGGGCTGATGAGGCCGCCGGCGACCTGCATCGCGTCGGTGCCGCCGTAGGCGCGCACGAACGGCGTGATCGGCAGGGCGTAGGCGATGGCCTCGCGGATCTTCTTGTCCTTGAGCGCCGGGTGGCTCAGGTTGATGTTCATCTGACCGACGTAGGGCTGGAAGCCCGAGACCGTACGGGACTTCATCTTCGGGTCGGCGAGGACCTTGGAGAGGTTGCCCGCGTCGACCTGGTTGTTGAAGCTGATGCCGGCCTGGTCGGCTCCGGTGTCGGCCAGCAGCGTCTTGGTGGACGTCTCGTACTGCTGGTTGAACGTGATGTTGAACTTGTCCACGTACTGGTGACGGATCGGGTCCGTCTTCGGGTCCCAGTTGGTGTTCTTCACCAGGACCATCGACTTGCCGGACTTGAACGACTGGATCTTGTACGGACCGGTCGTCACGGGCGCCCGGTCGTACTTCGTCTTGGTGTCGCCCTTCTCGGAGACGATCGCGTAGCCCGCCATGGCGAGGGCGTACGGAAGGTCGGGGTGCGACGTCTTGAACTTGAAGACGATCGTCTTGTCGTCCGGCGTCTGCAGGATGCTGTCCGGCAGGTGCTTGCCCTTGTAGGGGCCGTCCTTCAGCAGCTTGCGGTAGTCCGCGCCCGGGGTGTCGGCCAGCCACTGCTGGACGTAGGGCGGGCCCTGGTTGATGAACGAGGCGAACATGCGCTCGAAGGTGTGGCGGACGTCCTTGGACGTGATCGCCGTACCGTTCTCGAACTTGATGCCGTCCTTGAGCGTGTACTTCCAGGTCTTGCCGCCGTCCGTCGTGGTGCCGGAGTCGGTGGCGAGGTCGCCGACGATCTCGTGCTTGGAGCCGTCGTCGCTCGTGGCCTTGTACCCGGTCAGACCACGGTGGAGCAGCGTGGCGAGGGAGCCCTCGTCGGAGACGTAGATCTGGCCCGGGTCCAGGTGCGCGTAGCTGTCACGCTGGAGGACCTCCATCGTGCCGCCGCTCTTCGCGCCCGGTACCTCGGCCGCGGGACCGGTGGAGTCGGCCGCGTTGCCGAACTTGATCGACTGCTGCTGCCGCTGCGCGTTCTCCTTGTCCTTGTTGCTGTCGTTCCCCTTGTCGCTGCCGCCCTTGCTGCAACCGGTGAGCACGAGAGCTCCCGCCGCGAGCACTGAGATTGCGGCGTATGCGTGGCGTCCGCCCCTACTCATCACTCAGATTCCTACCCATCTGTTGTCACCGGTGCGAACAAGTGCACCTGTGGTGCCGTTGAGTTGCGGTCTGCGGTCTTCGAACCAGTGATCTGACATTGAGGTGCTGTGGAGGTGCCGTTCGAGATCGGGGCGAAGGCGCCCACAACTCTTTGGTCAGCGAGCCGTCTTGGGATCGAAGGCGTCCCTGACCGAATCCCCGAGCAGGTTGAACGCGACGACGAAGATGATCATCGAGACGCCCGGGAAGAACATGTAGGTGATGTCGTTCTGGAGCACGAGTTCCGTCGAGGCCTTGGAGAACATCTGTCCCCAGTCGGGCGTCGGTTCGACGATTCCGACGCCGAGGAACGACAGACCGGCCTCGATCGTCACGAAGTTCGGGAGCAGGTAGGTGGTCTGCACGAGGAGCGGTGTCACCACGTTGGGCAGGACCTCCTTGCGGATGATCCGCCACGGGGACGCCCCGCTCACCTTCGCCGCTTCGATGAACTCCCGTTCGCGCAGGGACAGTGAGGTTCCCCGTAGGATGCGGCCGAGGCTCATCCAGCCGAGGAACCACTGGACGACGATCAGCGCGACCACGCGCACGTAGGTCGGTGTCTCGTCGCGCGGACTCACGAAGAGCGAGACCACGACCGGCATGCTCGCGATGAAGAAGAGCTGCGAGGGGAAGGCCAGCAGGAAGTCGATGACGCGGCTGATGGCGTAGTCGGCCCTGCCGCCGACGTAGCCCGCGGTGACGCCCAGCAGGATGCCGGTGATCACGACGGTGACCGTCACCGCCACGGAGATCATCAGCGAGGTCCGGATGCCGAAGATCAGCTTGGTGAAGACGTCGTAGCCGTTGCCCGGCTCCAGGCCGAACCAGAACTCGCTGCTGATACCGCCGTTGGGCTGGAGCGGCACGCCGGCGCTGTCGAAGAGCTCCGGGCGCTCGTCCGCGTACACCGTGTACGGGTTCTTGCCGTACAGCTTGGCGATCAGCGGGGCGAGCAGCCCGATCAGGAAGAAGAACCCCACGACGTAGGCGGAGATGACCCCCGAGCGGTCCCGTTTGAACCGGGTCCACATCAACTGGCCGGGAGACCGGCCGACGAGCTGCTCGCCCTCGGGTTTCGTGGTCGCCGCCTGCCCGCCGTGCACGACGACCGGTTCCGCGCCGTCCTCAGTCTCGATAGGACTCGTCACAATTCGCCCATTCCGCAAGTGTGGGTGTGCCGTACCCGGCCACGGCGGTCCGCCGGAGCGGAACAGGCCGTGCCGAGTCGGCGGCCGTCACCTGGCGTGCCCGGCCACCGTTCGGTTCAGAAGAGACGTCGATCGCCCGATGTCGCCCGGAAGTCCCAGCGGGACGCGCGTAGTTGAAACCACGTCACGGTCCGTCGGGCCGGACACAGGCGCCGGCCCCCGCGTCAGTACGCGGTGGCGCGGATCAGGGCTCGGAACTCCGCGCCGTCGTCGCGGACCGCGGGGGACGATGTGACCCACAGGGCGTTGATGACACCGCACATGGGTACCTCCTCATGACTCAACCGGTGCACGGACAGGAGGGGTACTGGTCGACCTCCGACACCCCTGACGGAGGATCAAGTACCCCACTGTGCTCGTGAGTCGGCGCTGTCCCCACAGCGCATGACCCATTGACCCGAGCGTTACGCGGCTAACTATGTGACATGAGCCAGATAACCGACCACAGCCTTTAGGTCTCGGTTCCATCACAGCTGCCGCGTACATCTTCCAAAATCTGGACAAAATGATCTGCGGGAGAAGCCCCCGAAACGGACGTGTTACATGCCTATCGGTCTGGACGCACCGCATTTCGGACACGGGAGGGCGGAAAACGGGTGGCAAAAAAGCCCGGGTGCCCCCATGCGGGGGCACCCGGGCTCAGGTTGCCGGTGGATCAGCCGACCGGGCCTGACGGATCAGGCCGGCGGGACCGGTGGATCAGCCGTGCTTGGCGCGGCTCGCGGTGCGGCCGCGCTCCTTCTGGTCGAGGACGACCTTGCGGATGCGAACGGCCTCCGGGGTCACCTCGACGCACTCGTCGTCGCGGCAGAACTCGAGCGACTGCTCCAGGGAGAGCTTGCGCGGCGGGACGATCGCCTCGAACGTGTCGGCCGAGGCCGACCGCATGTTCGTGAGCTTCTTCTCCTTGGTGATGTTCACGTCCATGTCGTCGGAGCGCGAGTTCTCGCCGACGATCATGCCCTCGTACACCTCGGTGCCGGGGTCGGTGAACAGCACACCGCGCTCCTGCAGGTTCGTCATCGCGAACGCGGTGACGGCACCCGCGCGGTCGGCGACCAGCGAACCGTTGTTACGGGTCGTCAGGGTGCCGAACCACGGCTCGTGGCCCTCGTGGATGGAGTGGGCGATGCCCGTACCGCGCGTACCCGTCAGGAACTCGGTACGGAAGCCGATGAGGCCGCGGGACGGGACGACGAACTCCAGGCGGACCCAGCCGGAACCGTGGTTCGACATGTTGTCCATCCGGCCCTTGCGGACACCCATGAGCTGCGTGACCGCGCCCATGTGCTCCTCGGGCACGTCGATCGTCATGCGCTCGACGGGCTCGTGGACCTTGCCGTCGATGACCTGGGTGACCACCTGGGGCTTGCCGATGGTCAGCTCGAAGCCCTCGCGGCGCATCTGCTCGACCAGGATGGCGAGCGCGAGCTCACCGCGGCCCTGGACCTCCCAGGCGTCCGGGCGCTCGGTGTCGAGCACGCGCAGCGAGACGTTACCGACCAGCTCGCGGTCGAGGCGGTCCTTGACCTGGCGGGCGGTGACCTTGCGGTCCTTGACCGCGGACTTGGCGTCCGCGCCCTTGCCCGTGCCGCCGCGGCCGACCAGCGGCGAGGTGTTCGTGCCGATGGTCATGGAGATCGCCGGCTCGTCGACCGTGATGAGCGGCAGCGCGATCGGGTTCTCGGGGTCGGCGAGGGTCTCACCGATCATGATGTCCGGGATACCGGCGACGGCGCAGATGTCCCCGGGGCCGGCCACCTCGGCGGGCTTGCGGGTGAGCGCCTCGGTCATCAGCAGCTCGGTGATGCGCACGTTGGACATCGTGCCGTCGCGCTTGATCCACGTGACGGTCTGGCCCTTGCGCAGCTCGCCCTGCTCGACGCGCAGCAGCGCGATACGGCCGAGGAAGTTGTCGGCGTCCAGGTTGGTCACGTGGGCCTGGAGCGGCGCGGACTCGTCGTAGGACGGGGCCGGGACGGACTCCAGGATCGTCGTGAAGAACGGCTCCAGGTTGTCGCTGTCGGCCGGGACGGTGCCGTCCTGGGGCTTGGTCAGCGAGGCGACGCCGTCACGCGCGCAGGCGTAGACGATCGGGAACTCGATCTGGTCCTCGTCGGCGTCCAGGTCGAGGAAGAGGTCGTACGCCTCGTTCACGACCTCGTCGATGCGCGAGTCCGGGCGGTCCGTCTTGTTGATGCACAGGATGACGGGCAGGCGGGCCTGCAGCGCCTTGCGCAGCACGAAGCGGGTCTGGGGCAGCGGGCCCTCGGAGGCGTCGACCAGCAGGACGACCGCGTCCACCATCGACAGACCGCGCTCGACCTCACCACCGAAGTCGGCGTGGCCGGGGGTGTCGATGATGTTGATCGTGATGGCGTCGCCGCCATCCTTCGGGTGGTACTTGACCGCCGTGTTCTTCGCCAGGATCGTGATGCCCTTCTCACGTTCCAGGTCGTTCGAGTCCATCATGCGGTCGTCCAGCGACTCTGCGGCGTGCGCGGCGAAGGCACCGGCCTGCTTGAGCATGGCGTCGACCAGAGTGGTCTTGCCGTGGTCGACGTGGGCGACGATGGCGACGTTGCGGATGTCGTGGCGCGTGGCCATAGTGAGGCGCTTCTCCCGGAGTGAGTGGACGGCCTCCGCATCCGCGGGGCCACTGCCGGGCTGAACACGCCACGGCCTTACCCCATGGTACGTGGCCTTGACAGAAGCGGCCTCCGCAGGGCCACCGGGGGCAGGGGGGACCGGGCCCGCCACAGGACGGGCCCGGATCGTTCACCCGCAGGTCACCGGCTCTTCGACGGGCTCGCCGAGGGCTTCGCGCCCTTCTTCAGGAAGCCCATGTCCTCGTACACCGGGGTCTGGAATCCGAAGGCCCCGGTGTTCGCCAGCCCGACGCGGGCGGCGGCGAGCTGGGGGCGCTGGTAGAGGGGGATGGAACCGGCGGCGGCCCAGATGCGGGCGTCCGCCTTGCGGACCAGGGAGCGTTCCTCGTCCTCGTCCAGGGTGGAGAGTGCCTGGTCGAAGAGCTGATCGACCTGGTCGGTGCCGACGCGGGTGTAGTTCTGCTCGACGCTCAGCGAGCCGTCGGCCGCCGGCACGGGCTTGGCGTAGATCGGACGGGCGTCGGTGGCTGGGAAGGCGGAGGCGGGCCACGAGTAGAGCGCGAGGTCGTAGTCGCCGGAGGCGATGTGGTCCTTGAAGTAGCTCTCGTCGGAGACCTTCGTGATGTCGGTGCGGACACCGACGCGCTGGAGCATCCGCGCGATCCGGTCGGCCACGAGCCGCAGGGACTCCGAGCCCGCGCCCGAGGGCACCACGAAGCGCAGCGCCAGGGGCTTGCCGTCCTTGGCGAGGACGTTGGACGCCGCGCCCGCCGGAGCCGCCGTCCCCTTCCCCGGAGCGGCCGTCCCCTGGGGCGCGTACGCCCCCGGAAGCCCGCCCTGGCCGGCGTACTGGCGGCCGTCCAGGTGCCGGGCGGCCTGCTCGTCGGTGTGGGCGCCCTGCCGCACGCCGGTCTGCTGCTCCTGCTTCCTCGCGTGGTCCTTGGGGTCCTGGGCGGGGCCCCGGCCCACGCCGGAGGGCTTGTCGTCGTCGCCGAGGACGTACGTCCCGCCCCCGCCCGGCCTGCCGTCCTCGGAGCCGTCGCCCTTCTTGCCCTTGGACCCGGCCGCCTTCTCCGTCTTCTTCTGCTCCGTGATCGGACCGCCCGGCACCCATCCGGCGTCCGCGAGGAGCGCCCGCGCCTCGGCGGCGTCCTGGTTGCCGAGGGCGCCGCTGCTGTCGGCGTACGCGGCCTGGCCGGCGAGGGCGAGGTGGCTGCCGACCGGTTCGGCGGGCAGACCGAGCGGCCGCAGGACGGCCTGGGCGAGTTCCTTGCGGTTCAGGGCACGCGCCACCGCGCGGCGGACGCGCTCGTCGGCGAGGGGGCCCTCGGAGCCGTTGAGGGCGAGCTGCGTGTAGGCGGGTTCGAGGGACTTGCGGACCACGAAGCCGCTCAGTCCCGACCCCTCGGAGGCCTTCGTCGCGCCGGCCCCGCTGCCCTTGGTTCCCGCATCGCCCTTCTCGCTCTCGTCGTCCTGTTCGCCGTCATCGGTCTTCTTCTGCCGGGCGCTCTTCTCGGCCGCCCTCTCGCTCTTGTCGCTGTCCTCGTCCTTGTTGCCCTTCTGGGCGGCCTTCTCGCTCTTGTCGGCCTTCTCGCTCTTCTCGTGCTCGGCGCTCTTCCCGGTCTTCTCGTGCTCGGCGCTCTCGTCCTTGTCGCTCTTGTCGCTCTTGTCGTCCGCCGCGTTCTTCCCGTCCTCCTCCTCGGACTCGCTCTTCTCGTCCTTCGTGCCGGAGGTGGCCTTGGCGCTCTTGCCGCTCTTCTCGCTCTTCTCGCTCGTCGCGGAGGCCCCCTGCAACGGGGCGCCGTCCTTGTGCCGGGCGGCGAGGGTGACGCGCTCGGCCTCGGCGGGGTCGATCTCGGCCAGGTCGAGCCTGTCGTCGGCGAGGGCCTCGGCCCGCTTGTCCCGGGCGACGGCCACCAGGTCGATCTCGTCGAGCTTGCTGGGACGGCCCCACCAGCGGGCGCTGCGCGTGAGGCGGACCTGGCCGGACTTGCGGTCGACCGTCTTCACCGCGAAGGGCCCCGCGGTGACCTTGAGCTTGCGCCGCGCGCCGTCGTTGAAGGAGTCCGCGGTCCCCATGACGTCCTTCGGGTACAGCGGCGAGAACAGCGCCTTCCAGTCGGCGTAGGGCCGGCTGAAGGTGACGCGGACCTCCAGGTTGTTCTTGCCCCGCTCGATCTTCTCGATCCGGTCGTAGCCGGCGTTCCGCGCCGTCCAGTACGCGGAGTCCTTGCCGGACAGGGCGCGCCACTGGGCGGCGAAGTCCGCGGCGCCGATCTCGCGACCGTCGCTCCACACGGCCTGCTGGTTGAGCTTGTACAGCACGACCTGCTTGGGCGAGGTGCCCACGACCTTCGCGGACTCCAGGTAGTCGGAGTCGATCTGCGGCCGGCCGTTCGCGTCGAGCCGGTACATCGACGGCAGGACGGCGCCGGCGACACGGGTGGTCGCGGCGTCGGCGTCCGACTGGAACGCGTTCAGCGTCTCCGGCACGGCGTCCACGGCCCAGCGCAGCGTGCCGCCGTCGGCGATCTGGTCACGGGACGCGGGCGCGATGTCCTGCACGGCCACGGGTCTGTCCGCCTCGTCGTCCGCACTGCACGCGGCGAGGGCGGGTACCGCGAGCGCGCCCGCGGTGAGAAATGCGGCCGAGCGCATCACCGCGCGCAGTCCGACGCCTTCGTGGGACATCACTGCAACCTCCGGGGGACGCTCCGCCGCGGGAGCTGGTCCGTTTCTGGTCCCGTTCGGCGGTATTAGTGAGTTGATCCGATCTACGTGCCAACTGAAGAGCAGAGCGGCGAGGGGAAGGCGGCGACACGGCGACGGGGCCGGGGAACCCCACTCGTGCGGCGCAATCCGGCCGCGCCGGGCCCCGTCCGAAGTCCCGCCGGGCCCGCGGCGCCGGTCCGCATCCGGAATGGCGCCGGAGGCGGGCGCGCGAGCGCGGAGCCCGGCGGCGTGCACGGGGAACACGGCGCCGGCGCGCTGTTCCCCGTGCCGTCCGGCCTGCCGGGCGGCCCTCCGGACCGCTCCCGGGCGCGCGCGGAATTCGACCGGCGCGCGAGCGGAACGGGCGGCGCGCGCCAGTCGTTCTGGAGCGCGGCGGTCTTCAATCCGTGCACACGCCTTCACACGGGACCTTGTGACGCGCAACACTCGCAGGCGCATGAACGTTGCCGCCTGAAGGCCGCGGGGCCCACGGAAGTGAGGGCAAGTCATGTCCGTGCACGACGACCTGACGTCAGTCCAGCGCTGCCTCGACGATCTGCAGCGGTCGGTACGGCGCCTGGAACAGCAGATGGGCACCGGTCTGGAGATGCGCCGCGTGCGCGCCGACGCCGACCACCTGCGCGAGAGCCTCGCGCTGCTGCGCGAGGCCGCCGGACCCTCCCCCAGGCGCCCCACCGGGCCCGGGCCGGCGGTGTCCGCCTCCGACAGGCTGCCCGACCTGGTGACCGTCTCCGACACCCCGTACGACAGCTCCTTGTGGACCGATTCCGACGACGAGGGTCTCGGCGCGCACCACGGTCCCTCCCACTAGCGCCCGCGACACCGGCGCACCCCCGAACCCGACCGGAGTGCGAAGTTGGCCACTGGTACGGAACCTCATCTGAACAGCGGCGGTGTACGAACGGGTACGCGCGCCGCGATCGCCGCCCCGCATCTGCGGACCGACCGCTGGTGGCTGGCGCCCGCCGCCACCGCGGCCGGGTTGCTGGCCTTCGTCGTGTACTCGACGTGGCGGGCCTTCTCGGACACGCACTACTACGCGGCGCCCTACGTCTCGCCGTTCTACTCGCCCTGTCTGGCCGAGCGGTGCGGGACGATGCGCTCCGGCCCGAACGCGGACCTGTTCGGGAGCTGGTGGGGCATCTCCCCCGCGATCATCATCCTGGTCTTCCCGCTCGGCTTCCGGCTGACCTGCTACTACTACCGCAAGGCCTACTACCGGGGCTTCTGGGCGAGCCCGCCGGCCTGCGCGGTGGCCGAGCCGCACAAGAAGTACACCGGCGAGACCCGCTTCCCGCTGATCCTGCAGAACATCCACCGGTACTTCTTCTACGCGGCCCTCGTCGTCGCCGGCATCCTCACGTACGACACCGTGCTCTCCTTCCGCGACGAGCACTACGCCTGGGGCCACATGGGCCTCGGCACGCTGGTGTTCCTGGTCAACATCACGCTGATCTGGGCGTACACCCTCTCCTGCCACTCCTGCCGGCACATCGTCGGCGGAAAGCTCAAGCACTTCTCCAAGCATCCCGTGCGGTACCGGATGTGGCAGTGGGTCGGGAAGCTGAACGCCCGTCACATGCTGCTGGCCTGGGCGTCGTTGGTGAGCGTCGCGCTCGCCGACTTCTACGTGTACCTGGTCGCGTCCGGCGCCTTCGACGATCCGCGCTTCTTCTAGATTGGGTGGAGCCCTCTGATGTCCGTGGTCGACCGACAGGAGTGGGACGTCGTCGTGGTCGGTGCCGGCGGCGCCGGACTGCGTGCCGCGATCGAGGCACGCGAGCGCGGCGCCCGTACGGCGGTGATCTGCAAGTCGCTGTTCGGCAAGGCCCACACGGTGATGGCCGAGGGCGGCATCGCGGCCGCCATGGGCAACGTGAACTCGGGCGACAACTGGCAGGTCCACTTCCGCGACACCATGCGCGGCGGCAAGTTCCTCAACCAGTGGCGGATGGCCGAGCTGCACGCCCGCGAGGCACCGGACCGGGTCTGGGAGCTGGAGACCTGGGGCGCCCTGTTCGACCGGACGAAGGACGGCCGGATATCGCAGCGCAACTTCGGCGGCCACGAGTACCCGCGCCTCGCCCACGTGGGCGACCGCACCGGCCTCGAACTGATCCGCACGCTCCAGCAGAAGATCGTGTCGCTCCAGCAGGAGGACATGCGGGAGACCGGTGACTACGAGTCTCGCCTGAAGATCTATCAGGAGTGCACCGTCACACGGATATTGAAGGACGGACAGCGGGTCTCGGGGACCTTCTGCTACGAGCGGGAGTCGGGGCGCTTCTTCGTCCTGGAGGCCCCCTCCGTGGTGATCGCCACCGGTGGCATCGGCAAGTCCTTCAAGGTGACGTCCAACTCGTGGGAGTACACGGGCGACGGGCACGCGCTGGCGCTGCTCGCCGGGGCACCGCTGCTGAACATGGAGTTCGTGCAGTTCCATCCGACCGGCATGGTCTGGCCGCCGTCGGTCAAGGGCATCCTCGTCACCGAGTCGGTGCGTGGTGACGGCGGGGTGCTGCGCAACTCCGAGGGCAAGCGGTTCATGTTCGACTACATCCCCGACGTCTTCAAGGAGAAGTACGCGCAGTCGGAGGAGGAGGGCGACCGCTGGTACGAGGACCCGGACCACAACCGGCGTCCTCCGGAGCTGCTGCCGCGCGACGAGGTGGCGCGGGCCATCAACTCCGAGGTCAAGGCCGGTCGCGGATCACCGCACGGCGGTGTCTTCCTCGACGTGTCCACCCGGATGCCCGCCGAGGTGATCCGGCGCCGGCTCCCCTCGATGTACCACCAGTTCAAGGAGCTGGCCGACGTGGACATCACGGCGGAGGCCATGGAGGTCGGGCCCACCTGCCACTACGTGATGGGCGGCATCGCGGTCGACTCGGACACGGCGGCGGCGCGCGGGGTGCCCGGACTGTTCGCGGCCGGCGAGGTCGCGGGCGGCATGCACGGCTCCAACCGGCTCGGCGGCAACTCGCTCTCCGACCTGCTGGTGTTCGGGCGCAGGGCCGGCTGGCACGCGGCGGAGTACGCGGCCGGGCTCACCGGGGAGGACACGCGACCGCCGGTGGACGACGCCCAGGTCGACGAGGCCGCCGCGGAGGCGCTGCGGCCCTTCTCCGCCGAGGGCCCCGAGTCCGTCCCCGCCGCCTCCCCCGGCGGCACGCCCGCCGTCGCCTCGCGGCCGCCCGAGAACCCGTACACCCTGCACCAGGAACTCCAGCAGGCCATGAACGACCTGGTCGGCATCATCCGCCGCGAGGCCGAGATGGAGCAGGCCCTGGAGAAGCTCGCCGAGCTGCGGGTACGGGCACGCCGCGCCGGGGTGGAGGGCCACCGTCAGTTCAACCCGGGCTGGCACCTCTCCCTGGACCTCAGGAACATGCTCCTGGTCAGCGAGTGCGTCGCCCGGGCGGCGCTGGAGCGCGCCGAGTCGCGGGGCGGCCACACCCGCGAGGACCACCCGACGATGGAACGTTCCTGGCGCCGGATCAACCTGCTGTGCCGGCTCACCGACCCGACCGGCGGGCTGGCCGCCACCGACCCGGTGGCCGGACAGATCGACCTGGTGAACGAGACCACCCAGCCCATCCGCCCCGACCTGCTCGCCCTCTTCGAGAAGGAGGAGCTGGTCAAGTACCTCGCCGAAGAGGAGCTGTACGAGTGAGCAGCTACGAGGCCCGCTTCAAGGTGTGGCGCGGAGACGTAAAGGGCGGTGGTCTGGAGGACTTCGGGGTCGAGGTCAACGAGGGCGAGGTCGTCCTCGACATCATCCACCGGCTCCAGGCGACCCAGGCCCCCGACCTCGCCGTGCGCTGGAACTGCAAGGCGGGCAAGTGCGGTTCGTGCTCGGCGGAGATCAACGGCAGGCCCCGGCTGATGTGCATGACGCGGATGTCGGTGTTCACCCAAGAGGAGACGATCACCGTCACCCCGCTGCGCGCCTTCCCGGTCGTCCGGGACCTGGTGACCGACGTCGGCTTCAACTACGACAAGGCGCGTCAGGTCCCGGCCTTCGTCCCGCCCGCCGGGGTCGGGCCGGGCGAGTACCGGATGATGCAGGAGGACGTGGACCGGTCGCAGGAGTTCCGCAAGTGCATCGAGTGCTTCCTGTGCCAGGACACCTGTCATGTGGTGCGTGACCACGAGGAGAACAAGCCCGCGTTCGCCGGTCCGCGCTTCCTGATGCGGGTGGCGGAGCTGGACATGCATCCGCTGGACGCGGCGGCGGAGTCCGGGCTGGACCGCAAGGCCACGGCCCAGGACGAGCACGGTCTCGGCTACTGCAACATCACCAAGTGCTGCACGGAGGTCTGCCCCGAGGGCATCAAGATCACGGACAACGCGCTGATCCCCTTGAAGGAGCGGGCGGTCGACCGCAAGTACGACCCGCTCGTGTGGCTGGGATCGAAGATCGGCCGGCGGAGTACGTAGACCCGGGCTCGGGCGGGGCGGGGACGGCTCGCCGTCCCCGGTCCGCGCGCGGCGCCGTCACTGCCCTTCGGGGTCCGGCGGGGCCACGGGGCGCCGCCCCGGGTACTGCCCCATCATCTGGACCACCTGGCTCGCGATGAACAGGCCCATCCCGCCCAGGGCGTACGGCGTGAACTCGGCGTCGGGTCCCTGGAACGGCCCGAGGAAGATGAACAGGGACCATCCGACGGCCCCCGCCAGCGCGCCCCAGCCCCACAGCTTCGGGCGCACGACCCTGCGCCGCACCCACGGCGGGATCCAGTACCGCGTCAGGGCCGCGATCCCGATTCCGGCCTGCGCGACGACGATCAGTGCGGCGAACCCGACGAAGTACCAGTGCATCGAACCCCCACTCCCCCGCGTGCCGAACAGGGGCACGCGCCGCGATCATCGCACGCGGGACCCGGGCCGTCATCACATGGTGGGGCTTCCCGCGGCGAAGGCGCGGCAAGCCGCCCCGGGCCCGAGGGCGCCCGCGGGAACGGCCCCCGCGCCCCTCCCGTACACCCCGACACCTCGCGTACCCCAACTGCCCCCAACTCCTCGTATACCGGTCGCGGAGCCGCTCGAACGGCCATACGCTCCCAAATGTGACGTCGCCCCTGAGCCGCAGCCGGTCGCGCCGGGTCCCGTCGCACATAGCCGTGCGGGTGGCGCATGCCGTGCTCGGGGGGCTGGTCGCGATGGGCTGGCTGGTGCTGCCGCTGGCGCGGGCGGGAGCCGACACCCCGGTGGTCCGGACGCGGGACACGGACGTCGCCGCCCGGCCGGTCACGACCGCGCAGGACGGGACGAAGACCGGTGATCTCGTGCCGCCCCTGGTCGCGGCCGGCGCCGCGGGCGCGCTGGCGGCGTACGGATACGGGCGCCGCAGACGGCGGGCGACGACCCGGACGACACCCGGCGGCGACACAGAGCTCACCCCTCTGCACGAACTCGACGACCAGGCGCGGCGGTTGCTCGTCGAGATCGACGACTGCGTCCGCGTCGGGGCCGAGGAGCTCGCGCTCGCCGCGGACCGGTCGGCGGGCGACGCGATCGAGCCGTACGTCTACGACCTGAGGCACGCGGAGGCCGCTCTCGCCGCGGCCTTCCGGCTGCGCCAGCGCCTCGACGAGACGGAGGGCACCGGCGTGGACCCGGCCCAGGACGACAGCGACCGCAGGGAGGCCCTGGAGGAGATCGTCGCCCACTGCCGGGACGCCGGGGAGCGGCTGGACGCGGCGGCACCGGGGTTCGACCAGATCCGGGCCCTGGAGCGCAACGCGGTGGCCGCCCTGGAATCCGCCGAGGCCCGCTTCCGGGAGGTCGCGGCGCGTATCCGCGGCGCCGAGACGACCCTCGCGGAGCTTCACGAGCGGTACGCCCCCGCCGCCTCGCTCGCGGTCGCCGGTGACGCCGAACAGGCCAAGGACCGGCTTCTGTTCACCACCTCTCATCTCAACCAGGCACGGCAGTACGCGGACCGGGGCGACGGCGCGAAGGCCGCGGCCCATCTACGCGCGGCGGAAGGAGCGTTGGGGCAGGCCCTCGACCTGGCGAACGGCGTGGAGCGGCTGGCGGCGGAACTGGACTCGGCGGCGGCCGGACTGCCCGCGGCCCTGACGGCGGCGGAGGACTCGTGGAACACGGCCCGGGCGCTCCCGGCGGAGGCCCGTGCCGGACTCGTCGGGCGGCTCGGGCACCTGGAGGTGGTGCTCTCCGCGGTGCGTCACGAGACCGCCGCCGGCCCCCACGATCCGCTGGACGCGCTGCGCCGGGTGACGGAGGCCGCGGCGGGCCTGGCCGGGGCGGTCGGCGGTGACGTCCCCGAGGGACACGGGCAGGCGCTGCTGCCCGCGCGCAGCGCGCTCGCCGGGGCCGCGTGCTTCATCGGCACCCACGGCGGGGTGGTGGGCAGTGAGGCGCGGACCCGGCTGGCGGAGGCGCGCCGGCTGCTCGGGCCGGGGACCGTCCCGCTCTCCGAGGCACTGAAGGCCGACGACCTGGCCCGTGAGGCGCGCCGGCTCGCCGAACGGGACGTACGGGCGTACGGCAATCCCTCCGGCGGCCGCGGGGGCGCCGGAGCGGGCGGCGCGGTGCTCGGCGGGATCCTGCTGAGCGACGGCGAGGGCGGCCCGATGAGCTACGGCGGCCCTCGCACCCGGGGCCGCCGGGGAGCGTTCTTCACCTGACCCCGCGGGTCGGCACCCCCGGCCGGCCCTCAGAACAGGCTCAGCAGCGCTTCCGCCGGGTCCGTGAGGCTGGTCTCGCCGTCCGGGAGGGGGAGTTCGAACCACACGGTCTTGCCGCGCGGGGTGCGCCGGGAGCCCCAGCCCGCGGAGAGGAGGCCGACGAGCTGGAGGCCCCGCCCGCCCTCGTCGGTGTCGCGGGCCCGGCGGCGGCGCGGCTGGACGAGTCCGGCGTCCCAGACCTCGCAGACGAGGGTGCGGTCGAGAAGCAGCCGCAGCCTGATCTCGCCCTCGCCGTAGCGCAGGGCGTTCGTCACCAGTTCGCTGACGAGCAGTTCCGTCGTGTCGACGAGCGGTTCCAGGTCCCAGGCGACGAGCTGGGTGCGGGTGTACTCGCGGGCCCGTCCCACGCTGCGCGGCTCACGCGGCAGGGTCCAGTCGCCGACGGAATCGGCGGGCAGCCCCTGGACACGCGCCATCAGCAGGGCGATGTCGTCCTCGCCGTGGTGGGTGTCGAGGGTGTTGAGGACGTGGTCGCAGACGTCCTCCAGCGGCCGGGAGGGGTCGGTGAGGGCGCCGACGAACGCCTGCAGTCCCTCGTCGAGGGGGTGGTCGCGCGATTCGACCAGTCCATCCGTGTAGAGCGCCAGCAGGGCGCCTTCGGGGAGTTCGACCTCCACCTCCTCGAAGGGCTCGCCGCCCACCCCGAGCGGCATCCCGGGCGGCACGTCCAGCATCAGCGCGCTCTCGCCGGGCTCGACCAGTACGGGCGGCAGGTGGCCCGCGTTGGCGAAGGTGCACCGGCGGGTCACGGAGTCGTAGACGGCGTACACGCAGGTCGCCAGGTACACCTCGGAGAGGTCGGCGTCGCGGGGCTGACGGGCCGTCCGGGTGGCCTGCTGGACCCCTCCGGGCGTGCCGAGGCCGCGCGCGATCTCGTCCAGCGCCGAGAGCACCTCGGCGGGTTCGAGGTCGAGCAGCGCCAAGGTGCGTACCGCGGTGCGCAGTTCACCCATCGCCACGGCGGCGCGCAGCCCGCGTCCCATCACGTCGCCCACCACGAGCGCCGTGCGGTGACCGGGGAGTTCGATGACGTCGAACCAGTCGCCGCCGACCTCCGTCGCCGCGTTCCCCGGCAGATAGCGGCACGCGATGTCGAGGCCGGAGGCCTCGGGGTCGCCCGGGGGCAGCAGGGACCGCTGGAGGATGAGGGCGCGTTCGTGCTCGCGGCGGTACAGACGCGCGTTGTCTATGCAGACGGCCGCGCGGGCGGCCAGCTCCACGGCCAGCGCGCGGTCGCGCTCCCCGAACGGCTCGCTGCCCTTCGTGCGGGAGAACTGGGCGAGTCCCACGACCGTGTCGTGGGCGACCATCGGGACCGCGAGCGTCGACTGGATGAGGCCGCCGTCGTCGGCGGGTATCTGCTGCGGCCGGGCGGTGCGCAGGGCGTCCGCGCAGGGCGAGTTGAACGGAAAGTGGTGGACCGCGCCGACGGCCACGGGCGCCGGACCGCCGGCGAAGGGCGCGTCGGAGACGGCGCTGGCGAAGGCCACCCGGCGGAGTTCGGCGCTGCCGTCCGCGAGTCCGGGCGGAGTCTCGTCGCCGGCGAGCAGCCCCTGGTAGAGGTCGACCGTCGCGAGGTCGCAGAAGCCCGGGACCACGACGTCCAGGAGCTCGCGCGCGGTGGTCTCCAGGTCGAGGGAGTTGCCTATGCGGGCGCCCGCCTCGTTCAGCAGGGCGAGGTTGCGCCGGGCTGCGGCCGCTTCGCGGGCTGCGGCGCGGCGGGAGGTGATGTCGGTTCCGAGCCACGCGATACCGATGGGGCGGCCGCTGCCGCTGTGCACGCGGTAGAGGTTGATGGACCAGTGACGGCGCTCGTCGGAGCCGGGGACCTGACCGGTGACGTGCATGTCCGTGATGGACTCGCCGGTCTCAAGGACCCGGCGCAGGACCGCCGTCACCCGCTCGGCCTCGGCGCGCGGAAGGTAGTCGTGGACACCCTTGCCGCGGTGGTCGTCGACGCTGCCGCCGAAGATCGAGGCGAATCGCTGGTTGGCGCGCCGGACCTGGAGGTCCGTGTCGATCAGCAGGAACCCGAAAGGAGATTGACCGAAAATCGCCTGCGAGGCGGCCAGGTCCGTCTCGATCGTCCGCAGGGTACGGACGTCCACCACGATGCATACGGCGGCTCGCTCGCCGTGCTCGGTGGTCGTCGGCATCACGTAGACCTCGGCGAGGCCCTCCCTGCCCCCGGGGTCCTCGGAGCCCTCGTCGGCGTCCTCGGCGGCGGGTGTGCGGAACGGCACGAGCCCGGTCCACTCGCGGCCGTCCAGGATCTCCGCCATCTTCCGCTGACCGAACTCGCGCCGGTCCTCGCTGACGAACGCCTCGATGGGGTCCATGCCGACGGCCCGTTCCGCCGGGATGCCGAAGATCTGCTCGGCCCGCAGGCTCCACTGGTCGACGAGCCCGTCCGCGCCGATGGAGAAGGAGGCGGCCTTGATGTAGTCGTAGATCGAACCGGGCGGACTGCTCTGCCACATGGCGTCCCCCGGCGCTTCGCCGGTCTCGCCCGTCCCGTCGCTCCGGTCGCCGTCCGGACCGGCGACCGCGGCCCCCGCCGCGTGGTCCGTGCCGTCGGCGGCGTCGGCCGCGCGCTCCGTGGCCGCGTCCCCCTCGGCGGCGGCGTCCGACGCGTCCTCCGTGGTGGCGTCCGCCGTGTCGTCGGGAACCGGGCGCGCGTCATCGCCCGCCGCATCGGCCCTCGCGCCGCCCGACGGGTCCTCGGACTCCGTGGCCTTCGCTGGTATCTCGCTCACGCGAACCGTCCCCTCCAGCTCACCGCGTCCGGCACCGGTCACCGGGGGCGGCTGCCCGCAGTATCCAGCACTACGGTGCCGCGCGACACGGTGTTCACGATCACAGCACGGTCCCGATGGTTTTTGGACCGGCCGCGACATACTCCCAGTCTTCTAACCAGGTGGCACCCCGTCGAACCACACAACGCGACACGGGTCGGGAGCGTGATCCGGCCGCGCGCCGCGCGGGCGCGCCGGCCCCGGTGTCTCAGTCCGGCACGGCCAGCTCGAACCAGACCGTCTTGCCGTTGTCCGCGGGCCACGTGCCCCAGCGCCGGCACGAGCCGGCCAGGAGCTGGAGTCCGCGGCCGCTCTCGTCGGAGGTGTCGGCGGACCGTTCCCGGGGCGGGTCCGGCAGCGGGTCGGAGACCTCGACGCGCAGAGCGCCCGGCACGTCCTCGGGACGTACGAGACGGACGCCGATCGGTCCCGTGGCATGGCGGAGCGAGTTCGTCACCAGTTCGCTGACCAGGAGCGCGGTGATGTCGCCGAGGGATTCGAGATCCCAGTCGCGGAGCTGCCCCCGGACGACGGCGCGGGCGGTGCGGACGGCACCGGGCTCCGCGGGAAAGGTCCACTCGGCGCAGTAGCCGTCAGTGTCGATCAAGCCGATCACTTCCCAGACCAGAAACCCCACCCCTGCCCGGTTTCGGGGGGTTAAGGGGCACATACCCGGTATCGGTGGAGCTTTACCGCGCCCGGGGCACACTATGGCGCGAACGGCGCACGAGGAGGCACTCGGGTCGTCAGGCGCCCGGATCGAGCCACGGGAGTGCGCCCTTGACCGCCGGCACGTCCTGGTCCAGCCAGTCCACGTCCCAGATCTCCTCGGCGCTCAGCCAGCGCAGTTGGTCGTGGTCCTCCAGGGGCTCCGGTTCGGCCGAGCCGGGCAGCAGCCGGGCGGCCCACACCACCAGGACGTATCCCGGCTTCAGCGGCCACTCCCCGGGGACGCGCTCCAGCGCCCGCGTGTCGATGCCGAGCTCCTCGCGCAGCTCGCGCACGAGGGCGCGTTCGGGGGTCTCACCGGGTTCGACCTTGCCGCCCGGAAGCTCCCAGCGGCCGGCGAGGTCGGGGGGCGCACTGCGGCGGGCGGCGAGCAGACGTCCGCCGCGCACGAGGGCGCCCGCGACCACCACGATCCGTTCCGTCATGCGCCGGAGCCTACGGGAGCGGGACGAGGTCCGGCTCCCGGTGGATCAGCGGGTTCCGTTCGGCCCGATCCGCTCGACCCAGTAGAGCTGTTTGTGCCCGCGGTCGTCGAGGCTGTCCGCGATCTTCTGGGCCTCGGCCCTGGTCGCGTACCTGCCCACGCGATAGCGATTGCCGTTGTCGTCCTGCCGTATGACGAGCCAGGGAAGCGTGATCGTGCTGTCGTTCATAGCGCCCCTCCACTTCCCGCCCCGGGCCCCCGTCGAACCCCGCATTCCATCGAAACCGCAATCCGCATATGCCCGAGCGTACGCCTTACCTTCACGCAGCGAACACGGGTTTACACAAAGAGGTACGCAACCGGCCAGTAAGGAGCTTCGACCCGGGGGGCGCACGCCGTCGAACACGCCGCCCACGACTCCTCGCGCGCCCGCGAGCAGGGCGAAGTCGTTCCCGGGTCCCCCACTTGAGAAAGGCCAGATTCCAACCGGGCTCAGCCGCGGCCCGGGTGACGCGCGGTCACTTCACGGGCAGGTGGTAGGCGATGCGGTAGCGGTCCGCCGGGACCACCACGTCCGCCGTCTCGACGGGGCGGCCCGAGGCGTAGAAGGTGCGCTGGATGACGACGACCACGTGTCCGGGCACGCCGCCCAGCGCCAGGAGTTCCTCGGCGAGTCCGGGGCGCGCGCCCACTTCCTCGGTGACGTTGTCCACGATCACGTCGATGGCCGCCATGCGCTCGACGACTCCCATGCCGCCGAGCGGGCCCTCCTCGGGGAGCATCACCGGCGTGCGCCCGGTCACGGCGAGCGGCTCCCAGGACGTGGAGAGCATCATCGCCTCTCCGCCGTCGCGGTAGACGTAGTTCGTGCACATCACGCGGTCGCCGGGCTGGATGGCCAGCCGCTCGGCGATCGCGCCGCTCGCCTCGACCTGACGGCTGCGGGACTCCCAGGTGCCGCGCACCGCGAAGTCGGCCTGCTCCTGACGGAAGGGGGTGGCGCCGCTGTCCGGCCGGTATCCGGAGCGGGCCACGCGGCGCGGCACCGGACGCTCGCGGACGTACGTACCCGAGCCGGAGCGGCCCTCGACCAGGCCCTCGGCCATCAGCACCTTGCGCGCCTCCAGGGCGACGGTGTCCGAGACCCCGTACTCCTCGCGGATCCTGGCCTGCGAGGGGAGCCGGGTGTGCGGTGGCAGCGAGCCGTCGACGATCTTCTTGCGGAGATCACCCGCGACGCGCAGATACGCCGGCTGCTCACCGAATGTCACTTAGCCGCTCCCATCAGGTTGTACAGACAGCAACAGCGTGGCAACCGTGGGTTGTGCCATGCAAGCGAAGGCCAGAGAATCACTCGAAGTGATGACGCGCGCCCTTGAGGGCATTACGCAGGCACTTTCTCCCCACTGTGGCTGCCGTCACACCTCGATCCCGGGACCGTCTTCGCCGCCGCTACCGGCGCCCCCTTCGCCGTCGTACACGGGCGGGGTGGTGGCGAGCCCCAGAGCCTTGCGGGTGGTGACCGTCTTCTCGGGGTCGATGAGCTTCAGGGCCTTCTCGTAGTGGTCGGAGAAGGTGTCCGCGTCCGGCGCCCGCGCGGCCTTGTCCCACTCCTTCGCCGAGCGCTCCAGGTCCTTGGCCAGGGCCGCGACGAGTTTGGCGGCCTCCGGCGAGAACCTGTGCGCGGGCAGCCCGTCCGCCTCCCAGGCCAGCGCCTCCGAGACGTGGCCCGCCCACTCCTTGTAGGCGGGCAGGTCGTCGTCGATGTACTCGGTGTCGGGTATCGCGTCCAGCGCGTTGTCGATGGCCGCCGCCGAGCTCAGATACGAGTACTGGTCGGGGTCCAGCGTGAGCTGGTCGTTGCGCAGGGAGCCCGTCAGGCCGGCCTCGTCGTCGGTGTTCCCGAACAGACAGCTCACCTCGCGGTCGCCGACGCGCCAGCTCTGCGCCGTCGGCGTGAAGGAGTACACGGCCACGTCCGCCGGGACGGCCCAGGAGTCCATCGCGTAGGTGTTCCGGAGCAGATAGCACCGCCGGTCGGCCTCGTCGGCCGCCTCGTCCTGGCCCGGGTAGTCGCCCTCGGACATCTCGAACTCCGCGAACACCTCGGCGTCGTGCTCACGCGTGCACGGCACCTCGTCGACGTCGATCGTCACACCCTTCAAGGAGCCGCCCGCGGTGTCGAAGCACTCGCCCACCTCCAGCGAGAACGCCGAGCCTCCCGAGTCGCCGGCCGCGTCCTCGAAGCCCTCCCAGAAATCGCGGGCTCCCCCGGTGGCGACCATGAGCGCGAGCAGCACGACACCGATCGACGACATCACCATGCCGGCCACCGCCATGCCCTTGCCGCGCTCGCCGCGCCGTTTGATCTGGACGAGCGCCACGATCCCGAGCACCAGCCCGACGGCGGGAAGGAAGCAGAGGATGCCGAGGACCAGCGCCGCGATCGCGAGCCCGTTGAACGGGACGGGCCGGTTGTACGGGGAGTAGCCCTGCCCCCAGGGCTGGTACGGCCCCGCGTAGGGGGCCTGCGGGGGCTGCTGGAACGGGCCCTCCGGGGAGGGATACCGGGGATACGGCGGGGTCCCCGGCGGCGGGTACTGCCCTTCGGGCTGCTGCGGTCCGGGCGGCGGGGGTATGGCCACGGTTTCCCTTGCTCCTCATCCATCCGTGATGGAACGCGCGTACGACTGCCGAATGGCTGGGCGCATCGTACGCACGGCACGGGCGGAGCGGTGACGGAGGCCGACCGGACGGTGACCGGGGCGCGGGCGAGGGCCGTGACGGGCGTCGTGACAGGGGTCGGCCGGGCGCCGGCCGGACCACGGACGGGGCCGCGGCACGGACCCATCGGACAACGGCCGGAGCACGGGCGAGGGCCGCGGCAGGGATCGACCGGACGACGGCCGGAGCACGGACGTGGCCGGGCCCTCGGGAACGCCGCGCCCCGCGGTCGCGCGTCTAACCTGCACCTATGACTGCACTGCCGGACTGCTTCTGCCCGACGGACGGCACGCGCGTCCCCGCCGGCTCGCTCGCCTGGTGCTGCCCGGTCTGCCGCGGCCCGCTCGACCTGGACTTCTCGCCGACACCGGCTCCCCTGGCGTCCCTGACCGGCCGGGTGAACTCGCTGTGGCGGTACGCGGAGTGCCTGCCGCTCGCCGCGCCCACGGTCAGCCTCGGCGAGGGCCGTACCCCGCTGGTCCCGCTGCGCGAGGGCGTGCTCGCCAAGCTCGACTTCCTGATGCCGACGCTGTCGTTCAAGGACCGCGGGGCCGTGCTGCTGGCCGAGCTGGCGCTGCGGCTCGGACCCCGACAGGTGCTCGCGGACAGCAGCGGCAACGCGGGCACGGCCGTCGCCGCCTACTGCGCCCGGGCCGGGCTGCCGTGCACGGTGTACGTCCCCGAGGGCACCTCGGCGAAGAAGCTGGAGCAGATCGAGGCGCACGGGGCACGACTGCGGGTGGTCGACGGCGACCGCGAGGCGACGGCACGCGCGGCCCGTGAGGCGGCCGACGAGGACGGCGTGTTCTACGCCTCGCACGTCTTCAACCCGTACTTCCTGCACGGCACGAAGACGTACGTCCACGAGCTCTGGGAGGACCTGGGCGGCCGCCTGCCGGACGCCGTCGTGGTGCCGGTCGGCAACGGCACGCTGCTCCTCGGTGCCGCCCTCGCCGTGGCCGAGCTGCACGCGGCGGGGCTGATCGACAAGAGGCCGGCCCTGTACGCCGTACAGTCCGCCGCGGTCGCCCCGCTGGCCCGCGCCTGGTCCGAGGGCGCGGACGACCTCGTCGGCGTCACCCCGATGGCGCCCACGTTCGCCGAGGGCATCGCGATCCCGCACCCGCTGCGGGCCCGCCAGATCCTGAGCGCGGTGCGCGCCTCCGGGGGCGCCTTCCTGACGGTGACGGAGGACCAGATCCGTCACGCGCAGACGGACCTCGCGGGACGCGGCCTGTACGTGGAGTCGACGGGCGTGGCCTGCTGGGCGGCGGTCCGCGAGGGCGCGCTCGGCCGCCGGGAGGCGGTGGTGCCGCTGTGCGGCGCCGGCGTGAAGACGGGCCTGGCCCGGCCCTGAACACCCTTCGGGATTCAGCGACTCCCGTACCCCACCCGCCGTACGCCGCTCACAAAGGCCAGGCGGCCAGCAGGTCCCCCTTAGTAACCACCCTCGCCCGGTTCCTCGCGGGAGACGCCGGGTCGTCCACGGGGGACACCGGTCCACGGTGTACGAGACCTGACCGCTCCCCGACCCCACGTCACACCATTCGGCACCCGTCCGGCGCGGGGACGGCGAAGGGGCCGGACTCGACAGAGTCCGGCCCCTTCCGGCCCGCACGTTCGACTCGGCCGCCGACGTGCGGGCATGCACGACTACACGTTGAAGCGGAACTCCACCACATCGCCGTCCTGCATGACGTACTCCTTGCCCTCCATGCGGGCCTTGCCCTTGGCGCGGGCCTCGGCGACCGAGCCGGTCTCGACCAGGTCGGCGAAGGAGATGACCTCGGCCTTGATGAAGCCCTTCTGGAAGTCGGTGTGGATCACACCGGCGGCCTCGGGGGCCGTCGCGCCCTTCTTGATGGTCCAGGCGCGGGATTCCTTCGGGCCGGCCGTCAGGTAGGTCTGCAGGCCGAGGGTGTTGAAGCCGACGCGGGCCAGCGTGGCCAGGCCCGGCTCCTCGGCGCCCACCGACTCCAGGAGCTCCAGGGCGTCCTCCTCGTCCAGCTCGGCGAGGTCCTGCTCCAGCTTGGCGTTGAGGAAGATCGCCTCGGCGGGGGCGACCAGGGCGCGCTGCTCGGCCTTGAAGTCCTCGTCGACCAGCTCGTCCTCGTCCACGTTGAAGACGTAGAGGAACGGCTTGGTCGTGAGCAGGTGGAGGTCGTGCAGCAGTTCCTCGTTGCCGGAGCCCTGGACGATGCCCGCGGAGAACAGGGTGTCGCCCTTCTCCAGGATCTCCTTGGCCGCCTCGACCGCCGCGACCTTGGGCGCGATGTCCTTCTTGATGCGCGACTCCTTCTGGAGGCGCGGCAGGACCTTCTCGATCGTCTGGAGGTCGGCGAGGATCAGCTCGGTGTTGATCGTCTCGATGTCGTCCTTGGGCGAGACCTTGCCGTCGACGTGCACGACGTTCTCGTCCTTGAACGCACGGATGACCTGGCAGATCGCGTCCGACTCACGGATGTTGGCGAGGAACTTGTTGCCCAGGCCCTCGCCCTCGCTCGCGCCGCGCACGATGCCCGCGATGTCGACGAAGTCGACGGTCGCCGGCAGGACGCGCTGCGAGGAGAAGATCTCGGCCAGCTTGGTCAGACGCGGGTCGGGGACACCGACCACGCCGACGTTCGGCTCGATCGTGGCGAACGGGTAGTTGGCCGCGAGCACGTCGTTCTTGGTCAGGGCGTTGAACAGGGTCGACTTGCCGACATTGGGCAGACCGACGATTCCGATCGTGAGCGACACGTTGCGACTTCCCGTACGAGAGGATGGGCGAAGGGCCCTCCAGAAGAGCGGGCCGATCCACCAGTCTACGGCGTGGCCCGCCCCCCGCCCGCGAGGTATCGAACGCATGGCCAAGCTCTTTCCACGGCCTCGCCTTCGGCCGGTCTCCGGCGTGTCCGATGAGCCGTTCCACACATAAAACGACCTAAGTTGGTCCAGTGGAGCAACACAGGACGCGTCCCCCTCAGTACAGACCGCGACGCGGAGCACCTGTTCCGGCCCAGGCCGGACGGGCGGCGAACGGCGGTGTCCGACGGGACGGCCCGGTGGCGCGGCGGCCCGTGCCCGCGGCGGCCGGACAACCGCGCCGTTCCTCGCGTCCCCGGCTGACCGGGCTCGGGGGCGGCCTGTTCTGCGGCGCGTCGATGTTCGCGCTGGCCTGCCTGGACCACCTGCTGTTCGGCGGGTCGGCCACGGTCTACGGGGTGCTGTTCCTGCCCGTGTGCGTGCTGACCGCGCTGTGGGTGCGGCCCGGCGACCTGGTGACGGCCCCCGTGGTCCTGCCGATCGCCTTCGCCTGCGGGCTGCCGCCGATCACCGACGACGGCGGGGGCGGGCTCGGCGGCTTCTTCATGGGCCTGGTCACCACGCTGGCCCTGCAGGCGGGCTGGCTGTACGGGGGGACGCTGGCCGCGGTCCTCGTCGTGACGCTCCGCCGGATCCGTCTGATGTCGCGGCGCCGGGCCGCCCAGCGGCGCGAGCGGGCACGCGCCGTACCGCCCGGCAGACAGGCCCGCTGACGGCCCGTCGAAGGCCCGCGTACCCGACCGGCCGCCCGCCGCCCGCCCGCCCGCCCGCGGACAGGCGGGCTGACGGGCCTCGTACCGCTGTCCGTGGACGGCGGGCGGGCGGCCCTCGTCATGTCGGCCGGCGCCCTCTCCTGCCGTCGGGAGCGGTGTCGCCGCTAGCGGCCGATCTGCGCGGCCCGCATCGCCGCGCCCACGATCCCGGCGTTGTTCTGGAGCTGCGCCGGAACGATCTCCGCCTTGATGCCCTCGATCAGCGGCAGGAACTTCTCGGACTTGCGGCTGACACCGCCGCCGATGATGAACAGCTCGGGGGAGAACAGCATCTCGACATGGGCGAGGTACTTGGAGACACGGCGCGACCAGTGCTCCCAGGTCAGCTCGTGGTCGTCCTTGGCCTTGGTGGAGGCCTTCTTCTCGGCGTCGTGGCCGTTCAGCTCCAGGTGCCCCAGCTCGGTGTTCGGGACCAGCTCGCCGTCCGTGAACACGGCGCTGCCGATGCCGGTGCCGAAGGTGAGCAGGATGACCGTGCCCCGGCGGCCCTTCCCCGCCCCGAACTCCATCTCCGCGACACCCGCCGCGTCGGCGTCGTTCAGCACGGTCACCGGCAGACCGCCCAGCCGCTCGCCGAGCAGCGCGCCCGCGTCGGTGTCGATCCAGGACTTGTCGACGTTCGCCGCCGTACGGATGGTGGAACCGCCGGTCACCACACCGGGGAACGTGATCCCCACCGGGCCCGTCCAGCCGAAGTGGTCGACGACTTCCTTCACGCCGTCGGCCACCGCGTCGGGCGTCGCCGGGTGCGGGGTGAGCACCTTGCAGCGCTCCTCCGCGAGGTCCCCGCGGTCAAGGTCCACAGGGGCACCCTTGATCCCGGATCCGCCAATGTCCACACCGAAGATCTTCATGGCCCTACGTTACGACGTACGGCTGAATGTCACTTCCCGGACGGCCCACCCGTACGCGCCTCCACCAGAGCGGCCGCCTCCGCGCGCAGGTCGCGGCGCAGCTCCTTGGGGAGCGAGAACGTGATGGACTCCTCGGCGGCCTTGACGATCTCCACGTCCTCGAAGCCGCGCCCGGACAGGAACTCCAGGACCTGCTCGACGAGGACCTCGGGGACGGAGGCGCCGGAGGTGACACCGACCGTGGTCACGCCCTCCAGCCAGGCCTCGTCGATCTCCTCGGCGAAGTCCACCAGGTAGGCGGCGCGGGCACCGGCCAGCTTGGCTACCTCGACCAGCCGGACCGAGTTCGAGGAGTTGCGCGATCCGACCACGATGACCAGCTCGGCCTCCGCACCCATCTGCTTCACGGCGAGCTGGCGGTTCTGCGTGGCGTAGCAGATGTCGTCGCTCGGCGGCGAGATGAGGAGCGGGAACTTCTCCTTGAGGGCGTCGACCGTCTCCATCGTCTCGTCGACGGAGAGGGTGGTCTGGGAGAGCCAGACGACCCGGGAGGGGTCGCGGACCTCGACCTTGGCGACGTCCTCGGGGCCGTCGACCAGGGTGATGTGGTCGGGCGCCTCGCCGGAGGTGCCGATGACCTCCTCGTGGCCCTCGTGCCCGATGAGGAGGATGTCGAAGTCGTCGTTGGCGAAACGGACGGCTTCCTTGTGGACCTTGGTGACCAGCGGGCACGTCGCGTCGATGGTGGCGAGCTTGCCGGCGGCGGCCTCGTCGTGGACGACGGGGGCGACGCCGTGCGCCGAGAACATGACGATGGACCCCTCGGGGACCTCCGCCGTCTGCTCGACGAAGATCGCGCCCTTCTTCTCCAGCGTCTGCACGACGTACTTGTTGTGGACGATCTCGTGACGGACGTAGATCGGGGCCCCGTACTGCTCGAGGGCCTTCTCGACGGCGATCACGGCGCGGTCCACGCCCGCGCAGTAGCCACGGGGGGCGGCGAGCAGGACACGGCGGCCAGGCGAAGCGGTCATGCCCCCATCGTAAGGCCGCGTCCGGCGGGTCGGGGATCGCCTCCTCGGAGAGACTGTGGACAGCCGCTGGGGGTGGGACCAGGCGATTCCCGGGAGGCACGATGTCCGAAGCACCGGCCACCGCCGAGGCGGACCCCGCCGGGCGGGGGCTGCGCCGCAGCCTCGGCTTCCGGGACCTGGTCGTCTACGGCCTGCTGTTCATCGCGCCGATGGCGCCCGTCGGGATCTTCGGGACGCTGGACGCGAGGTCGCACGGGGCGGTCGCGCTGGTGTACGTCGTCGCGACGGCCGCCATGGCGTTCACCGCCTTCAGCTACGCCCAGATGGTCCGGGTGGTCCCCCAGGCCGGTTCGGTGTTCGCCTACGCGCGCGCGGGGCTCGGCCCGGCGGCCGGGTTCGTCGCCGGGTGGATGGTGATGCTGGACTATCTGCTCATCCCGGCGGTGGCCTATCTGTTCTCCGGGATCGCGATGAACGCGCTGGTCCCGGAGGTGTCCCGGTGGGTGTGGACCACGCTCGCCGTCCTCGTCACGACGTCCCTCAATCTCCTGGGGGTCCGCACCGCGGCGCGCGTCGGCTTCCTGGTGCTCGCGACGGAGATCGTGGTCCTCGTCGTCTTCGTCGTGGCGGCGGCCGTGGTGCTCGCGCGCGACGGCGCGCACCGCGACTGGCTGTCCCCGCTGTCGGGTGACGGCACGCAGGGCGCGTTCGCGCTGTCGGCCGTGATCGGCGCCGTCTCGGTCGCCGTCCTGTCCTTCCTGGGCTTCGACGCGATCGCCTCCTTCGCCGAGGAGGTCACGGGCGGTTCGGAGAAGGTCGCCCGCGCGGTGCTGTTCTGTCTCGTGCTCGCGGGTGTGCTGTTCGTGGCGCAGACCTATCTGGCGGCGCTGCTGGAGCCGCTGCCGTCCGCGCGGCTCGCCGCCGACCCCGCGCTCCAGGGACCGGCGTTCTACGACGCCGTGGACGCCGCCGTCGGCTCGTGGCTGCACAACCTGGTCGCCGTGAGCAAGGCGGTCGGCGCGGCCTTCGCGGCGCTGGCCGGGCAGGCCGCGGCCGGGCGGATCGTCTTCGCGATGGCCCGCGACCGGCGGCTGCCGCGGGCGCTGGCGCGGACCGGGTCCGGGGTGCCGCGCGCGGCACTGCTGTGCGCGGCGGTGATCACGACGGTCGCCGCCGTCTGGGCGGCGCGCCGCGACGACGGCCTGGACAAGCTGGTCTCGGTGGTCGACATCGGCGCGCTGACCGCGTTCACGCTGCTGCACGCGTCGGTGGTGGGCTGGTTCGCCGTACGGCATCTGGGCGGGCCCGTGGTGTGGTGGCGGCACGTGCTCCTGCCCGTACTGGGGGCCGCGATCACCGTCGCGGTGATCGCCGAGGCGTCGGGAACGGCCCAGGTGACGGGCCTCGTGTGGCTGGCGGCGGGGCTGGTGGTGCTGTTCGCCCAACGGGGGCGGGCTGGGGCCGCGACGGGGTAGTCCCCGACCGGGGGCGGCACCCCACCCGACGGGGGCCGGACCGTGCACGGCCAGGGGCCGGACCGCTGCGGACGGCCGCGAGCCGTGGCCGACGGCCTCGAACCGTGGCGGACCGCACGGGCGTTGTCGGTGGGGCCCACTACGCTCGGGCGCATGGCTCTCAACACGTCCGCGGACGCTCCGCTGCCCGTCGGCGAGGTGTCACGGCTCATCGGGGGATGGATCGACCGGCTCGGCGCGGTGTGGGTCGAGGGGCAGATCACCCAGTTGTCGCGGCGCCCCGGCGCGGGCGTCGTCTTCCTGACGCTGCGCGACCCGTCGTACGACATCTCGGTGAGCGTGACCTGCTACCGACAGGTCTTCGACGCGGTCTCCGACGTCGTGAGCGAGGGCGCCCGGGTGGTGGTCCTCGCCAAACCGGAGTGGTACGCGCCGCGCGGGCAGCTCTCCCTGCGCGCCACCGAGATCAAACCGGTGGGAGTGGGAGAGCTCCTGGCCCGTCTCGAACAGCTCAAGAAGTCGCTGGCGGCCGAGGGGCTGTTCGCGGCGGAGCGCAAGAAGGCGCTGCCGTTCCTGCCGCAGCTCATCGGGCTGGTGTGCGGGCGCGCGTCGGCGGCCGAGCGTGACGTGCTGGAGAACGCGCGGCACCGCTGGCCCGCCGTCCGCTTCGAGGTGCGCAACGTCGCCGTGCAGGGTGTCCACGCCGTACCGCAGGTCGTGCAGGCGGTGAAGGAGCTGGACGCCCTCGAAGAGGTCGACGTGATCGTCGTGGCGCGCGGCGGCGGCAGCGTGGAGGATCTACTGCCGTTCTCCGACGAACAGCTCGTCCGCGCGGTCGCGGCCTGCCGTACGCCGGTCGTGTCGGCGATCGGGCACGAGCCGGACAGCCCGCTGCTCGACCTCGTGGCGGACCTGCGGGCCTCCACACCGACGGACGCCGCCAAGAAGGTCGTGCCGGACGTCGGCGAGGAGTACGAGCGGGTGCGGTTCCTGCGGGACCGGGCGCGGCGCTGCGTCCAGTCGTTCATCGACCGCGAGGAGCGCGGCCTCGCGCACGCGCTGGCCCGGCCCTCGATGGAGGATCCGCACCGGATGATCGACGAGCGGGCGGACCAGGTGTCCGCCCTGCTCGACCGGGGGCGGCGCACCCTCGGCCATCTGCTGGACCGCGCGGACTCGGAGCTGACGCACACCCACGCGCGCGTGGTGGCCCTCTCCCCCGCGGCGACCCTCCAGCGGGGGTACGCGGTGCTGCAGCGGGCCGACGGTCATGTGGTCCGGGACCCGGCCGAGGTGGCGGCGGACGAGACGCTGCGGGCGCGGGTCGCCGAGGGTGAATTCACGGTTCGAGTCGATGCATAGGGTGGGCGCATGACCAGCAAGGTGGACGAGGCGCTCGGGTACGAGCAGGCACGGGACGAGCTGATCGAGGTCGTACGCCGTCTGGAGGCGGGCGGTACGACCCTGGAGGAGTCCCTGGCGCTCTGGGAGCGCGGCGAGGAGCTGGCCAAGGTGTGCCGGCGCTGGCTGGAGGGCGCTCGGGCCCGTCTGGACGCGGCCCTGGCCGAGGAGTCCGCGGAGGGGGAAGGCGCCGAGGGCGCCGGTTCCGGATCCGAGTGAGGTCCGGCGCCTGCTCGAGGTGACGTGCGGTGCCGCGACTCCGGGTGACGAGCGGCCCCACGTCCTCGTGACGGGCGCGTCCGCGGCGGGGTGACGTCCTTCTCCGATTCCGAGTAGCTGCAGCGGGGCCCGCGAGACGGCGGGCCCCCTTTTTTCGATCCCTCCGCCTGTGAAGCGGATCACCACGCCCCGCTTTTGGTTGAACTTTAAACCTCCTCGACGTACTGTCGTACTCGCCAACAGATCCCCCCGGATCCACCGCACATACCGAGAAGGTTCTTCATGTCTCTCGTCCTTGACCCCACCGCTCAGGACCTGCTGTTCCGCGAGGCCCGCACGGCGAACACCTTCACCGACGAGCCGGTGACCGACGAGCAGGTTCAGGCGATCTACGACCTGGTCAAGTACGGCCCGACCGCCTTCAACCAGTCGCCGCTGCGCATCACCCTGGTCCGCTCCCCCGAGGCCCGTGAGCGTCTGGTGCAGCACCTCGCCGAGGGCAACCAGGCGAAGACCGCCGCCGCCCCGCTGGTCGCGATCCTCTCCGCGGACAACGAGTTCCACGAGGAACTGCCGGCGCTGCTCCCCCACTTCCCCGCCGCCAAGGACATGTTCTTCTCCGAGCGCCCGGTCCGTGAGAGCGCCGCCGCGATGAACGCCGCGCTCCAGGCCGCGTACTTCATCATCGGCGTCCGCGCCGCCGGCCTCGCCGCGGGCCCGATGACCGGCGCCGACCTCGCCGGTGTCCAGAAGGAGTTCCTGGACGACGACCACACCCCGCTGATGATCGTCAACATCGGCAAGCCGGGCGAGGACGCCTGGTTCCCGCGCTCCCCGCGCCTCGAGGCCGACCAGGTCATCACGACCGTCTGACCGACGGCACCAGCGAACGAGAAGGGCCCCCGGCGCGCCGCCGGGGGCCCTTCTCCATGCCTTGGGGGTTCTGCGGCGGCCGTACCGGTCGCCGCTAGGAGGTCTTCAGGGACTCCGCCATCTTCACCAGCGTGCCGAACGACCCGGTGCCGGTCACCACCGTCGTGGAACCCTTGCCCTCCAGGACGAGGGCGTCGTAGTGGTCGCCCTCGTAGCGCCGCCAGGTCCGGTCGCCGATGCGCTCGGTGGCCTTCGTCTGCCGGGCGCCCTGGCTCGCCGTGTCGATGAACACCGCCGGCCGCTGAGTGGACTGCTCGACCGCCACGTACTGACCGTCGGGGGCACGGAAGCCCAGATGCCAGGCGTCGAACTCGCTGCCGTCGTACCGCACCGAGGTCGCCTTCCACGCCGACGGCAGACCCTCGGGCGCCGCCACGGGATAGCTCGCCGCACGGCGAGCCGTCAGCAGCTCGACCTGATAGTCGACACGCTTGAGATCGGGCTCGGAGTCGTCATGCGGAATGAAGATGTAGATGACACCCGCCATGAGCGAGATGAGGCCCAGGGAAAGAATCATGTCCCGGACCGACTGCTTGCCTTTCATACCTGCCACGCCCCTATCGTCGCAGGTGCCCTGGCCTGCTCATCCGTGGGCCCCCCTGCTCATTTTGCAAGCCTGGCGATAGAGTCGGGGCACACCCTCATCCGGCCGTCGTCGTATCAGAAAGGTGCGTGTCGATGACCGAACATCATCTGCCCTCCGAACTCGAAGTCCCGTCGGAAGCCCCCGACCGCAACCTCGCCCTCGAACTGGTGCGTGTCACCGAGGCCGCCGCGATGGCCGCGGGCCGCTGGGTCGGCCGGGGCGACAAGAACGGCGCCGACGGCGCCGCCGTCCGCGCCATGCGCACCCTCGTCTCCACCGTCTCGATGAACGGCGTCGTCGTCATCGGCGAGGGGGAGAAGGACGAGGCCCCGATGCTCTTCAACGGGGAGCGCGTGGGCGACGGGACCGGTCCCGAGTGCGACATCGCCGTCGACCCGATCGACGGGACCACGCTCACCGCCAAGGGCATGACGAACGCGATCGCCGTGCTCGCGGCCGCCGACCGCGGCACCATGTTCGACCCGTCCGCGGTCTTCTACATGGACAAGCTGGTCACCGGCCCCGAGGCCGCCGACTTCGTCGACATCAACGCGTCCGTGGCGGTGAACATCCGCCGGGTCGCCAAGGCCAAGCGGGTCACGCCCGAGGACGTCACGGTGGTCATCCTCGACCGCCCGCGTCACGACGGGATCATCAAGGAGATCCGGGAGACCGGCGCGCGCATCAAGCTGATCTCCGACGGCGACGTCGCCGGCTCCATCCTCGCGCTGCGCGAGGGAACCGGCATCGACCTGCTGCTCGGCATCGGCGGCACGCCCGAGGGCATCATCTCGGCCTGTGCCGTCAAGTGCCTCGGCGGCACCATCCAGGGCAAGCTGTGGCCGAAGGACGACGAGGAGCGGCAGCGGGCGATCGACGCCGGGCACGACCTCGACCGCGTCCTGACCACGAACGACCTGGTCTCCGGCGAGAACGTCTTCTTCGTCGCGACCGGGATCACCGACGGCGAGCTGCTGCGCGGGGTGCGCTACCGCTCCGAGACGGCGACGACCGAGTCGATCGTGATGCGCTCCAAGTCGGGCACGGTCCGCCAGATCCGGTCCGAGCACCGGCTGAGCAAGCTGCGTGCGTACAGCGCGATCGACTTCGACCGCGCCAAGTAGGACCACCGGCCCTGCCGGCCGGGCGCCCACACGGCGCGAAAGGGGCGCCCCTTGTGCGGAGGGGCGCCCCTTTTCCGTGTCGGCACCCCCGGGCGGGTCCACGTGCCCCGGGCGGGCCGCCCCTGGGCACGCGGAGACGCCCGGGGCCCGGCCTTCCCGGGTGGGTCAGCCGGCCGCGGCTATCGTGCCGCGGGCGGCCTTCTTCAGTTCCAGGTCGCGGCGGCGCCGCCTGGCGAGCACGACGCGGCGCTCGGCGGCGGTCAGTCCGCCCCAGACGCCGTACGGCTCGGGTTGCAGCAACGCGTGTTCGCGGCACTCGACCATGACCGGACAGCGGGCGCAGACGCGCTTGGCCGCCTCCTCACGGGAGAGACGTGAAGCGGTCGGCTCCTTGGAGGGAGCGAAGAACAGGCCGGCTTCGTCACGCCTGCACACCGCCTCCGTGTGCCATGGCGCTTCCTGATCCCTGTCCCGCACGGGCGCCCGCTGGGCCGGAACGGCAGCTACCTGCAGGGACTGATGCGGCGGTTGCAGCACGGTCTACTCCTGACGACGGCTTCGCGAGCGTGCCGGGCACCGGGGAAGTTCCACAGCGCCCTCCAAGAGACGATGCAGCAAGCCCTACCCGCTGTGCGCGCGCCTATGCACTGCGTGCCGAAGCCCGGCCGTTCTCACGCGTGATCGATCGTCCGCCGCGGACCGACCGCATCCGCCGCCCGCATATTCACGAGCGTCAACGGTCGAGGTGCTTGCGCAAACTCCGGTCCAGCCGGTCCGCCACCCGCTCGTTCACCCGGCTGGTGACCCGGTCGAGGATGTCCGCGATGAGCTTGCCGCGCTTGGGCCGCGCCTCGACGTTCCCCAGGACGGCGAGGCCGTCGATGTAGACCACGGGGGCGTCGGGGTCGCCCGAGTCCAGCGTGTCCACCTCGAAGTTGCCGAGCACGCCACCGCCGCTGCCGCGCAGCGAGACGTTCTCCGGCACGAAGATCTCGACGTTGCCGAACACCGAGATCGCCTTGATCACGACCTGCTGGTACTCGAAGATCGCCTCACTCAGGTCGATCTCGACATTGCCGAAGACCGAGTACGCGTGGATGCGCCGGCCCGCCCGCCAGCGGCCCTTGCGGACGGCGGAGCTGAAGACCGCCACCACGTTCTCGTCGGCCTCCGCCGGGATCGCGCCCTGGGTGGGGCGGTTCGGCGCCGAGGTGTACGCGGCGGACGCGCGGCCCGTGTGGGCGGCGGGCAGGTCGCGGACGAACCGGTCGAGCTCGCCGACCGTCTTGGTGGCCAGCACGCCCTCGACCCGCTCGGCGTGCTCCTCCGCGGTCAGGCGCCCCTCGGCGACCGCCTCGCGCAGGATGTCGGTGATCCGGTCGCGGTCGGCGTCCGAGGCGCGCAGCTCGGCCGGCTTCGCCGCCGTGGCGGCACTCGCGTCGGGGCTCTTTTGAAGGTCCACGGCGACAGCGTACCCAAACGCGATAGATCGCGACTACCCCTCAAGCGCCACCCGCGGGAAACCCGTCCTCACCGGAACCCGTGGGTCCGGTGTCCGAACTGAGCCTTACCTCACAGCCTCGCCGTCCGTGTCAGGTTCTACGCTGGTGGACGCTGCCGATGACGGCCGGCCTCCGGCGAACGCGCCGTAGGGGTGCCCGAGGCGACCGAGCACCGCAAAGCCGACTGTCGAGTGAGGAATAGGCGAGATGCCTGAGTTCGCGTACACCGATCTGCTCCCCCAGGGAGAGGACACCACCCCGTACCGGCTGGTGACCTCCGAGGGTGTCTCCACCTTCGAGGCCGACGGGCGGACGTTCCTCAAGGTGGAGCCGGAGGCGCTGCGCAAGCTCGCCGCGGAGGCCATCCACGACATCCAGCACTACCTGCGCCCGGCGCACCTGGCCCAGCTCCGCCGCATCATCGACGACCCGGAGGCCTCGGCGAACGACAAGTTCGTCGCCCTGGACCTGCTGAAGAACGCGAACATCGCCGCCGCAGGCGTCCTGCCCATGTGCCAGGACACCGGCACGGCGATCGTCATGGGCAAGCGCGGCCAGAACGTGCTCACCGAGGGCGGCGACGAGGCGGCCCTCTCGCGCGGCATCTACGACGCGTACAAGAACCTGAACCTGCGCTATTCGCAGATGGCCCCGCTGACCATGTGGGACGAGAAGAACACCGGCTCGAACCTGCCGGCGCAGATCGAGCTGTACGCCACCGACGGCGGCGCCTACAAGTTCCTGTTCATGGCCAAGGGCGGCGGCTCGGCCAACAAGTCGTTCCTCTACCAGGAGACGAAGGCGGTCCTCAACGAGGGCTCCATGATGAAGTTCCTGGAGGAGAAGATCCGCTCGCTGGGGACGGCCGCCTGCCCGCCGTACCACCTGGCGATCGTCGTCGGCGGCACGAGCGCCGAGTACGCGCTGAAGACCGCGAAGTACGCCTCCGCGCACTACCTGGACGAGATCCCCTCCGAGGGCTCCGAGCTCGGCCACGGCTTCCGGGACAAGGAGCTGGAGGAGAAGGTCTTCGAGCTGACCCAGAAGATCGGCATCGGCGCGCAGTTCGGCGGCAAGTACTTCTGCCACGACGTCCGCGTGGTGCGCCTGCCCCGGCACGGCGCGTCCTGCCCGGTCGCGATCGCGGTCTCCTGCTCGGCCGACCGCCAGGCCGTCGCGAAGATCACCGCCGAGGGCGTCTTCCTGGAGCAGCTCGAGACCGACCCCGCGCGCTTCCTGCCGGAGACCACGGACGAGCACCTGGACGAGGCCGGTGACGTCGTCAGGATCGACCTGAACCAGCCGATGGACGACATCCTCGCCGAGCTGACGAAGTACCCGGTCAAGACCCGCCTCTCGCTCTCCGGCCCGCTCGTGGTGGCGCGCGACATCGCGCACGCCAAGATCAAGGAGCGGCTGGACGCGGGCGAGGAGATGCCGCAGTACCTGAAGGACCACCCCGTGTACTACGCGGGCCCGGCCAAGACCCCCGAGGGCTACGCGTCCGGCTCCTTCGGTCCGACCACGGCCGGCCGCATGGACTCCTACGTCGAGCAGTTCCAGGCGGCGGGCGGCTCCAAGGTGATGCTCGCCAAGGGCAACCGCAGCAAGCAGGTCACCGACGCGTGCGACGCGCACGGCGGGTTCTACCTCGGCTCCATCGGCGGTCCGGCCGCCCGTCTGGCCCAGGACTGCATCAAGAAGGTCGAGGTCGTCGAGTACGAGGAGCTCGGCATGGAGGCCGTCTGGAAGATCGAGGTCGAGGACTTCCCGGCCTTCGTCGTCGTCGACGACAAGGGCAACGACTTCTTCCAGGACCCCGCCCCCGCCCCGACCTTCACCACGATCCCGGTGCGCGGCCCCGGACTGGCGTAGTGCGGCCCCGTACGGCGTCCACCCCGCGAGGTGGACGCCGTACGGGTGACGCGCGCCGGGCGGGAACACCGGCGGGCTCCGGGATGCTGTCCCCCATGGAGGTGTCACCAATGGCGGATGGCCAGGGCGAAGGCGCGTACCGGATCGAGCACGACTCCATGGGCGAGGTGCGGGTGCCCGCGGAGGCGAAGTGGCGGGCGCAGACGCAGCGCGCCGTGCAGAACTTCCCCGTCTCGGGGCAGCGCCTGGAGCGCGCGCACATCGAGGCGCTCGCCCGGATCAAGGGGGCCGCCGCGAAGGTGAACGGCGAGCTGGGCGTGATCGGCGAGGATGCCGCGAAGGCGATCCAGGAAGCGGCCGCGGAGGTCGCCGAGGGGCGCTGGGACGCGCACTTCCCGGTCGACGTCTTCCAGACGGGCTCGGGCACCTCCTCCAACATGAACGCCAACGAGGTCATCGCGACGCTGGCGGGCGAGCGGCTGGGCAGGGACGTCCACCCCAACGACGAGGTGAACGCGTCGCAGTCGAGCAACGACGTGTTCCCGTCCTCCATCCACATCGCCGCGACCGCCGCCGTCACCCGCGATCTGGTGCCCGCGCTGGAGCATCTCGCCGCCTCGCTGGAGCGCAAGGCGCGGGAGTTCGCCGATGTCGTGAAGTCGGGGCGCACGCACCTCATGGACGCGACGCCGGTGACGCTCGGCCAGGAGTTCGGCGGGTACGCGGCCCAGGTGCGGTACGGGGTCGAACGGCTGGAGGCCTCGCTGCCGCGGCTGGCCGAACTGCCGCTCGGCGGCACGGCCGTGGGGACGGGGATCAACACCCCGCCCGGGTTCTCCGCCGCGGTGATCACGGAGGTGGCACGGACGACCGGCCTGCCGCTGACCGAGGCCCGCGACCACTTCGAGGCGCAGGGGGCGCGCGACGGGATCGTGGAGACGAGCGGTCAGCTCCGGACCATCGCCGTCGGACTGACGAAGATCGCGAACGATCTGCGGTGGATGGCCTCCGGACCGCGCACCGGACTGGCCGAGATCAGCCTCCCGGACCTCCAGCCCGGCTCCTCGATCATGCCCGGCAAGGTGAACCCGGTGATTCCCGAGGCGGTGCTGATGGTCGCCGCGCAGGTCACGGGGAACGACGCGACCGTCGCCGCCGCGGGCGCGGCCGGGAACTTCGAGCTGAACGTCATGCTGCCGGTGATCGCGAAGAACGTGCTGGAGTCGGTCCGGCTGCTCGCGAACGTCTCCCGGCTGCTCGCCGACCGCACGGTCGACGGGATCGTGGCACACCGCGAGCGGGCCCGGGAGTACGCGGAGTCGTCGCCGTCCGTGGTGACGCCGCTGAACAGGTACATCGGGTACGAGGAGGCCGCCAAGGTCGCGAAGAAGGCGCTGGCGGAGCGCAAGACGATCCGCCGGGTGGTGCTGGAGTCGGGGTACGTGGAGCGCGGGGACCTGACCGAGGAGCAGTTGGGCGAGGCCCTGGATGTCCTGCGGATGACGCACCCGTAACGGACGGCGCCCGCGGAGAAACGCCTGATGACGGCTCCGTAACAGCGGGTTCCCGATGGCGTGAACCGTGACGCTTGCCGCAGCGTCGTATGCCCCGGGCACCTAATATCTGGTCATGGCAGAGGGTGGAGCGGTGAGACGAGCGGAAGCGGACGGGCGGGCGGCGTACTGGGAGCCCGGGCAACCGATCCTGTGGCGGTACCGGGAGAACGGCGGCGACAGTGTCCACATCTGCCGGCCCGTGACGGTCGTACGCGACGACGCCGACCTGCTCGCGGTGTGGATGGCGCCGGACACGGAATGCGTCAAGCCCGTGCTCGCCGACGGCTCGCCGGTGCACGCAGAACCGCTGGAGTCGCGCTACACGAAGCCTCGCGCGGTGCGGCGCGGCCGCTGGTCGGGGACCGGTGTGCTGAAGCTGGCGCGTCCGGGCGAGGCCTGGTCGGTGTGGCTGTTCTGGGAACAGGGCTGGCGTTTCAAGAACTGGTACGTGAACCTGGAGGCTCCGCTGGTCCGTTGGGCGGGCGGGGTGGACTCCGAGGACCACTTCCTCGACATCTCGGTGCACCCGGACCGCAGTTGGCGCTGGCTCGACGAGGACGAATTCGCCATGGCGCAACGGGCCGGTCTGATGGATGCTCAACTGGCTGCACGAGTGAGGGAAGCGGGGTGGTCGGCGGTGGAGGTGATCCGTGCCTGGGGCGCGCCGTTCTCGGACGGCTGGCAGCACTGGAGGCCGGATCCGGGCTGGCCGGTTCCCGTTCTGCCGGATGACTGGGACCGTACGCCCGCGCACGTGTCCTCATGAGACCCTTGATGCGCCCCCGTGGTACAACCGTAGGATCGTCTTCCGCAAGGGCACACGGCAGCGACAACTCCCGCAGGATGAGCCGGGCTTGACCATATGTCACCGAGGGGCGGCAAGACGTGAGCGAGGGGTACGAGGCGTACGGCGGCGTGGCCGGCCAGAGACCGGTCGCACCGCGCGGACCCGCCACGACGGCCGCACGGACCGGGGCTTCGGTCACCGCCCCGCCGCGGACGGGGGCCGTTTTCGGCCGTGGGCGAGCCGTACCGTGCCGGGCCGCGGCCGTTCGCGCCGCGGGTTCCGGCCCTGACGACACGCAGAATCCGTTCCTGGGGCACACATTCCGGGTATCGGGGCTGCGGGAAGAACTGTGCGCTCGGCGCGCAGCCCCGGACGGATGGACTCGACACGCGTGACGGAGCACCCCACCTCGCACGAGCGCCGGCAGAGCGGCGCGCCCGCCCCCGCGGACCCTCGCGGGGCGCTCCTGCGTACCTCGGAGCCGCCGTCCCAGCTCCCGGGTTCCGGCGCGTTACCGGTACAGGCCCGCACGGGTGACGCACCGAGGGGTTCGGGTGCGTCCAAGCCGCGCGGCAAGCGCGGCAAGACCGGCGGCCAGGTGTCCGACACCGGCGTGACCGCGTCCTCGGGCACGGACGTGCCCTCGTCCTCGCCGGCCCCTTCCGGGTCCGGCTCCGAGCACTCGCAGCCCTCGGTGACCGAGCCCGACACCCACCGCCCCCGGCCCGCGCCGGAGGGCATTCCGATCCAGCCGGACGCCGAGCAGGGCCGTGCCTCGCGGACCTCCGGGGCCAAGGAGCGCCGTACGGGTCAGGGTGTCCCGCACGGCGGACCGATGCCGATGCGCCGGGACGGGGACCGGCTGCGCTTCGTGGGCGCCGCGACCCGGCGGATCGCCCGGGGCATCGACCTCGACGAGATCGTGATGGGGCTGTGCCGGGCGACCGTGCCGACCTTCTCCGACGCGATCCTCGTCTATCTGCGCGACCCGCTGCCGGTGGGCGACGAGCGGCCGACGGGGCCCCTCGTGCTGCGCCTGCGGCGCACGGACCGCATCCCCGAGGAGCGGGACACCGAGAGCGGTTTCCTGCCCGCGCTGCGGCCCGAGCCCAGCGAGCTGTCGGCGATGACGGCCGAGCTGTGCGAGGTGCGCCCCGGCGGCGCCCTCGCCGAGGTGCTGCGCGGGGTGCGGCCGGTGTTCGCGGACGCGCCCGCCGCCCGGGCCGCGCTGCCCGAACTGCTCGGCGACGATCTGCCGGTGCCCGGCGGGCAGCGGGCGATCCTCGCCCCGCTGCGCGGCCGGCGCCGGGTGATCGGGGCGGCGCTGTTCCTGCGCCGGCCGGAGCGGCTCGCCTTCGAGGCGGACGATCTGCTGGTCGCCGCGCAGCTCGCCACGCACAGCGCGCTGGGCATCGACAAGGCGGTGCTGTACGGCCGTGAGGCGTACATCGCCGACGAGCTGCAGCGCACGATGCTGCCCGAGACGCTGCCTCGGCCCACCGGGGTGCGGCTCGCGTCCCGCTATCTGCCGGCCGCGGAGACGGCCCGGGTGGGCGGCGACTGGTACGACGCGATCCCGCTGCCGGGCAGCCGGGTGGCGCTGGTCGTCGGTGACGTGATGGGCCACTCCATGACGTCGGCGGCGATCATGGGCCAGCTCCGGACGACGGCGCAGACCCTCGCGGGGCTGGACCTGCCGCCGCAGGAGGTGCTGCACCATCTCGACGAGCAGGCGCAGCGGCTCGGCACCGACCGCATGGCGACCTGCCTGTACGCCGTCTACGACCCGGTGTCGCACCGGATCACGATCGCCAACGCGGGCCATCCGCCGCCGGTGCTGCTGCATCTGGGCGGGCGGGCCGAGGTGCTGCGGGTGCCGCCGGGCGCCCCCATCGGCGTGGGCGGGGTCGACTTCGAGGCGGTGGAGCTGGACGCGCCGGCCGGGGCGACGCTCCTGCTGTACACGGACGGCCTGGTCGAGTCACGGCTCCGCGACGTCTGGACCGGCATAGAACAGCTCCGGGAGAAGCTCGCGGCGGTGGCCGCGCTGACCGGACCGGATCATCCGCCGCCGCTGGAAGCGCTGTGCGACGAGGTGCTCGACATGCTCGGCCCGGGCGACCGGGACGACGACATCGCGCTGCTCGCCGCACGGTTCGACGGGATCGCGCCGAGCGATGTCGCGTACTGGTTCCTGGAGCCGGAGGACGCGGCGCCCGGCCGCGCCCGGCGCCTGGCCCGGCGGGCACTGGCCCGCTGGGGCATGGAGGACATGACCGACGCGGTGGAGCTGCTGGTCAGCGAGGTCGTGACGAACGCGGTGCGGTACGCGTCGCGGCCGGTGACGCTGCGGCTGCTGCGGACGGACGTCCTGCGCTGCGAGGTCGGTGACGACGTGCCCCAGCTTCCGCGGCTGCGGCAGGCGCGGGCCACGGACGAGGGCGGTCGCGGGCTGTTCCTGGTGAACCGGCTGGCGCGGCGGTGGGGGGCGACCCGGCTGAGTACGGGAAAGGTCGTCTGGTTCGAGTTGAACCGGAACTGACCGGGTACTCGTCCGGCCCCGCCCCGGTGGTCGGGCGCCCAGCGGCGCCCGTGCCGGTGTGCCGGGTGCCTCGTGGCATCCGGCCGGTGTCCGGTGACGCCCGGCACCCGCGCCGGTGTCCAGGTGCCCGTGACACCCGTACCGGTGCCTGTCGGACCGGCAGGTGCCGGGCCGTGGTCCGTGTTGCCGACATGGTGTCGGCAGCGTTGACTGCTGGGGTGGGCGAAGCGACCTGACGACCTCATCTCCGACGGGAGGACGCTCGTGACGCAGGCATCCCGGAAGGCTCCGTACACCACGAACAACGTCGGGATTCCGGTGGAGAGCGACGAACACTCGCTCACCGTCGGCCCCGACGGCCCGATCCTGCTCCAGGACCACTACCTCATCGAGAAGATGGCGCAGTTCAACCGGGAGCGGGTGCCCGAGCGCGTGGTGCACGCCAAGGGCAGTGGCGCGTACGGCTTCTTCGAAGTGACCAACGACGTCAGCCAGTTCACGAAGGCCGATCTGTTCCAGCCCGGCAGGCGCACCGACATGCTGGCGCGCTTCTCGACCGTCGCGGGCGAGCAGGGCTCCCCCGACACGTGGCGCGACCCGCGCGGCTTCGCGCTGAAGTTCTACACCGAGCACGGCAATTACGACATGGTGGGCAACAACACCCCGGTCTTCTTCGTCCGTGACACGATCAAGTTCCAGGACTTCATCCGCTCGCAGAAGCGCCACCCGGTGACGGGGCTGCGCGACCACGACATGCAGTGGGACTTCTGGACGCTCTCGCCCGAGTCCGCGCATCAGGTGACCTGGCTGATGGGCGACCGGGGCATCCCGAGGACGTACCGCCACATGAACGGCTACAGCTCCCACACCTACATGTGGATCAACGGCGGCGGTGAACGGTTCTGGGTGAAGTACCACTTCAAGACCGACCAGGGCATCGACTTCCTCACCCAGGCGGAGGCCGACGAGCTGGCGGGGACGGACCCGGACCGGCACCGCCGTGACCTGTTCGAGTCGATCGAGTCCGGGGACGCGCCGAGCTGGACGCTGAAGGTCCAGATCATGCCGTTCGAGGACGCGGCGGACTACCGGTTCAACCCGTTCGACCTGACGAAGGTCTGGCCGCACGGGGACTACCCGCTGATCGACGTGGGACGCATGGTCCTGGACCGCAATCCCGAGGACTACTTCGTCCACATCGAGCAGGCCGCCTTCGAGCCCTCGAACATGGTGCCCGGCGTCGGCCCCTCGCCGGACAAGATGCTGCTGGGCCGGCTGTTCTCGTACCCCGACACCCACCGGTACCGGATCGGCCCCAACTACAGCCAGCTCCCGCCCAACCGGCCGCACGCCCCGGTGAACTCGTACGCCAAGGACGGCGCGATGCGCTACGAGCCGTCGAAGGCGGCCCGCCCGTACGCGCCGAACTCCTACGGCGGCCCCGCGGCCGACTACGACGGCCGCTTCGGCGACCCCGCGAGCTGGCAGACAGCCGGTGAGCTGGTGCGCGAGGCGTACAAGCCGCACCGCGAGGACGACGACTTCGGGCAGGCGGGCACGATGGTCCGCGAGGTGCTGGACGAGGCGGCCCGGGACCGGCTGGTGGACAACGTGAGCGGCCATCTCCAGGCCGGTGTCACCCGTCCGGTGCTGGAGCGCGCCTTCCAGTACTGGCGCAACGTGGACAAGGAGACCGGCGACCGCATCGCGCGCGCCGTCGACGAAGGCTGAGGGCGCCCGGGAGCCGCGAGGGCTCGGAAACCCCGGCCACGGCCTCGAAAAGGCGAGAAGGAGGGCACCCGGATCTCCGGGTGCCCTCCTCGCGCGTCAGGACGCGGGCGCCGCTACTGACCCGACCGGTCGAACGGATTCGTCAGGGCGCCGCCGTCCGTGGCCGGCGGGCTCGTGGGTGTGGACGGGCTCGTCGTCGTCGGCTCGGTCGTCGTCGGCTCGTCCGTGGGGGTCGGCGGAGCGCTCGTGGTGGGCGGCTCCGTCGTCGGCTCCTCGGTCGTCGGGGTCGACGACGGCGTGCTGGACGGCGACCGGGTGGCGGTGGGCAGGTCGGTCGGCGCCACCGCGGCGCCCGAGGTGGTGTTCAGGTCGAACTTGGTGACCTTGCCCGCCATCGCCTCGAACGTGTAGGCCGCCCAGATCTTCGCCGGGTAGCCACCGCCGTTGACGCGGCCGCCCTCCAGGTAGAGACCCGTGGCGCCCTTCATGGAGACCTGGGCGTGGCTCTTCGCGTCCTCGCCGAACAGCAGGACCGAGGTGACCAGATTCGGCGTGTAGCCGGTGAACCAGGCCGACTTGTTGTTGTCGGACGTACCGGTCTTGCCGGCCACCTGCTGGCCGTCACGGGCCGGGTTGTTGCGCACCGAGACCCGCGCCGTACCGTCGTCGACCACGCCGGTCAGCACCGAGGTGACCGTGTCGGCGGCCTCCTCGCTGATGGCCTGCTCGCCGATCGGGTCCGGCATCTTGACCGTGGTGTCCTTGTGCTCGGCCGTGGCGACGAGCGCCGGAGTGACCTTCTTGCCGTGGTTGTCGAGCGTGGCGTACGCGCCCGCCATCTCCAGCGGGCTCGCGCCCATGGAGCCGAGGGTCTGCGCGGGCACCGCCTGGAGGCCCTTGGTGTTCATGCCGAGCTTGCCCGCGACCTTCAGCACCTCGTCCATGCCGACGTCGACGCCCATCTGCGCGAAGACGGAGTTGATGGACTTGTTCATCGCGGTCTGCACGGTGACGGGGCCGTAGCTGGCCTCGTCCTCGTTCGGCGGCGCGAAGCCGATGTCGCTGCCGACGACCGGACGGCGGTTGGTGCCGTCGTAGACCGTGTTCGCGGTGATCGGCTGCCCGGAACGCGTCTTGGCCTGCTGGTCGAGTGCGGCCGCGAAGATCATCGGCTTGAACGTCGACGCGGCCTGGTAGTCGCGGCGGGTCGCGTTGTTGAAGTAGTGCTTGAAGTAGTCCGTGCCGCCGTACATCGCGAGGATCTTGCCGGTCTTCGGGTCGACCGACACGGCACCGGCCTGGATGTTGGCGTCGACCTTGCGCTTCTTCGGGTCCAGCTTGCTGGTGAGCTGCTGCTTGACGGTCTTCTCCAGCAGCGCCTGCTTCTTCGGGTCCACGTTCAGCGTGATGGTCCAGCCGCCCGCGGTGAGCAACGCCTTGGCGTCGTCCAGGTCCTCGGCGGTGCCCTGGGCGACGAGCTGCTTGGCCACCTCGTTGTTGGCCGCCTCCACCAGGTAGCCGGTCTGGCCCTCCATGCCCGGCGCGCCCTTGGGCTCCTTGGGGACCGGGAACTTCATGCCGGCGCGCTTGCCCGCGTCGAGCCAGTGCATCTCGACCATGTTGTCGAGGGTGTAGTTCCAGCGGGCCTCGACGAGCTTCTTGCCGGTCTTCGAGGCGACCGCCCAGTCGTACTGGCTCGGAGCCTGGAGCAGCGAGGCGAGGTAGGCGCCCTGCGCGACGTTCAGGTCCTGGGCGTCGACCTGGTAGTAGGCCTGCGCCGCGGCCTGGATGCCGTAGGCGTTGCGGCCGTAGTAGCTGGTGTTGATGTAGCCCGCGAGAATGTCGTCCTTGGTCTTCTTGCGGTCCACCTTCAGCGAGATGACCATTTCCTTCAGCTTGCGCGTGACGGTCTGGTCCTGGCTGAGGTAGTAGTTCTTGACGTACTGCTGCGTGATCGTCGATCCACCCTGCTTGCCCTTGCCGGACAGGGTGTTGATCAGGCCTCGGGCGGTGCCCTTCAGGTCGATGCCCGAGTCGCCGTAGAAGGTCTTGTTCTCGGCGGCGACGAACGTCTTCTGGACGCTCTTGGGCACCTTGGCCAGGTCGACTATCTCGCGGTTGACCTTGCCGCTGCGCCCGAGCATCGAGCCGTCGCTGTACTGGTAGATGTTGCTCTGGCGCTTGGCGGCCGCGTTGCCCTCGGGCACCGGGACGATCATGTAGAGCACGATGAAGCCGGCCATGCCGAGCAGGCAGAAGCCGAGGAACGTGCCGAGGATCGTCTTCCAGTTCACGAACCGGCGTATGCCGGTACGGCGGGGCTTGCCGGCGGCCTTCGCGCCGCCCGCCGCGCCCGCCGATTCGTGCCCGGACGAGCGCTGGGGCGCCGCGCGGCGGCCCTGCGCCTGCCGCGCTCGTCTCTCTTCAGCTCGTCCCATGGGTCGATCCGCTCCGCTTCATTCTCGTGTGGCACACAAGTTCGCCGGTCAGGTCAGCTCAGCAAGCTAACACCGCGCGCTATGACAAAGGGGCGCCGATCCGGTCTTTTCCGGACGTGACAATCAGCACGCCATGGGCACCGCCTCACTGATTCCGACGTGCGGAAGGGCCGGAAGGTTGCCGGGGCGGGGGAAAGTGAGACGACCGACAACGGGCGTCCGGCGCGCGGACCGGGTCCCCGCCGGGCCGCGCGCTCCCGGGTCGCGGGAGGGCGGGCGCCCGGGGCCACGGGGCGCCGTCCCGCGCGAGGGAGGGCGCGCACAGGGGGTGCGCACCGAGCGGCCGGACGGTTCCAGAACCGTGACAATCGGCCCTGACCAGCGCGTTCCCCGCGCCGGGCGGCTTCCTCGGTCGACCTATACGCGCTGCGTATACATGCCGTGTATACGCCGTGTGTAGAGTGCTCGGCATGTCCATCGGTCACACCCTTCTAGGGCTCCTGGAGTCCGGGCCGCGCCACGGTTACGACCTGAAGCGGGCCTTCGACGAGAAATTCGGTCACGACCGGCCTCTGCACTACGGCCAGGTCTACTCGACGATGTCGCGGCTGCTGAAGAACGGGCTCGTCGAGATCGACGGGATCGAGGCGGGCGACGGGCCCGAGCGCAAGCGGTACGCGATCACGGAGGCCGGCGTCACCGACGTGCAGCGCTGGCTCGCGACGCCGGAGACGCCCGAGCCGTACCTCCAGTCGACCCTGTACACGAAGGTCGTCCTCGCCCTGCTGACCCACCGGGACGCGAGCGAGCTCCTCGACACCCAGCGCTCGGAGCACCTGCGGATGATGCGCATGCTGACCGAGCGCAAGCGCAAGGGCGACCTGGCCGACCAGCTCATCTGCGACCACGCCCTCTTCCACCTGGAGGCGGATCTGCGGTGGCTGGAGCTGACGGCCGCGCGCCTCGACCGGCTCGCCGAGGCGGTGACGGCCCGATGACCACCTCCGCCCCTCCCGCCGGCTCCCTGCTCACCGCCTCCGAGCTGCGCAAGACCTACGGTCCGACCACCGCGCTGGACGGTGCCGGCTTCTCCATCCACCCCGGCGAGGTCGTCGCCGTGATGGGCCCCTCCGGCTCCGGCAAGTCCACCCTGCTCCACTGCCTCGCGGGCATCGTCACGCCCGACTCCGGCTCGATCACGTACGACGGCCGCGAGATGGCGACGATGAACGACGCCCAGCGCAGTGCGCTGCGCCGCTCGGAGTTCGGGTTCGTCTTCCAGTTCGGCCAGCTCGTACCGGAGCTGAGCTGTGTCGAGAACGTCGCGCTGCCGCTGCGGCTGAACGGCACGGGCCGCAAGGAGGCCGAACGCGCCGCGCTGTCGTGGATGGAACGCCTCGAGGTGGACGACCTCAAGGGCAAGCGGCCCGGCGAGGTCTCCGGAGGACAGGGCCAGCGCGTGGCCGTCGCCCGTTCGCTGGTCACCAGTCCCCGGGTGCTGTTCGCCGACGAGCCGACCGGGGCGCTCGACTCCCTCAACGGCGAGCGCGTGATGGAGCTGCTGACGGACGCCGCCCGTTCGACGAACGCCGCCGTCGTGCTCGTCACGCACGAGGCGCGCGTGGCCGCGTACTCGGACCGCGAGGTCGTCGTACGCGACGGCAGGTCCAGGGACATGGAGCGGATCGTATGAGTGCCCGCCAGTGGACCCGCGACCTCGCCATGGGCGCCAGGTTCGCGGTGACCGGGGGCCGCGAGGCCTGGGTGCGGGTCCTGCTGACGGCCGTCGGGGTCGGGCTCGGGGTGGCGCTGCTGCTGCTCACGACCGCGCTGCCGAGCGCGCTGGCCTCCCGGCACGACCGGGAGAGCGCCCGCGGCGACATCACGTACAGCGGGACGGTCAGGAAGAAGTCGGACCGCACGCTGATCGTCGCGCACGTGGACACCGCCTTCCGCGACGAGGACGTACGGGGCCGGCTGCTGCAGCCCGAGGGCTCCCGGGCCCCGCTGCCGCCGGGCGTGTCCGCGTTCCCCGCGGCCGGTGACATGGTCGTGTCGCCCGCCCTCGACCGGCTGCTGAAGTCCCCCGACGGCAAGCTGCTGCGCGAGCGCCTGGACTACCGCGTCACCGGCACGATCGCCGACGCCGGATTGGTCGGTCCGCACGAACTCGCCTTCTACGCGGGCTCGAAGGACCTCACCGCGACCGCCGTCGGCAGCGGCCGGGTCGAGCGCATCGACGCCTTCGGCTCCCCCGGGCAGTCCGAGGCCATGGACCCCGTCCTGGTACTGCTCGTACTGATCGTCTTCGTCGTGCTGCTGATGCCGGTCGGCGTGTTCATCGCCGCCGCCGTCCGGTTCGGCGGCGAGCGGCGCGACCGCCGGCTCGCGGCCCTGCGGCTGGTCGGCGCGGACGGGCGGATGACCCGGCGGATCGCGGCCGGCGAGGCGCTGGCCGGCGCGCTGCTGGGCCTGGTCCTCGGCGCGGGGTTCTTCCTGGTCGGGCGTCAGGTCGCGGGTCTGATCATGGTGTTCAGGATCAGCGTCTTCCCGGCCGACCTCGATCCCTCGCCCGCGCTGGTGGCGCTGGTGGCCCTCGCGGTCCCGTCCGCCGCGGTCGCGGTGACGCTCCTGGCGCTGCGCGGTGTCGTCATCGAGCCGCTCGGCGTGGTGCGCACCGCGCGGCCCTCGCGACGCCGGCTGTGGTGGCGGCTGCTGCTGCCGCTGGGCGGCCTCGCGATGCTGTACCCGATGATCGGGCAGGGGCGGTCCAACGGGGACTTCAACCAGTACCTCGTCATCGGCGGCGTCCTGCTGCTGCTGGTCGGCATCACCGCGCTGCTGCCCTGGGTGGTCGAGGCGGTCGTCGCCCGGCTGAACTCCGGCGGCGTGGCCTGGCAACTGGCCATCCGCAGACTTCAGTTGAGCAGCGGCTCGGCGGCCCGGCTGGTCAACGGCATCGCGGTGGCCGTGGCCGGCGCGATAGCCCTGCAGATGCTGTTCGCCGGGGTCGACGACGACTACACGAAGATCAGCAAGGAGGACCTCACCCGGGCCCAGATGTCCGTCGCCGTACCCGACGGGGTCTCCTCGGCCCGGGCGGTCCGGCAACTGTCCGGGACCAGGGGCGTCACCCACCTGACCGCCCTGGCGCGGACCGACGTGGGCGACGGGCGCGACGAACCGGAGAACACCACGACCGCGACGGTCGGCGACTGCGCGGCGCTGCGGGAGACGGCGGTGCTGCCCTCCTGCGAGGACGGTGACGTCTTCGCCGTCGAGAACGCCTCGTGGGACACCACCACCGCGAAGCTCGACAAGCCCGGCACCAGGCTCTACTTCGACCCCTCCTACGGCTCCTCCGACGAGGGCCGGGAGATCGCCTGGACGGTGCCGAAGGGGGTCAAGCGGGCCGGTCTGCGCAAGGACCCGTCCGGCAGCGAGCTCGGCGGCTTCCTCTTCACGCCCGGCGCGCTGCCCGAACGGGCTGCGTCCGCCACGCGCGCGACGGTCTACGTCCAGCTCGACGAGTCGGTGCCGGACGTCCTGGAACTGGTGCGCAACAGCGCCGCGAGGATCGGCCCCCTGACCGACGCCACCGTCTGGTCGGCGACGACCCAGTCCCGGAAGTTCACGTCCATCCGTACGGGCCTGTCCGTCGGCGCGGCCTGCGTCCTCGTGCTGATCGGCGCGAGTCTGCTCATCTCCCAGCTCGAACAGCTCCGCGAGCGCAAGAAGCTGCTGTCGGCGCTGGTCGCCTTCGGCACCCGGCGCCGCACCCTGAGCATGTCGGTGCTGTGGCAGACCGCGATCCCGATCGCGCTGGGGCTCGGCCTCGCGGCCGTCGTCGGGCTCACCCTCGGCACGGTCCTGCTCAAGATGACGGGGACCTCGGTGAGCGTGGACTGGGCGAGCGTTCTGTCGATGACCGGGATCGGCGCGGGTGTCGTGCTCCTGGTGACCCTGCTCAGCCTGCCGCCGCTGATCCGGCTGATGCGGCCGGACGGGCTGCGCACGGAATAGGCCCCAAACCGACACGGACACGGGCGCGGCCGGACCGCGTCCGCTCCGCGCCCTCGGACGCGCCGCCGGTGGCCTCCCCGCCCGGGGAGGGCCACCGGTCCGCGTTCACATGCTGTACTCCTTCACCACGCGGCGGACCTGGGCGAAGAGCATCCCGACGTTCACCGCCTTGCGGCAGACGACGACGGCGACCACGTCCTGCTGGTCGCTCATCCGCACGAACAGATGCGTGAGGTTGTCGCTGTTGACCAGGATCTCCTGGAAGAAGTGCGACTCGGACTCGATGCCGCGGCGCTCCTTGAACACGTCCTCGATCATCTGGACCGTGCGCCCCTGGAACAGGTCGAGGGTCGCGCCCGCGAGCAGGTCCAGGACCTCCGGCGGATGGTTGTCGACGGTCTCGTAGCTCAGCAGCATCCCGGTCGACATGTCGACGGCTCCGGAGGCGACGCAGTCCGGGGCGTCGGTGCGCAGTGATTTGACCAGGCCCATGATCTGGTCGGAGAACCCGGGCGTCATTCGCTTGGTGGCCATGTCGTCATACCCCTTCGGTCGCGGTGTCGGTCACGGCTCCGACGAGGGCGTCGGGTGCCGCGGCGTGCGGATCGGGCTCGGCGGGTGTCCCGGCGAGCGGGTCGGGGCCGGTTCCGGTGAGGATCGAGCCGATGCGGCCGAGAGCCGGCCGGGTCAGCTCGTGGAGCCGTTCGAGGTCGATGCCCTCGTCGCCGAGGACGATCATCAGCGCGGTGTCGCCGACCGCGTAGAAGGCCGCGAGGCCCTGACTGCCGTAGGTCACGGTCTGGCGGAACGCGCCCCTGCCGGTCACCGCGGTCGCGCGGCGGGCGATGCCGAGTCCCGCGGCGGCGATCGCGGCGAGGCTCTCCGGGTCGATCATGTCGGCGGTGTCGGCCGCGATGAGCATTCCGTCGGCGGCCGCCACCGCCGTGTCGGTGATTCCGGGCACCTGTTCCCGGAGTTCCCTCATTTCCCTGGCCAGTGCCTCGTGATTCATGCGTTGAACTCCCTGATGACGGTGCGCATTCGATCGTTGACAGGCATGTCGGTTCTACGTTCCTGAGTCCGGGGTCCAGATCCTGTGGCGCAGCCGGAAGAATCCTTTCCAGCTCGCTCCGGCCCTTTCGGGGGCGAGGGTCTCCGCTATTCCGCTCGCGCCGGGCTCACGGCGGGGCAGCGACGGGGCGTGCGCGCCGGGCTCCCTGCGGGGCAGGGCCGGAGCGATCGCGGGGGGTGGCGGGTCGGGGTCCGGCCGACGCTCGGGTGCCGCGGGGTCCGGGCCGGCGGGGTCCGATGCCGCGGGGTCCGGTGGGGCGGAGTCCCGTGCCGTCTCCTCCCCTGCGGCCACCACGGAGGACAGGGCGGAGAACACCTCGGGATCCAGGGCGGGCGGGGCTCCGGCGGGCCGCTGGCGGAGCGCCCCGCTGGGCAGGTCCCGCACGGTGACGCGGACGGCGGAGTCGGACTCCGCCGGCAGTTCCAGCAGCCCCTCGCCGAGCATGCGGGCCATCCCCACGGTGACGGTGTAGGCGCCGAGCCCGGTCGCGAAGGCGATGTCGCGGGCGGTCCTGCGGCCGTCGGCCTGGGCCAGCAGCTCCTTGTGCGGTGGCGGGAGCTGCTCACGTATCTCGTCCGGCACCGCGGCCGGCACGGGGCGTTCCCGGTCCGGCCGTACGGGCCGCGGCAGGGCGGCGACGGCCGCCAGCTTCCTCGCCGCGTCCTGGAGCAGCCGCCCGGGGGCCTCTCCGAGGGCGACCGGCGCGTACGGCTCGAAGGCGGCGTCGAGCGGGTCGCACGCCTCCACGTCACCGGCCACGACGGCGAACGCCGCGTCCTGCATCGCCATCATGCAGACCACCCGGAGCTGCGCGGCCCCCGCGTATCCGTGCGCGATCAGTCCGGCCTCGGGCCACCGGGTACCGCCGGACTCGCGGAGCAGTTCGGCCCACTGCTCGCCGCTGACCCGGCCCGAGCGCAGCAGCCGCGCCTCGGCTCCCGGGGCGCCGGGACTTTCGACGGCGACGACGGCCCCGTCACGCAGATGGAAAACTCCCCCGGGTTTTCCGGACACCCGCAGTTTCCCCGTCGCCCGCGTGTTCTGGCATTCGCTCAGCGCGTGCGACAGCAGGTCGTATCCGACCCTGCCAAGGGAATCCCGAATGCCCGACATCACTCCCCTTGGAACTTCCGGTACTTCGCACAGACGCCTGACGAATCACCCTGAGGGGGTATGTGTATCAGCCGGGGCGGATATCCCAGCGAGAGTCGCACTACCTGACGGAACTTGAAATTTCCCGGCTGTCACGGGACGTCATCGGTCGCCCGATTGACCGACTCTGTACGGCGGTTCAGGCGTCCGCGCCCAACACCCGGACGGGCAGGGGGCGCAGCGCCTCGCGCAGGGCCTCCGCGAGTTCGTGGTACTCCGTGCTCCGCGCGGCACCCGACCGCATCGCGAGCGCGATCCGCCGGGTGGGGGCCGGGTCCGCGAAGTACCCGGTGAGGAGCTGATCGCTGCGGGTCGTCTCCACCTTGACGGCGGTACGGGGCAGCAGGGTCACCCCGAGACCGCCGGCGACGAGCTGGACGAGGGTCGACAGGCCCGCGGCGGTGGTGGTCACGGGGGCGTCGGCGCGCCCGGCCTCACGGCAGATGTCCAGGGCCTGGTCGCGCAGGCAGTGGCCCTCGTCGAGCAGCAGCAGCCGCAGTTCGCGCAGCGCCTCGCGCGAAATGCCCTCCCGTCCGCCGAGCCCGTGGCCGAGCGGGGTCACCAGCACGAAGTCCTCGTCGAACAGCGGGAGTTCGACGACACCGGGGAGACCGAGGGGGACCGCGAGCAGCAGCAGGTCGAGCCGGCCGACCGTCAGCCCCTCCAGCAGGCTGGCGGTCTGCTCCTCGTGCACCTGGAGGTCGAGGTCGGGGTAGCGGTCGTGGACGAGACGCAGGACGGTCGGCAGGAGGTAGGGGGCGACGGTGGGGATGACCCCCAGGCGCAGGGCTCCGGTGAACGGCGCCCGGACGGCCGCCGCCTCCTCCATCAGTGCGCCGACCTCGGCCAGTACGGCCTTGGCGCGTACGGCGAGGCGCTCCCCCGCGGGCGACAGGAGCACTTTGCGGGTCGTACGCTCCAGGAGGGTCACCCCGAGGGTGTCCTCCAGCGTGGAGACGGCACCGGACAGCGCGGGCTGGCTCATGCCGATCGCGGCGGCCGCGTCCCGGAAGTGCAGATGCTCGGCGACGGCGGTGAAGGCGCGAAGCTGCGCGAGGCTGGGGGTACGGCGCCCGCCGCCCTTGCCGCCCGTCCTGCCGGTGGGGCTCGCCATGGCCGTCCTCGTCCTTCCGGGCCCGTTCACCGGGCGTCACTGATAGCCGTAGCCGATCAACACGACCAAGTGTAGCTATTTCCCGAATCAATACCGGCTGTGCCACGATCAAGGCCGTCCACCCCCCTAGGGAAACGCCCCCAAAAAGGGCTGCCCCTTGCTGCTAGGAGAGTTTGTGCTCACTGTCGGTGACCAGTTCCCCACGTTCGACCTGACCGCCTGTGTCTCGCTGGAGAAGGGCAAGGAGTTCGAGCAGATCGACCACAAGACCTACGAGGGCAAGTGGAAGATCGTCTTCGCGTGGCCCAAGGACTTCACCTTCGTGTGCCCCACCGAGATCGCGGCGTTCGGCAAGCTGAACGACGAGTTCGCCGACCGTGACGCGCAGGTGCTGGGCTTCTCCGGCGACTCCGAGTTCGTGCACCACGCCTGGCGCAAGGACCACGACGACCTGCGTGACCTGCCCTTCCCGATGATGGCCGACTCGAAGCACGAGCTCATGCGCGACCTCGGCATCGAGGGCGAGGACGGCTTCGCCAAGCGTGCCGTCTTCATCGTCGACCAGAACAACGAGATCCAGTTCTCCATGGTGACCGCCGGCTCCGTCGGCCGTAACCCCAAGGAGGTCCTGCGGGTCCTGGACGCTCTCCAGACGGACGAGCTCTGCCCGTGCAACTGGACCAAGGGCGAGACCACCCTCGACCCGGTCGCCCTGCTGGCCGGTGAGTGACCTTCCATGGCTCTCGACGAACTGAAGTCCGCCATACCGGACTACGCCAAGGACCTGCGCCTGAACCTCGGTTCGGTGATCGGCAACAGCGACCTGCCGCAGCAGCAGCTCTGGGGCACGGTGCTGGCCTGCGCCATCGCCTCGCGGTCCCCGCGCGTGCTGCGTGAGCTGGAGCCCGAGGCCAAGGCCCAGTTGTCGCCCGAGGCGTACACGGCCGCCAAGTCGGCCGCCGCGATCATGGCGATGAACAACGTCTTCTACCGGACCCGGCACCTGCTGTCGGACCCGGAGTACGGGACGATGCGCGCCGGTCTGCGGATGAACGTCATCGGCAACCCGGGTGTGGAGAAGGTCGACTTCGAGCTGTGGTCGCTCGCCGTCTCCGCGATCAACGGCTGCGGCCAGTGCCTCGACTCCCACGAGCAGGTGCTCCGCAAGGCCGGCGTCGACCGGGAGACGATCCAGGAGGCGTTCAAGATCGCGGCCGTGCTCCAGGCCGTCGCCGCCACGCTGGACGCCGAGGCGCACCTCGCCGTGTAGGACCGACACACGGACACAGGGCCCCGCCCACCATCACGGTGGGCGGGGCCCTGTGCGTTCCGTGCGAGGCCGCCGGGGCGTGCCGCCCGGCGTCGTGGGGCGGGCCGACGCCGCGGACGGGTCCCGGAGCGGGCCCTAGGAGGTCGGCCGGTGGGCCGGGGAGGCGTCCACGGCGGTGGCGCCGCGGGGTTCGGGGGTGTCCCGCAGCTCCGCCTCACCGGCGTACGAACGCAGGTACGCGACCACCGTGTTGGTCACCGCGACCAGCGGGACCGCGACGACCGCTCCGCCGATGCCGGCGATCATGCCGCCGGCGGCGACCGAGAGGACCACGGCCAGCGGATGGACGCGGACCGCGCGCCCGAGGATGAAGGGCTGGAGGATGTGGCCCTCGATCTGCTGGACGGCGAGGACCACCACGAGGGTCATGACGGCGACGAAGACGCCCTGGGTCACCAGCGCGACCACCACCGCCAGCGCCCCGGAGATCACCGCGCCCACCAGCGGGATGAACGCGCCGAGGAAGATGAAGACGGCGAGCGGCACGGCCATGGGCACCTTGAGGATGTAGATGCCGAGGCCGATGAAGATCGCGTCGATCATCGCGACTATCACCGTGCCGCGGACGTAGGCGGTGAGCGTGCGCCACGCGCGCGGGCCCGCGCCGGCGACCCCGGTCCGGGCGGCGGCCGGGACGAGCTTGAGCGACCACTCCCAGATCCGCTTGCCGTCGTAGAGCAGGAAGAGGGTCGAGAACATCGTGAGCAGGATGCCGGTGAGGGCCTCCACGATCACCGTCACACCCTGAAGACCCGCCGAGGTGATCTGGTCCGTGTTCGCCCCGATCGCCTCGCGGAGGTTCTTGGCGATCTCGTTGATCTGTTTGTCGGTGACGTGGAACGGGCCCTTGAGGAGCCACTTGCGCAGCTCGTCGATGCCGTCCTGGATCTGGTTGGAGAGGTTGTCGATGTTCTCCTGGACCTGCCAGACCACGAACCAGCCGATCAGCCCCATGATGACGAAGCCGAGGATCGCGGTGAGCGCGGTGGCGAGCCCGCGCGGCACCCGGTGCCGCGTCAGCCGGGCCACCGTGGGCTGGAGCAGCGCGGTGATGAGCAGCGCGGCCACGAAGGCGAGCACGACGAGCTGTACGGCGCTGATGACCCGCATCAGCACCCAGACGGTGCCCGCGAGGATGAGCAGCCGCCAGCCCGCCTCGGCGGCGACACGCACTCCCCACGGCACGGCGAGGGCGGGGTCGGGACGGTGGGGGTGCGGCGCGTGCGCGAGCGCCGCGGCCTGCTCCTCGGAGGGGCGCTGGACCGGGAGCGTGGAGGCGTCGGCGTCCGCCGGGCCGTCAGGGGTACCGGAGGGCGCGGGAGTCTTCGCCTGGGGGCCGGGTGCGTCGAGCGGGGCGGACCCGTCGGAGCCGTCCTCGCCGTCGAGCGGGCCCCGCGACTCGAGTTCGACCTCGGCGCGGCGTTCGTCCAACCGCTCTCCCAGCTCGGTGAGTCCGGCGCCGATCCGGCCGAGCCATCCTGGTACACGCGACATGATGCGTCCTCTTCCCCCGCCGCTCCCCACCACTCCCCCTGGAGTCGTCGGGTCCGACCGTACATGGCCGGAGCCCCTCCCCGTAGGACGGGGAGGGGCTCCGCAAGGTTGAGCCGCCGGCGTACGACGTGGAACTCAGTACCAGCTGTTGGCCTGCCAGAACGACCAGGCCTCACAGGGGCTGCCGTACCGGCTGTTCATGTAGTTCAGGCCCCACTTGATCTGGGTGGCCGGGTTGGTCTGCCAGTCGGAACCGGCCGAGGCGTACTTGCCCGCGGGCAGGGCCTGGAAGAGACCGTAGGCACCGGAGGAGGCGTTGACGGCGTGGTAGTTCCAGCTCGACTCGTGGTTCACGATGTTGCTGAAGCACTGGAACTGACCGCTCGGCACCATCTGAGCCGCCATCGCCTGGATCTGGGCGACGGTGTACGAGGACTTGACCGAGAAGCTGGAGGCGTCGCGCGTCGCGGAGCGGCTGGCCGCTTCCTCCGCCGCCTTGCGCTCCTTGGCTTCCTTCTCCGCCTTCGCAGCAGCCTTCTGCTTCGCGACGGCGTCGTCGGCCGCCTGCTTGCGGGCGGCCGCCTCCGCGTCCTTCTTGGCGCTCGCGTCGGCGGCGATGGCCTGGGCATCGGCCTGCTGCGTCAGGGAAGCGGTCTGCACCTGGGCCTGCTGGCCGGCAGGTATGTCTGCGAGGAGAGTCGAGTCGCTCGCCGTCGCCTCGGCATCGTTCGAGGGCTGGGCGACGCTGCCCGAGGCAACTCCGACCACGCTTCCGACAGCGGTGACCGCGGTGGCCGAAGCCACTGCGAATCCCCGGACCGAAATCCGGCTCACACGGTTTCCTTCCAGCATCGCCCGTTTAGGTGACCCTCGCGGACGCAATCGTGCCCCTCGGCGCTGGCCTCCCAACTGCGGGGTCACGGGGAGACACGGGCCCGGTGGGCAACTCCCGCTGAGGGAGCGCCACGTGGTGCGCGGGCGGCATACGACGGCTCTATGGAGTTCTGAGGTTCCGGTGTTCTGTGCCGCTGGGGGTACAGGTGTGTCGTATGCGGGGCCTGACAGGAGTGAGACTCTAGCCGTTACCCGGCGCCGCTCGGCAATTCCGTGTCGCGTGTGAAAGCTCACACCCCGTTTGCCTCGGCTGTTTCGCGGAAACACCAGCGCAGCAAGACGCCGCCCGGCTAGGCTCTTCGCCTTTGCCGGACGGCGCCAACCAGCGTGTATGCACCACCCTTTGAGCAGGTGGGGCAGCCTGGATCAGATCTGCCCGTCCTCCAGCATTTCGGTCACGAGTGCCGCAATCTGGGACCTCTCGGAACGATTCAGCGTGACGTGCGCGAAGAGCGGATGGCCCTTCAACTTCTCTACGACGGCGACCACTCCGTCATAGCGCCCGACGCGCAGATTGTCCCTTTGTGCCACGTCATGGGTCAGAACGACCCGCGAATTGGCGCCGATACGGGACAGAACGGTCAACAGGACGTTCCGTTCCAGGGACTGGGCCTCGTCCACGATCACGAACGCGTCGTGGAGCGAGCGGCCGCGGATGTGCGTGAGCGGCAGGACCTCCAGCATGCCGCGCGCGGTGACCTCCTCGATGACCTCGCGGCTGGTGACCGCGGAGAGCGTGTCGAAGACCGCCTGGGCCCAGGGGCTCATCTTCTCGGACTCGGAGCCGGGCAGATAGCCGAGCTCCTGCCCGCCCACCGCGTACAGCGGCCGGAAGACCATCACCTTCTGGTGCTGGCGGCGTTCCAGGACGGCCTCCAGGCCCGCGCACAGCGCGAGCGCGGACTTGCCGGTGCCGGCCCGGCCGCCCATCGACACGATCCCGACGTCCGGGTCGAGCAGCAGGTCGAGCGCGATGCGCTGCTCCGCGCTGCGGCCCTTGATGCCGAAGGCCTCGCGGTCGCCGCGCACGAGCCGGACGTTGCCCTCGGCCGTGACACGGCCGAGGGCCTTGCCGCGCTCCGACTGGATCGTCAGTCCCGTGTGCACCGGCAGACCGGCCGCTTCGGGGACGTAGGCGTGCCCCTCCTCGAAGAGGATGTCCACCTGTTCGCCGGACAGGGCCAGTTCGGACATCCCGGTCCAACCGGACGAGCCCGTGATGGCGAGCTCCGCGCGGTACTCCTCGGCGAGGAGACCCACCGAGGACGCCTTGATCCTGAGCGGCAGGTCCTTCGAGACGACGGTGACGTCGTATCCCTCGGCCTGCAGGTTGCGGGCGACCGCGAGGATGCGGGAGTCGTTGTCCCCCAGGCGGTACCCGCTGGGCAGGACGCTGGGGTCCGAGTGGTTGAGCTCGACGCGTACCGTCCCGCCGAGGTCCCCGACGGGGATCGGGGAGTCGAGGCGGCCGTGCCGGACCCGGAACTCGTCGAGCAGGCGCAGCGCCTGCCGGGCGAAGTAGCCGAGTTCGGGATGGTGCCGCTTGGCCTCCAGCTCCGTGACCACGACGATCGGCAGCACGACTTCGTGCTCGTCGAAGCGGCTCAGGGCATTCGGGTCGGCCAGCAGGACGCTGGTGTCGAGAACATAGGTGCGCCGGTCTGGATTACGGCGCTTTGTGCTGGTCACCACGGAAGGACGTACCCCCTCGGATGAGGTCGGGGAGCGACGAAGGAGATCTGGACCGGTTCGCGGCACCGATGCACGGGCCGAAAACCGGCCCTCCGCCTCGTCCGTGCTGACCGCACGATCGCGCTGGTGCAAAGGGCCTCCCGGGCGGACGGCCCCGTGCCGTCCGCTGAGATACGACACCCGTGGTTCGGGCGTCGACCTGCAAGGCTTATGCCCTCGAACGAGCCAAGCCATGCCAGGGCACATGACGGCGCGTTCGTTAACTCCCGATGACGTGCGTCCCTCCCGGGCACCCCGAAGTACGCGGGATGCCCGGTGTTTCAGCCTCCGTAGCGGCGGTGTCGCGCCGCGTAGTCGCGCAGGGCGCGCAGGAAGTCGACCTTGCGGAAGGCCGGCCAGAAGACTTCGCAGAAGTAGTACTCGGAGTGGGCGGTCTGCCAGAGCATGAATCCGGACAGCCGCTGCTCGCCGCTGGTGCGGATCACCAGGTCGGGGTCGGGCTGGGCACCGGTGTAGAGGTGCTTGCCGATGAGGTCGACGTCGACGCGGTCGGCGAGGTCCTCCATCGAGGTCCCCTTGTCCGCGGCGTCGAGGATCATCGAGCGCACGGCGTCGGCGATCTCCTGGCGGCCGCCGTAGCCGATGGCGACGTTCACGACTATGCCCTCGACGTGCGCGGTGGCCTCCTCGGCCTCCTTGAGCGCCGACTGCATCGGGGAGGGCAGGATGTCCCGCGTCCCGACGTGGTGCACCCGCCAGCGGCCGTCGGCCGCCAGGGTGCGCACGACGCCCTCGATGATGCCGAGGAGCGGACCGAGCTCCTCCTGCGGGCGGTCGAAGTTGTCGGTGGACAGCAGCCACAGGGTGACGACCTCGACATCGGTCTCCGCGCACCAGCCGAGGAACTCCTCGATCTTGTCCGCTCCGGCCCGGTGTCCCTGGGCGGTCGTCGAACCGGCGGCCTTCGCCCAGCGGCGGTTGCCGTCCATGATGACGCCGATGTGCTTGGGCACCTGGTCGTGGTCGAGGTGGCCTTCCACCCTGCGTGCATAGAACCTGACCAGCAGACGGCGCAGGTTGTCGCGCAAGGTCACGTGTTGTCAGCCCCTCCGTGCGGATCGGACAGCCGCGCCCGAGCACAGTCCCTGTCCATATGGCGGTCCCCCGGGGCGAAGCCTACCCCTGCGCAACGCGAGGCCTGCCGAGGGGCCTGTGCACCCTGACATAGGTTCGTCCCCATGAACGACCCCACTCTGTACCGTGCCGCAACGGAGCGGTACGACTCGATGGAATACCGGCGTACGGGCCGCAGCGGGCTCAAACTGCCCGCGATCTCGCTCGGTCTGTGGCACAACTTCGGCGACGACCGCTCGCTCGACTCCCAGCGCGCGATCCTGCGCCGCGCCTTCGATCTCGGCGTCACCCATTTCGACCTCGCCAACAACTATGGACCGCCGCCCGGCTCGGCGGAACTGAACTTCGGCAGGCTCCTGAAGGAGGATTTCGCGCCCTACCGGGACGAGCTGGTCATCTCGACCAAGGCGGGCTACGACATGTGGCCCGGTCCGTACGGCGAGTGGGGCAGCCGCAAGTACCTGCTGTCCTCGCTGGACCAGTCGCTGCGGCGGATGGGCCTCGACCACGTCGACATCTTCTACTCGCACCGCTTCGACCCGGACACCCCGCTGGAGGAGACGATGGGCGCGCTGGCGTCCGCCGTCCAGCAGGGCAAGGCGCTGTACGTCGGCGTCTCCTCCTACAGCAGCGAGCAGACGGCGGAGGCGGCCCGGATCCTGACCGGGATGGGCGTCCGTCCGCTGATCCACCAGCCCTCGTACTCGATGCTCAACCGCTGGACCGAGGACGACGGACTGCTCGACACGCTGGAGGCGGCCGGCATGGGCTGCATCTCCTTCGCGCCGCTCGCGCAGGGTCTGCTGACGGGGAAGTACCTCCAGGGCATCCCGGAGGGCTCGCGCGCCACCCAGGGCAAGTCGCTGGACCCGGGGCTGCTGAGCGACGAGGTCGTGCGCCGGCTGAACGGGCTGAACGACATCGCGGCCCGGCGCGGCCAGTCGCTCGCCCAGCTCGCGCTCTCCTGGGTGCTGCGCGACCAGCGGATGACCTCCGCCCTCATCGGCGCGTCCAGCGTGCGCCAGCTCGAGGAGAACCTGGAGGCACTGGCGGCCCCGCGGCTCACCGACGAGGAGCTGAGGGAGATCGACACGTTCGCGGTGTCGACGCGGGGCACGAACATCTGGGCCCAACGGCACTGAGTCACCGGAATCCCGGGCCGCACGCGGCGGCCGGTCCGAGGGGCGCACGGGGGCGCCCGCCGGGCGGGCCGTCGTGGGCACAAAAAACGGGCCGGTCCGTGGGGGGGAGACGGACCGGCCCGAGGGGGGGTTTCCACCATAACCCTTCGTAAGTGATGCTGCGTGCATCCGCGTGCCACAACTACTCTCCGGAGTCGTCCGACAACGCCGCGATGAGCGCGGAACCATGGATTCCGGGCGTGATCATGGCCGATTCATGGCTGATTCAAAGGGAATCGTGGAGGATCGACAGAGATCCAATGGGTTCGTGACCGTTTCCACGACATGGCACCGCCGCGCCCGTCCGTACTCCGGGCGAGTGATCCGCGTGGCGCCCCCGGCTTGACCCGCCCGCTAACTTCGCACCCATGGCCACGTTCACGACGGACACACCGCAGGGGACATCCGAGCCGGTGCCCCTGGAACTGGCCGCCACGGCGCGCGCCCGGCGGCGGGGACTGCTCGGGCGCTCGGGGATCGAGGGCGCGCTGCTGCTCACACCGGCGAGCTCGGTGCACACCCTGGGGATGCGGTTCGCGATCGACGTCGCCTATCTGGACCGGTCGTCGCGGGTCCTGGCGGTACGCACGATGCGCCCGGGCCGGCTGGGACTGCCGCGACCCCGGGCCCGGCACGTCCTGGAGGCGGAGGCCGGGTCGATGGAGCGCTGGGGCGTGCGACGCGGCGCGCGGATCACCGTCCGGTACGCCTGACAGCGCGTCACCAGGGAAGGCAGCACCGCGCAGCCCCCTCCTCTGCGCGGTGCCACACGCGCAGCTTTGCTCACGCGAATTACCTTGGTCTGAACTTACGTCAGCCGAACAACCCTGGCGACAGCCGATCGATAACGATGTGGAAACCCCGTGCGGATGTCGCGCACACGGCGCGTCGCCCGCCCGGTCCGCCGCCGATCCCTCCGGACGGACATCTCACGCCGAGTGACCTCCATTGGGAGGTTTTCGGTCAATCTGCCGTGGAGATCAGCGGGCGGACCCGTTCCGCGGCGAAGCGGACGAAGCCCTCGGGGTCCGGCTCGTCGGCGGTGGGCTGGAGGACCACCGTGTCGGCACCGGCGTCGAGGAGACGCCGGACGGCCTCGGCGACGGCGTCCGCGTCACCCGCGACCCCGAGCTCCGGGACGGAGCCGTCGCCGTCGGCCTCGATCTCGGCGCGCAACCGGCCGGCCGCGCCGTCCCCGGTGGCGGTGAGCAGATAGACGACGACCCGGTGGTGTTCCTCCGTCCGGCCGGCCGCCCGCCGTCCCTCGTCGATGAGCCGGCGGGCCCGCCGTACCCCGTCGACCGTGGTCGAGGCGGTGAGGACCGTGCCGTCGGCCGCCTGTCCGGCCAGCCGGAGCGTGCGGGGCCCGGTGGCGCCGGTGAGGACCTCGGGCACCTCGGAGGGCGGCCAGTCGAGGGCGACCCCGTCGAGTTTCACGTACCGCCCCTCGGTGGTCACCCGCTCGCCGCGCAACAGGGCGCGCAGCGCGTCGAGATGTTCCCGCAGCAACGTCATGGGCGACTCGGCCCGTGCCCCGACCTGTCCCATCCAGTCCTGGACGCCGTGGCCGACCGCGACGGTGGCCCGCCCGGGGAACAGCCGGTACAGGGTGGCGGCCTCCATCGCCGTGACGGCGACGTTCCGCAGCGGGACGGGCAGCAGTCCCACTCCCACCCGCAGGCGCTCGGTCCAGGCGAGGGCCGCCGCGGCGGCGGAGATTCCGCCTTCGAGGAAACAGTCCTCCCACAGCCACAGCTCCTCCAGCCCCGCCTCCTCCGCCGCGCGGGCCAGGGCGCGCAGCCGCTCGGGGGGCAGTTGGGGGCGGAAGACGACACCGAGCGAGGTCATGCCGTCTTCCTACCCGGGCCTCCCCCGGCGGACAACCGCTTTACGCGCGGTCCGTCCCGGCGGTTCCCGGCGTCCCGGCGGCATCGCCCGGCCCCGCGGTGGTGTCGCGCTCGTAGCGCAGGAGGGTGACGCCGTTGCCGAAGGTCCGCGTCTCGACGAGGCGGAGGTCGGTCGGGGCCTCGGACTCGGGGAACAGCGGCTTGCCGGCGCCGAGGAGGACGGGGTGCACGTACAGCCTGATCTCGTCGACGAGGCGCAGCCGCAGGAACTCCGCGGCGATGTCGGCGCCGCTGAGCGCGAGGTCGCCGCCCTCCTGCGCCTTGAGCGCCAAGATCTCCTCGGGCACGACCTCCCGTACGACCGTGGTGTGTCCCGTGCCGCGGTCGAGCGTCCGCGAGAACACCACCTTGGGAATGTTCCGCCAGATCCCGGCGAACTCGGCCATCTCCGGGCTGATGTCCGGGTCCTTGTCGGCCGTCGGCCAGTAGGAGGCCATCAGTTCGTAGGTCACCCGTCCGGACATCAGGGCGCCGAAGCCTTTGACCAGGTCGTTGAAGTGCTGGTGCAGTTCGGCGTCGACCCGGTGCCATTCGATGTCGCGGTCCGGGCCCTCCATGTATCCGTCGAGGGACACCGACGACATCAACACGATCTTCCTCATGGCGGACTCCATCGACCTCGTGCGCGACCCGTTCGTCGGGGGCATGCTGCCAGGAGGCCGGGCGCGGGAGAAGGTGACGCGCGCGTCAGGCGCTGTTCCCGTCCGCGGCGCCCCTCGGGAAGGTCACCTCCACCCGGCGGTTCTTGCGGCGGCCCTGTTCCGAGGTGTTGTCCGCGATCGGGTAGTCCTCGCTGTAGCCCCGCACCTCGAAGGTGACGTCCGCCTCCGCCGGACCGAGCGCGGCGGCCAGCCGGTCGTGCACCTCCTCCGCGCGCTTCTTGGAGAGGGTCAGGCCGTGCGCGTACGAGCCGAGGTTGTCGGTGAACCCGAAGACGCGGACGGTCGTGGCGTGCTGGGCCTTGATCTCGTCGGCGATCGCCTGGATACGGGACTGGGACTCCGGGTTGAGCTTGGAGCTGTCCTTGGGGAACAGGACCTCCGCCTGGAGGGCGAACGTCACGTCCTCGTTGGTGTCCTCCCGGCGCTCCTCGCCGCCCAGGTCCTCCACGACCGACTTGATGTCCAGCACCTTGGCGGGCGCGAGGGTGGCGCCGTCGGCGAGCTTGAGCCCCGGACTGTTGGCGTCGACATCGGGGGGCGGGGAGGTGGTGACGCTGCCGGGCGGGGCACTGGGATCGCTGTCGTCGGCGTGCGCGGGCCCGGGCAGGCCGAGGGTGACCAGTACGGCGAGAGCCGTGAACGCCGTCGCGGCGGCTCGGGGCGGGAGGGCCATGGGTCAGCCCTCGGAGATCTCGATGGAGGCGGGTGGCATGGAGCCGACCTGGAAGTCGACGGCGTCGGTTCCGGCGGGGGGTGCGGGGAACTGGGCGAACCACTGGGTGGTCTCGCCCTGGCTGACGCCGCCGGTGAACTGGGTGCACAGGCAGCGGCCCGAGGTGTCCCGGAGGATGAGGTACTTCTTCTTGCCTTTTTGATCAATCAGGCTGGCGCCGGCGATGGACGCGCCGTTCTTGGACAACTCCCTTTCGTCACCCCGCCAGTCCGCCGCGATCCAGACGCTGTCGGTGTTGTTCGTGACCGTCCCTTCGACGGTCACGAAGCCTCCTTGGTCGCGCTTGGCCGAGGTGACCGCAAGAGTGATTCCGTTCTCACCTTTGACCTCGGCCAGCACCTGGTCCTGACTCGCTGTCGGTGACGCCTGCTTCGCGCCGCCCTCCGCGGCCGGCTGGGAGGAGGACGAGACAGCCTTCGGCTTGCCGTCGCCGTCCCCACCGCCACACCCGGACACCGTGAGGAGCAATCCGGTACTGATCGCCACCGCGGCCATGACCCTGCGGCCCTTCATGGTGTGCCGGAGATCCATCGGTACGGCTTCCTCTCACTCGGCCAGATGCACTGAGAACAGCACGGACGCGTCGGGAAGTTCGTCCGAATGGAAATGTTCGGGATCGATGTCCACGGGGTGCCCGGCACAATCCAGCCGTACGGGCTTCTTGGGGTCCGCGTCGGTGGGCACGGTGCAGCGCGGCTCGATGACGGCCGTCGCGTGGGCCGTGGCATGACGGCTCTCCGTGCCCGGGATGATCGACTTGCCGACCGTGTACCGGGTCTCGATCGCCACGCGATACCCGGGGAATCCGTTCACGACGGTGGGCTCAGGCCCACTTTGTACGTCCGAGTCGTTCTCGGCGGCCAGTCGGGCGGCGGCGGCCGCGGCCCCCGCACCCTGGAACTTGTCACCGTCGAGCCAGTCCAGCCAGCCGTCGTCCGTACCGATGGCTCCGGTCAGCCCTTGTACAAGCTCGTCGCGGGAATCCTGCGCGGCCGCCAACGCCGCAGCGTCCGCCGCGGATTGAGCTCCATTGCGGGCGGACGCTGCTTGGGCGAAGGCGAAGAAGGCGAAAGCGGCGAAGAGCAGGATCCCTGTCAGCCAGATGTAAATGGGGAGGGTCTGTCCTCGGTCACTCGCCTTGTCGGCGAGGATCAGCCGCCGATGACGTCCTGCACGGCGTTCAGGATCGCCTGCGAGATCAGCCCGTCCAGCCCCAGGCTGTCGATCAATGTGAAGATCCCCGCGATGATGATCATCAAGCCCGCGTACTCCACGAACCCCGCCCCCGCGTCCCGGTGGGCGCCCCGTGTCCGGGCGATCACCGTTCGGGTCCATGCGGTGAACCTGTTCATCAGGACTGCCCTCCCTGCCGAGGCCACTAACGACCCGAGCACCGTACGTGAGAAGTCGCCTACCGCGAGTGGGCCCAGGGGCCCAACTTCGCTGGTGGGGAACGCGGTGCGGAGTCATCGCCCCCACCCCTCGTGCGCGGTGCCCAGCCAGTGGGCGATCGCTTCGCTCCGCGAGGAACTGTGCAGCTTCGCGAAGATGCGATTGATGTGGTTCTTCACGGTCTTCTCAGCGATGAAGCAGGTGGCGGCGATCTGCCGGTTGTTCATGCCGGCCGCGATGAGGTCCATCACCTCCACCTCCCTCGAACTCAGGCCGAACTCGGACTGATGGACGGCATGGCGGTGAAGTCCCGCCGCCGGTAAGGGCCGAGCCTCCGAAGACTGTGCCACAGCCGGTTGCAGATGCGAAGAGAACGAGTGGGGTTGGTACGAAACTCCGAGTGAATCCGGGACAGTCGGGTGCCCGTGGCGCATCTCCCGTACGGCGGCGATCAGTTCGGCCGCCGTGAACTCGCCATGGACGAGGTAGCCGGACGCGCCTCTGCGCAGGGCTTCCGCCACGACCTCGGGTTCACGGCTGTACGTCAGCATCATGACGGGCGCGATCGCGCACAGTGCGGGCAGCGCGGTGAGGCCGTCCGTGCCGGGCATCCGGACGTCGAGGAGGACCACGTCCGGGACGAGGAGGGCGGCACGGTCCAGCGCCTCCGCCCCGTCCCGTGCCGCCGCGACGACCGTGATGTCGGGGTGCGCGTCCAGCAGCGCGGTCAGGCCGGCCCGTACGACCGGGTTGTCGTCGGCCACGAGGACACGCAGGGACGGGCCGGGAAGTGCCTGGTCAGGCATGTGCGGCCTCCTCTTGGGAAGTGGGGGGAACGGGAAGGGCGGCCGCCTGGAGCGGGAGGGTCAGCCGGACCTCGGTGCCCCCGCCGAGGGGCCGGTCCAGCCGGAGGAGGCCGCCGACGCACGCGGCCCGTTCCGTCATGCCGAGCAGGCCGAAATGGCCGGATCTCGTCCAGGCGGTGAGCCTGGCGGGGGTCGCCGGAGCCGGGAGGCCGACGCCGTCGTCACGGACGAGAAGCGCGAACACGTGCGCGGAAACATCGAGTTCGACGGTCAGCGTGCTCGCGTCCGCGTGCCGGTGGGCGTTCTCCAGGGCCTCGGACACGATCGCGAGGACGTGGTGGGCGGCGCTGCTGGGCAGGACCGGGGGCGCGCCCCGGAGCCGTACGACCGGGGCGAGGCCGGTGCGCGCCTCGAAGTCGGTCGCCATGGCGTCGAGTTCGGGCAGCAGGTCGATGTCGGGGTCGGTCAGGTCGCTGTGCCGTCGCAGGTCCGTCAGGAGGGTGCGGGACTCGGCGGCGGCGAGGCGTGCCGCGTCCGCGACGGCGGTCGCCTGGCGTTTGAGCGCCCCCGGGTCCCCGCTCTCCGAGGAGGCGGCCAGCGCCTCAGCGGCGAGCGCGAGCCCGTACAGCGTCTTGGCCACCGAGTCGTGCATCTCGCGCGCCATGCGGGCCCGTTCGGACTCCACGGCCTCCGCGACGGCGAGCCTGCTGGTCGCCTCGGCCAGGGCCTGTCCCGCCGTGCCGAAGCGGAACAGCAGATTGCGCAGGGTCACCCCGATGATGCCGGCGCCGACGCAGAAACCCGCGATGAGCAGGGTGTTGGATCCCGCCCCCGGCCGGTGTTCCCAGGCCCGGAACACCGTGAGCAGCACGACGAGCTGGAATCCGGTGAAGACGCCCGCGCCGCGCCAGCCGTACAGCAGGCCGGACAGGAGCGGGGTGCAGACCGTGGCGTAGGCGAGGGGGGAGGCCGGGGACGCGGTGAGGAGCAGGACCGCGCCGAAGCTGAGGTCCAGGCCCATCAGGGTCGGGTGGGCGAGAAGGCGCGGGCCGAAGCGGTCCCAGTCCCGGAGCATGGCGTACGAACCCATGACGCCGAGGACGGCGGCCGCGAGGACCGCGTAGCGCAGGAGGCCGCCCGTGGCGTTCGACATCGCGAAGGGCGCGCCGACCACGATGGCCGCCAGCCGGACCGCGAAGGCCTGGCGGCACAGCGCCTGGAGGGCGTTGAGCTGGAGGCGGATGCCGCCGGGCGCGGGCGCGTCGTCGGCGAGGTAGCCGGTGCCCCGCTGTTCGCGGGTCCGCGCGAGCCGGAGGAACCGCCGCGCACGGCCTCGCGCGAGGCGGACGGACCGCCGTCCACGGCTTCGTGCGAGCTCGAAGGACTGGCGCAGGCGCTCGCGGGCCGCGCCACCCCGGCTCCTCGGAAGGCTCTTCATCAGCGCCCCAGGATCGAGCCGAAGTCGGTGCCCGAGCCCAGGAACATGCCCGTCGCGATGAGGATCATCGTCGCCGGGAGCATGAACACCAGCGTGACCATCGTGGCCTTGGGGATGGTCTTGGCGGCCCGGCGGCGGGCGTTCTGCGCGTCGGTGCGGCGCATGTCGGTGGCGAGCTGGATGAGGGTCTCGGCGATCGGGGAGCCGAGTTCCTCGCCCTGCTGGAGCGCCGAGACGAACTGGGCCACCTGCTCGGAGGAGTTGCGTCGGCGCAGCTCGTCGAAGGCCTGGCGGCGGCTGACGCCCATGTCCATCTGGCTCAGGGTGATGCGCAGTTCGTCCGCCCAGGGTCCCTCGTACTTCTCGGCGACGCGGTCCAGGGCCTGCCGGAAGCCGAGACCCGCGGAGACGACGACGGCGAGGACGTCGAGGAAGTCGGGCAGGGTGCGGTCGATGACCTCCTTGCGCTCCCGGACGGCCTGCCAGATGAGGGCGTCCGCGGCGACCAGCCCGAAGGCGAAGGTGAGCACGGCGAAGAGGAGCTGGCCGTTGGAGAGGAAGACCAGCCCGAGGACGACGCCGAAGACCCCGTACACCGCGCGGCGGGCCGCGTAGCGGTTCAGGGTCAGACCGCCGGGGTTGCCGGCCATGTCGATGCGCCGGCGTTTGGCGTCCACCCGCCGCGGGCCCATCAGACGCAGGACGGTCGGCGCGAAGCGCATCCCGAGGCGGTCGACGGCCGAGTCCGCGGCCGAGACACGGGTGCCGCCGACCTCCAGGGCGAGCTGGAGGTCGCTGGGGAGTTTGACCTCGGAGCGGATCATCCGGACGCCCAGGAGGACGCCCGCGACGGCCGCGCCCATCAGGACGGCGAGCAGCAGCGGCAGCATGGTGATCCCTCCCTCACACTTCGATCTTGCCGAGCCGGCGGATGACGAAGAAGCCCACGGTGTAGAGGCCGAGGGCCAGCAGGACGAGGCCCTGGCCGAGGGGGGAGCCGGTGACGCGGGCGAGGGCTCCCTCGTTCGAGGAGTTGATGAGCACGAGCGAGCCGATGCCGAGGAAGGGGACCGTGAAGGCGGTCGCGTTGACCTCGGAGAGCATCGTGCGGACCTCGCGGCGGGTCTCCTTGCGGTCCTCCAGGGTCTGGGTGAGGTTGCGCAGGGAGCTGACGACGGAGCCGCCGGCCTTGTTCGCCAGGACGAGGGTGGTGACCAGGACGATCAGCTCGCGGGAGGGCAGTCGCTCCGACAGCTCCCCGAGGGCGTCGTCGATCGTGCGGCCCAGCATCAACTGGTCCGCCACGTGCGCCAGTTCCTCGCCCGCCGGGGCCTCCAGCTCCTCCGCGGCCATGGCGAGCGCCGTCCGCAGGGCGAGGCCGGCCGCCGTCGCGTTCGCCAGCAGGCGTGCCACGTCGGGAAGTTGGTTGATGAACGCCTCGATACGTTTCTGGCGCTGCCAGTTGAGGAAGATGCCCGCGCTCCACACGCCGAGGAGGGCCGCGATCGGGCCGAAGAAGGGGGCCAGGGTCGCGGCCGCGATCAGCCACAGGGCGACGACCACGGCGGTGACGTAGGTGAAGAACTCCCCCGCCGTGAGATCGAGTCCCGTGGCCGTCAGGCGCAGGTGGATCGTGCGGCCGAGGCCGGTGCGGCGCAGCCGGCGGTCGACGCCCGCGAAGCGGCGTGTCCTGCCGCCCGCCGTCGGGGGCAGGCCGCCGCCGGAGAGGCGGTCGAGGAGGTCCCGTCGCTGGGCGCGGCCCGAGGCGTAAATGTGCACTCCGGCGACGGCGAGCGTGCCGCCGAGGAGTGTCCCGCCGAGGGCGAGGAGTGCGGGGTCGTTGTTCATGGCTGCCTCCCTTCGGAGGTGAGGGGCGAGGGGGTGAGAGGCACGGGGTTGAGGGGCACGGGAGTGAGAGGGGCGAGGGCGAGGAGGGCGGGGGTGAAGGGGGCGGCGGACCGCTCGGCCCGGGACACCTCGGTGGCGGGTCCCCCTGTCGAAGGCGTCATCCGATCGCCTGCCTCGTGTTGAGTACGTCGATGGCCTCGGCGACCCCGAAGGCGGGCGGCAGCGGCTCGTTGGCGACGTACAGCTTCTCCGCGACCGGGCGCGGGAGCGGAAGGTGCTCGAAGTGGCCCCTCACGACGCGGTCGGATCCCACCGGGCGGGGCACGAAGCGGGTGACGGGGGTGACCCGGAACTGCTCGCGACCGTGCGAGACGAGCAGCGCGACCTCCGTGACCTTGCGGGAGCCGTCGGCGTGCCGGGAGAGCTGGACGACGACGTCGACGGCGGAGTTGATCTGGTCCTTGAGCGCCTCGAAGGGGATCTGGACCTCGGACATCGAGCCGAGGGTCTGGAGGCGCATGAGGGCGTCCTCGGCGGAGTTCGCGTGGACGGTGGCGAGGGAGCCGTCGTGGCCGGTCGACATGGCCTGGAGCATGTCGAGGGTCTCGCCGCCGCGGACCTCGCCGACGATGATGCGGTCGGGTCGCATGCGCAGGGAGTTGCGGACCAGGTCGCGGATGGTGATCTGGCCCTTGCCCTCCACGTTCGGGGGGCGTGATTCGAGGCGGATGACGTGCTCCTGCTGGAGCTGGAGCTCCGCGGAGTCCTCGATCGTGATGATGCGCTCGTGCGAGGGGATCAGACCGGAGAGCGCGTTGAGCAGGGTGGTCTTGCCGCTGCCGGTGCCGCCGCTGACGATGACGTTGAAACGGGCCCGGACGAAGGCGGCGAGCAGCATGAGCGTCTGCTCGTCCAGGGAGCCGAGGCCGATCAGCTCGGGGAGCGTGTAGGCGCGGGGGAAGCGGCGGATGGTGAGGGTGGGGCCGGTCAGGGCGAGCGGCGGGATGATGACGTTGACGCGTTCGCCGGTGGGCAGGCGGGCATCGACCATCGGGTTGGACTCGTCGACGCGGCGGTTGACCGTCGAGACGATGCGTTCGATGGTCTGCATGAGCTGCTCGTTGGAGGCGAAGCGCAGCGGGAGCTGCTCGACGCGGCCGGCCCGCTCGACGAAGATCGAGTCCGGGCCGTTGACCATGATCTCGGTGATGGACGCGTCGGCGAGGAGCGGTTCGAGGACGCCGAGTCCCAGGGCCTCGTCGACGACCCGGCGGATGAGCTGGGAGCGTTCGGCGGTGGAGAGGACCGGGCCCTCGCGGCTGATGATGTGGCCGAGGACCCGTTCGAGACGGACCCTTCTCTCGGCCGCCGCCAGGCTCGACATCTCGGCGAGGTCGATCTCCTCGAGGAGTTTGGCGCGGTAGACGGCGACGAGGTGTCCGTCCTCACGGGCGGGTCCCCCCTCGTCGGGGGAGGCGATGCGGGATCGCAGGCTCATGGTGTCGGCTCCTCCCGGTCAGTCGTCGGTGGGCATGGTGGCGTGGCGGCTGACGGTGTAACGGTCGAAGAGGGGGATGACGTTGGGGACCGTGACCGTGACCGTGGCGGTGGTGAGGTCGGTCCCGGGCCCTCCCTCCAACGACACGCTCGGGTCGAGCCATCCGCTCACGGCGGCCGTCCCGGCCGCCCCGCCCTCGCCGCCCTGCGAGGCGACCCGCGCGGCCGCCCGCGCCCCGGAGCCGGCCTGGTTGACGCCGTACCCGATGAGCCCGAGCTGGATGGTCGCCATCCCGATGAGCAGCAGGATCGGCAGGAACCCGACGAACTCCAGGATGGAGACGCCCCGGTCGTCCCGGAGCCTGCTCGCGGGTGCGGGTGCCGGTGTGGTCACCGGTGCGGCGGCGGTGACGGGCGCGGGTACGTCGTGGGTCGGGGGCGTGCCGGTACATCCGTCCGTCGCCGCTGGATCAGACGTCGGTGCGGTGCGAAGCGTTGCCCGATCCGGACGTGGGCGGCGGACACGTGACGTACCGGCACGTCCCCTTCCGCCGGATGCCGTCCGCGGGTGCGTCCTCATCCGTCGTCCCCCTCCAGCGCCGCGCCCGCCTTGCCCTGCACGTGGAAGCCCGCGTCGAAGCCGGGGAAGAAGAGCGGGACGTCGACGTCGACGGTGGCCGTCATGACCTGGCCCGACGAGCCGCACGCGATGCCCGCGTCCTTCCAGGAGCCCGGCAGATGTCTGCTCCCCGCCGCCGCGCAGGCGCCCGCGACGTCGCCGTGGACGGCGTACGCCGCGGTGGCGGCCCGTGCCGCCTCGTCGGCCGCGTTCCCGGCCAGCGAGTACGAGTAGCCGTACAGCACGCACTGCCACAGGATCGTCATGACGACCAGGAGCAGCGGGAACATCCCGGCGAATTCGAGGGTGACCGCTCCCCGGTCGCTTCCCCGGCCGCGGAGCGAGAGCGCGCCCCGGTCGGACGCGGACGCCTTGCGGCGTCTGCCGCCCGCCCCGCCCTCCTGGGGGACGACGAGGCCCAGTTCGGCGGCGAGCGACCACAGCGCCTGTTTGACGGTCGAGCGGGCGTCCAGGTCCTGGAGCCGGCCCGCGTCGACGACCGACTGGAGTTCCTTGAAGGCGGCCGGGACCGCCGCGCGGGCGACCTTGGTGCCGGTGACGCGTTCGACGAGGGACGGCTGGATCTCCGTACCGCGGGCGAAGCGGTTCACGACGGTCGTGGTTTCCTCCGCCTTGCGGATCTGGAGGCGGTCCCACATCCGGACCATGCGTTTGGCGGCGCGTACGGCGACGACGTCGGGGGTGACGAGGAGCAGGGCCCGGTCGGCCATCTCGACGGCCGCGGCGGTGGCGGAGTTCATCTGGGAGCCGCAGTCGACGACCACGACGTCGTGACGGGAGCGCAGCGCGGAGACGACCTGGCGGGCCACGCGGTCGGTGACCTCCTCGCCGCGTTCGCCCTCGGCGGGCGCGAGCAGGAGGGCGATGCCGCTGTCGTGGGTGTAGACGGCGTCCTGGAGGACGCGCGGGTTGATGTCGGTGATGGCCGCGAGGTCGGCCACCGAGCGGCGGAACTGCACGTCGAGGTACGAGGCCACGTCCCCGGACTGCAGGTCCAGGTCGAGCAGCGCCACGTCGCGTCCCGACGCCTTCGCGGCGAGGGCGAGCTGGACGGCCGTGACGGTCGCGCCGACCCCGCCCTTGGCTCCGGTCACCGTGACGACGGTGCCGCCGGGGCCCGCGTACACCTCGGGGGCGCCGCTGTGCAGGTGGCGGCGCATTCCTGCGGACCAGGCGGCGGCGGCCTGGACGCGTTCGGCGAGGGCGTCGTAGCCGAGCGGGAGGCCGATGATGCCGCGCGCGCCGGAGTCCATGGCGGCGGTGAGGACGCCGGTGCTGGTGTCCGCGGTGATGAGGACGACGCCGACGGCGGGGAAGCGCATCACGAGGTCGCGGATCAGGTCCAGCGCCGGTACGGGGCCGATGCGTTCGTGGACGAGGACGACTTCGGGGAGTTCGTCGAGGGACTCGGCGGCCAGGCGCGCCAGGGTGTCGAGGAGGGCGGTCGAGTCGGGTACGGGCGGGGCGGGTTCGGTGTCGGCGAGCTGGCTCAGCAGGGTGGTGAGCGAGCGGGCCGAGTCGATGTCGCCGACGGCGGGAAGGATACGGATGGTCATCGGCGAAGCTCCTCGCTCGCGTGCCGCGCGGCGGCCCCTGTGCCCTGTGCCGCGGCGGGCGACGGCACCCCCGGCACCCGCCGCCGCGTCCCCGACCGGGGGCCCGGCGCCGGCCGCGTCCTCGTCGCGGGGGCCGGCCTCGTACGCGGCCCGGTGGGCATGGACCTCATGCGCGGCCTCCTACTTGTCCTCGTCGAGGGTGTACGTGCGGTCGCCGGGCGCCACGATCGTGTCGGAGCCGCCGGCCACCAGGGCGAGCCGGACGTGCTCGGCGAACGACTCGGCGTACGCGACGCGTTGGGCGTCCGCGGTGCCGAGCGCGAAGGTGATCGGGACGGCCTGGGCGGCGCTGTTGCGCCGGTCGGCGCTGGACTGGTCGGGTTCGAGGGCGGTGAGCTTGCCGACGTCGATGACGCGGGCGTTCTCGACGATCACCTTGGACTGGTCCCGGCCCTTGTCGTTCTCGGCCTTGAAGGTGGCGTAGATGTTGACCCGCGAACCGGGGTCGATCTTTCCGGCCACGCCGGTCGAGGCGTCGATCATGATGGCGATCTCCTGCTGCCCCGCGGCCAGCCGGGGTTTGTCGACGATCATGTCGGCCTGCAGCAGGGAGCCCTTCTCCAGCCGGGTCACGGCGATCTTCCCGCGGATCCGCGCGAGGTCGGTGACGGCGGTGGACGACAGCCACCGCTCGGGCATCGAGATCTTCTCGAACTGGTCGGCCGTCAGCTCCTTGTAGGGCGCGATGTCGCTCTTGAGGCGGTACGCCGTGACCTCCGGGCCGACCTTGGAGTTCACGTCGCGGATCACCGAGAGGACTCCGGCGAAGGCGCCGAGGGCGCACAGGACCGAGAGGACCAGCAGGATGACGCCGCGGCGCTGGCGCGAGTTCACTGAATCTCTCCTCGTGGGGCGGAGCCGGGAAGGGGACCGGGCTGTCGTTCCTGCCGGGGATCCGGGGGCTGACCTCCGGGTTGATGCAGCATGTTCAGGACAACCTCGATCTACGGGGACGGCGGGGTCGGGCGGGTGGTGCCGGATGCGCTGTGCGGTCGTGCCGGACGTGCTGTGCGGTTCGTGCCTGGTGCGCTGTGCGGTCGTGCCGGTGCGGTCGTGCGGCTCGGACGGGCCCCAGGGGCCTATGTGGCGCCGCGGGGCAGGGCGCGTACCGGAGAGGCTGCCCGGACGGTCGTGGCCGGAAGCTCCTGCGCCGTGGGCGGCGGCGGCAGCGGGGCGGCGCAGAACCCGCAGCGGTCACCGATGAGTTCGAGGCCGCACCAGCGGCACTCGTCCCGCCGGACGGAGGACACGAGCTGGTAGAGGACGGAGACGTCGTACAGTCCGGCGGCGAACTCGACGAGCCGGTTCGTCCCCCACCAGCGGACCGACTCCTCGGGCAGCGGGACGGTGGCGGCGCCCTGGACCTGCCAGGCGGGTGCGAGGGTGGAGGTGACCCAGTCGGAGGGCGGCTGGCCGGACGCCGAGAGCAGCCGGGTCCCGAACTCCGGACCGGGCAGCTCCTCCTGGCCGACTCTGATCAGCTCGGCGCGCGGATTGGCCAGTACGGCGAACTGGGCGCCCGGCACCCAGGACTTGGCGTGCGACTTCAGGGAGACCGGGACCCGGTCGAGCTTGGCGACCGAGCCGAGCAGGGCGCCGGCGTAGATGTAGTGCGCGAGCAGCCGGGCGGCGGAGGCGAGCACACCGGGGCTGAAGTCGCAGACCGAGAGCTGGCGTAACTGCTGGGCCAGCAGGGCGATCCCGAGCGGTGGCAGCTCGATGCCGAGCAGGGCGATGCGGTCGCTCTCCAGGACGGAGCGGACGGTGTGCAGCCGCCGGGTGACGGCGGTGTCGGCGGAGGCCGGGTAGAGGGCGATGACATACCCGTGCTGCTCGATGAGCGTGTGCATCCCGGTGAGGGAGTCCTCCAGGGTGCCGAGCGGCTGGACGGCCGCCGGCGGAGTCTGCCGGTCGTGCGGTGGGAGCACCAGATCGGGACTGGTGACGGCTATCGCGGTCGGCACGCTGCACACACCCCGTTCGCTGCGGCGGGGTGGTCAACCACCGCCTCAGATCGCCCCTTTGTCGCCATAGAGCGTCACAGTCGTTCCTTCAACGGCCGCGGATCGCCACGGTGACGCCCTCTTGCATCAGCACCATATCCACGGCATGGCCCGCTCAACACCGAATCTCCGAGATCATCTCACCGAAGGTGCGGGCGTGATCAACGGAGAGTAAGCCGTCTCAAAACAACTGGGGCCTCACATAAGGGTGTTGGAAGTGCCGGAGGTCTTGACAACCAGATTGGTCTGGACCAACTTGTATCCACCGGCGGTGGCCACCGTTCCGTTCCCCCTCCCCTCCCCCACCTCTCCCTGGAGGACCCAGTGGACCGCGTCACCCGTATGCCCGGACGGAGATGGGCGGGAGCGCTCGCCGCCGCCGTCACCGCGTCCGTCCTCTCCCTCACGGGCCTGGCGGGCCAGGCCCAGGCCGCCGACGTCAACAACGTCAAGAACGCCGGCTTCGAGTCCGGCCTGAGCAACTGGACCTGTTCGGCGGGCAGCGGCGCGACCGTCTCCTCGCCGGTCCACGGCGGCTCGGCCGCCCTCAAGGCCACGCCCGCCGGGCAGGACTACGCGCAGTGCTCCCAGTCCGTCGCCGTGAAGCCCAACTCGACGTACACGCTGAGCGCCTGGGTCCAGGGGTCCTACACCTACCTCGGCGCGACCGGCACGGGGACGACGGACGTCTCGACCTGGACGCCCAACACCGCCTGGACGCAGCTCTCGACCACCTTCACCACCGGTGCCTCGACGACGTCGGTGACGGTCTGGACGCACGGCTGGTACGGACAGCCCGCCTACTTCGCCGACGACTTCTCGGTGTTCGGCCCCGACGGCGGCGGTGGCGGCGACCCGGCCCCGACGGTCCCGGCGACCCCCGCGGGTCTCGCCGTGTCCTCCACGACCTCCTCGTCGGTCTCCCTGGCCTGGAACACCGTGTCGGGCGCGACCGGCTACAACGTCTACCAGGGCGGCTCCAAGGTCCAGTCGGTGACCGGAACCTCCGCGACCGTCTCGGGGCTCTCCGCCTCGACGTCCTACTCGTTCCAGGTCAGCGCGACCAACTCGGCCGGTGAGTCGGCGAAGTCGTCCGCCGTCACCGGGACGACGAGCGCCTCGGGCGGCGGCGGGGGCGGGGGAACCGTGCCCGCGCACGCCGTGACGGGCTACTGGCAGAACTTCAACAACGGCGCGACCGTGCAGAAGCTCTCCGCGGTGCAGTCGCAGTACGACATCATCGCCGTCGCGTTCGCCGACGCCACCGGCACGCCGGGCGCCGTGAGCTTCACGCTCGACTCGGCCGGGCTGGGCGGTTACACCGTCGACCAGTTCAAGGCCGACATCAAGGCCAAGCAGGCCGCGGGCAAGAAGGTCATCATCTCCATCGGCGGGCAGAACGGCACCATCTCGGTGAGCGACTCCGCCTCGGCCACGAACTTCGCCAACTCCGTCTACTCCCTGATGCAGACGTACGGCTTCGACGGCGTGGACATCGACCTGGAGAACGGTCTCAACGCGACCTACATGTCCCAGGCGCTGCGCTCGCTGTCCGCGAAGGCGGGCTCGTCCCTGGTCATCACCATGGCCCCGCAGACCATCGACATGCAGTCCACGTCGAACTCCTACTTCCAGACCGCGCTGAACATCAAGGACATCCTCACCGTCGTCAACATGCAGTACTACAACAGCGGTTCGATGCTCGGATGTGACGGCAAGGTCTACTCGCAGGGCTCGGTCGACTTCCTGACGGCGCTCGCCTGCATCCAGCTCCAGGGCGGTCTCGACGCGTCCCAGGTCGGCCTCGGCCTCCCCGCCTCCACCAGCGGCGCGGGCAGCGGCTACGTCTCCCCGACCATCGTGAACAACGCCCTCGACTGCCTGACCAAGCTCACCAACTGCGGTTCGTTCAAGCCCGCCAAGGCCTACCCGGGCCTGCGCGGCGCGATGACCTGGTCGACCAACTGGGACGCCTCCGCGGGCAACGCCTGGTCGAACGCGGTGGGCCCGCACGTGCACTCCCTGTAGTCCCCACCGCCTGCTCCCCCTTCCCCGGCGGTGCCCCTCCCGGCCCCGGGCGCCCCCACCGCGGCGGACCGGGGCCGGGGCGTCCCGCCCCGGGTAAGGCGGGCGGCGGCAGCGGTGCGTGGACCGCCGAGGGGAGGCGGGT